>NZ_JBHFEI010000008.1:0-292034 GCF_041928815.1 Ensifer soli | reverse complement strand
TCATCAAGCCAGAATTCACCTGCCATGCTCAAACACTCCTGCCTCCGCAGGTAATGAATCATGGATAAGCAACATCATCAACTGCTTGATTGGGTTTCGACCCTAGAGCGTATGAGCGAATCTGAGAGGTCGCGACACGCTTTAGATCCTTGATCTGATCGAAGCCGAAGGAACGGAGACGCTGTAGTGCTCCGTTCTCCCGTCCCCGTCCCCGTCCCCGCCGTCGACGGGGACGTCTTTTCGGTTCGTGCGTCAGACGACGAAGAAATCCGCCGCTCCGATGGCCGCCTTGTTGTCGAGGATCGCAAACTGGAATGCCGCGCCGGCGCCGCTGCCATCCGCATCGTAGGAAAGCGCGCCCGTGGTCTTATTGTAGAGGATACGGTCGCTGCTATCGATCGCTCCTGCGGAGACATCCTTGAAGGCTGCCTCGTTGAGTGCGCCGAGGGCCAGGGCACTGAAGATGGTCTTGCTCAGCCGGATCGTGTCATCCACCACGGAGAAATCCATGATCCGGTCGATATTGGTCGCGCCGAGCGCCGTGGAGAAGGCGAAGCTGTCCGCGCCGCCGCCGCCCGTGAGGATGTCGGCGTTCGCGCCGCCGTCGATGACGTTGGCACCATTGTTGCCGACGATCGTGTTCGCTCCGCTGTTGCCGGTGGCACTGGTCGCGCCGGTGCCGGTCAGCGTCAGGTTTTCGATCGCCTGGCCTGCGAGCGAGAAGCTGACGGACGATCTGACATGGTCGGTGCCGTTGTTGGCCGCCTCCAGGACCCTGTCGCCGACATTGTCAACGATATAGGTGTCGTTGCCGCCGAGGCCGGCCATGACATCCGCATTGCCGCCGCCGTCGAGAAGGTTCGCGCCGGCATTGCCGGTGATCGTGTTGCGGGCACTGTTGCCGGTCCCGTCGATGCTGCCGCCACCGGTCAGGGTGAGGTTTTCCACCGCAAGGCCGACAAGAGAGAAGCTGACGGAGGCGTTGACGATATCCGTGCCTTCGTTTGCAAGTTCCACGACGCGGTCGCCGATATTGTCGACGACGTAACTGTCGTTGCCCGTGCCGCCGATCATCGTGTCGGCACCGCCCCTGCCGTTCAGAGAGTCGTTGCCGCCTGCGCCCGTCAAAGTGTTGGCTGCGTCGTTGCCCGTCAGCACGTTTGCAGCACTGTTGCCGGTGCCGTTGATCGCGGCCGTACCGATGAGCGTCAGGTTCTCGATCGCCTGTCCGGCAAGGGAGAAGCTGATATAGGCACGCACGACGTCCGTTCCGTTGTTGGCCGATTCGAGGACCCGATCGCCGACGTGATCGACATAATAGATGTCGTTGCCACCGCCGCCGGCCATCGTGTCGGCATTGGTGCCGCCGTCGATGATGTTGGCGGCGTCGTTGCCGGTGATGGTGTTGCGGCCGCTGTTGCCGGTGCCGTTGATCGCATCGGTGCCGGTCAGAACAAGCCGCTCGATCTCCTGCCCCGTGAGGGCGAAGGAGACGGAGGCGTTGACCGTATCCGTTCCACCGCCGGACGCTTCGAGAACCTTGTCGCCGACATTGTCGACGAAATAGGTATCGTTGCCGCCGAGGCCGCGCATCGTATCGGCGCCGGCCTTGCCGTCGAGGACGTTCGCTCCATCATTGCCGATCAGCGCATTGGCGAACTCGTTGCCCGTGAGGTTGAGAGCGGCGGCGCCGGCCACAAGCTGCAGCGTCTCGATCTCGGCGCCGGCCGCGAGCGTATAGGAGACCGTTGTCGTCACGACATCGGCGGTGCCGAGGCCGGCGCCGTCGATGACGACATCGCCGGCATCGTCGACGAAATAGCTGTCATTGCCGAGGCCGCCGTTCATCGTGTCGGCGCCGCCCTTGCCGTCGAGAATGTCGTTGCCGCCCTGGCCCGTCAGCACGTTGACGAGGCTGTCGCCGGTCAGTGTATCGGCGGCGGAACCGCCGATCACATTCTCGAAATTGACGATCAGGTCTTCGGCCGCGCCATTGACGGTGACGGCCACCTGGACCGCGCCGTTGAGGGCGACCACGATCGACGTGGTCTTCTCGCTATAGTCTGCCGTATCGATGCCTGCGCCGCCATCGAGCGTGTCGCTGCCGGCAAGACCGGCAATGCGGTTGTTGCCGGAGGTCCCGCGCAGGGAGTCGTTGAAGGCCGAGCCGTTGACGTTCTCGAAGTTGAGGATCGTCTCGGTGATCGAGCCGATCGTTGCCTTGCCCGTAGAAAGGTCGGCCGAGACGCCCACCGTTTCACCGGAGAAATTGACCGTATCGATGCCGTCGCCGCCATTCATCGCGTCCTGGCCGGCGCCGCCCGTGATGATGTCGTCGCCGGCGCCGCCGACGAGCGTGTTGGCGCCGCTGTTGCCTTCGAGCTGGTCGTTGAAGGCCGAACCGGTCAGGTTCTCGACCGAGACGAAGGTGTCGGTGTAGAACGCGCCGCTGACCGTCGTCTTGCCGGTGTTGGTGGCAAGGCTCGCCTGCACGCCGGCGCCGTTCGAGGCATAGGTGACCGTATCAGAGCCGTCGCCCCCGTTCAGCGTATCGTTGCCGTTGCCGCCGTCGAGCGTGTCGTTGCCGGCACGGCCTTCGATCGCGTCGTCGCCGGCGCCGCCGGAGAGCTCGTTGCCTTTCGCGTCGCCCTTGATCGTGTCGGCGAAGTTCGTGCCGATGATGTTCTCGACATCGATCAGCGTCTCAACCAGATTGTTCGACTTGGTCGTCACCTTGCCGGCGGTCGGCTCCTTGGCGAGGTCCGCGTCGATCCCGGCCGTCTCGCTTGCATAGGTGACGGTGTCGAGGCCGGCGCCGCCGTCATAGAGGTCCTGGCCCTCGCCGCCGTTCATCAGGTCGTTTCCGTCTCCGCCGCCGAGCGAATCGTTTCCGCCGCCCCCTAAGAGCTCGTCATCGCCGTTGAGGCCGGAAAGCGTGTTGGCGGCGCCGTCGCCGATCAGCTTGTCGGCGAAGTTCGAGCCTTCGAGGTTCTCGATCGAGATGAACGTGTCCGCCACGATGGTGCCGTTGGGCAGCGTCACCTTGCCGTATTTGCCGCCGATGTCGGCCTGCACGCCGCCGGTCGCATCGGAATAGGAGGCGGTGTCGCTGCCGGCGCCGCCGTCGAGCGTGTCCGCATCGTCGCCGCCGCGCAGCGTGTCGTCGTTCGCCCCGCCCTGGAGCGAGTCCTTGCCGGCGCCGCCATTCAGCGTGTCGAAGCCGTCGCCGCCCAGAAGCGTGTCGTCGCCGAGGCCGCCATTCAGCGTATCGGAGCCGGCCGCGCCCGACAGCGTGTCGTTGCCGCCGTTGCCGTCGAGCCGGTTGGCGGCCGAGTTGCCGGTGATCGTGTCGTTGCCGCCGCCGCCGATCGCGTTCTCGATCGTCGTGGTCTCATAGATGCCGACATTGTTGGTGAAGCCGCGCAGCGACGACCACGTGCCGGCGACCAGCGAGATGGTCTGGTTGCCGTTCCAGCCCGACGCGTCGATCGTATCGATGCCGCCTGTGTCGTAGATCGTAAAGTTCGGCGTCGTATTGGTGGCGAAGTTGTAGGTGGCGCCGGCATTGGTGTTGTAGCCGTAGGTCGTCGTGCCGTTGCGCGTCGTCGTGTTGGCGCCGTAGATCTGCTGCACCGCGCGGATGTCGGACATGGCCGGCGAATCGACGGAGATGTCGCTGCCGGTCCAGCCGAACTCGTTCTGCCGGCCGTAGGACATGATCGACCACTGCACAGTGTCGTTGGTGAAGACGCTGTTGCTCATCGAACCGTTATAGGGGCCGAGATGGCCGAGGCCGAGGGCGTGGCCGGTCTCGTGGATGAAGGTCTCGCCGCGCGGCGCGCCGCCGTAGTTCTGCCCGATCGTCACCACGGCATTGGAAAGATTGCCGTTGTTGACGTCATAGGCGCAGTCGGCCTGGGTCGAGTTGTTCGGGTCGGCATAGGTGATGTTGGCGGCGCCGGTCGTGAAGGTGAAGGTGACGTTGGCGACATCCGCCCAGAGCTGGAGCGCCGTCTCCGCCAGCGCGCGGTCGGCCGTGGTCAGGTTCGAGACATTGACCGAGATCGTGTTGCTTGCCCAGTCGCGCGCGCCGGATCCGCCGTAGCGCGACCATGCCCAGAAGCCGTTGATCAGATAGTCGGCGTGTTGTGCCGAGGTGCCGAAACTTGCCATGTCTGCTCTCCCTTTGGACACCGCCGGCGGGCGTCCGCACGGGCCCATCGGCAGGTCAGGCGCCCGGCGGCCGTGGCCGTCACAAGGCGAGGTGTCGTTGCTGCCAGGGCGCCGGCCGGCCCGGACGGTCACCGGCCGGCATCCCGGCGATCGCGTGTGGTCAAGCCGAAGTCGTCGCCCGCAGCCTGGCGGTGACGCGCTTCGCGCCCTCCGTCAGCCACCGCGACCATCGTCCGGCATCTCATCGAGACCTGTCGTATGCACCAGGCCCGGCAGCCGCCTGCCGGGCCTGGACAATCCCGCGCCGGTCGAGCCGGCGCATTGGCGACGTCAGACGGTCCAGTGCCGTGGGGATATCGTCGCGGCACGTCCGGCCGCGATCACTCTTCAACGTCCCAAACCCTTCCTCTGGCGTTGCAGAATATTCTTATATTCGCATTCGATGCTACACCCCGCCATGCCGGGCGCAAGAGGGGTGCGTACGTTGCCATCGGCCGAAAGCGTTCATTTCTGGGTGTTGTGCATCGCGCCGGCCGATGCGGACGAAGCTTCGCCCCGATTGTTTCGCAAATATGTCGCGGCTGTCGCGAAGACGCGGCTTGCGGGGACGAAAACTGGGCCGGTTCTCGCACGTCCTGACAAGATTGCGGGGAAGGGGAGGTCAGGCGTCCGTGGTGTCGCCGTCGTCCGGCGTGCGGTTCGTGCCGCTGTCGTCGGTGCCGGAAAGCGTCGCAAAGGTGCTGCGCCGGCTTTCCGCCAGCGGGTTGATCGTCATGCTGCGCACGAGATGGTCCTTGGCGGCGCCGTGGCGGACACCGAGGATCCGCTTGCCGGGATAGAGACTCCGGCCGGCGGCGAGCAGCTTTCGTAAGGCATCGGTGCGCGTCGCGGCGACGGTCAGCAGCCACACGGCGTCGCCGCCCTTGGCGAATTTTGCCGCGAGATCGTTCGACGGCTGCTCGCCTGTCGCGGTCAGGCGGTCGGCGGTCTCGTTGTCGAAGAGAGCCCAGCCGATATAGCCGGCGACCTTCTGGCCGTCGAGCGCCATCAGATAATGCTCGCGCCGGATCTGCCCGTCGACCGTCGAGACGAGATCGGCGGCCTTGAAGGTCGAAAACGGCGCGCGCTGGCCGAGGAAATGCAAGGCGACGCCGAGAGCGGTGAAGGGATCGCGAAGCCGGCGCACGTCCATGCCATCCTCCCGGGTCTCAGGGCGCAAGCCCCGACGGAAGGGGCGGCCCCAGAAAAACAGGTTTGACCGCGGCTGTCCAGCGGTCCCGCGACCTCAGCGCGCGAGCTTGTCCTGCCGCCTGAGTTCCGCGACGTCGTGCTGCAATTGCAGTCCCTGCAGCACCGGATCGTCCCAGACGGTCGCGCCCGCGCGGGCAGACAGGGGATGGCGGTCGAGCGGGAAGGCCTCGATCAGCCGGTCGCCATCAAGCGCCACGGGCGTCCAGGCACGGTCGACGGCATCCATCACCGCCTGCCAGTCGGTGGCTGCGCCATGCGGCTGGGCGAAGACGGGGATGCGGCTCTTGCCGAGGCCGCGATAGAGGTCGATGACGCGCAGGTCGAGCCCGTCGGAAACCTCCAGCCCGTGATCCATCAGGCCGCCCTGCTTCGTCGGGAAGTGCAGGCAGGGAATGCCGTAGCATTCCGCCATGACCATGCCGTGCAGGCTGGTGGAGACGATCCGCTCGCAGGCGAGGATCTCGTCGACCTTGTCCTTGAGCGGCGTGGTGCCGATCGGCGTCACCGTGGTAATCAGGTGGACGCTGTCGGCGAATTCCTCCGGGATCACATAGCGCAGCAGGCCGTCGCGGACCCTGGCGACATAGCCGCGGTCTGCGAGTTCGGAGAGATGCAGGATGACGCCGAGCTTCCATGTCTTCTCGACCTTCGGGGCGTAGAAGCGCGGCAGCAGCCAGACGGGATCGCCGTAGACCCCCGTGCCGGCGCTCGGGCGGCCGGTCAGCAGTTCCTCCGACAGCGGCCCGCGCGTCGCGGTCACGCGGAAATCGGATCCCGGCGGCACCGTGAACGGCACGCGCTCGGCCGCGGGCGCGGACGGATTGCTGTAGGGCGAGCAGCCGGTGCCCCAGAACCAGACCTCGCCGTCGGCAAAGCCGTGGCCGATCGTGCCGACGCAGGCCATGCGCAGCGTCTTCGACTTCGAGGGGATACGTCGCACGGTAAGGCCCGACAGCAGCGAGACCATCACCGGGCTCAGCGCATCGCCGAAATTCAGGTAGTCCATCGTCGAGGTGGAGCCGGCCCAGGCGAGCGGCACATATCCCTTTTCGCGCGCGAAGGCGGCAAGTCTGTTCTCGGTCATCGGAGCGTCTTTGTAAGATCCCTGGAGGGCACGGTGTCTCGGACGCCATCCGGCCGCGCCCGGCTGGGGCGGCCTTCCGGTCCGGCGCTCTCCTAGCATGCCCCGGGGCGCCGCACCACCGTTGCGCTCGAAAGTCGCAGAACCGCTTTCCACCATTGTTATGGAGGAAACGAATTGTTCAATCGTTTTAGGAGGTTGATGCCGCAGTGCGGCAGAGTGGCGACCGCATTGCGGCATAGCCAAGCGGGGCGCTGCCCAGATCGGGGGTCGACAAGGTGGCGAAAAGCCTGTCCGAGGCTTGCACGAAGGCGCGGCCTGCGCTAACGACGAGCCGTCGCACACTCTTTTCGGCCGGCGACAGGCGCGGCGAACGGTCGCCCGACCCGCCACCGGCAGGGATGCATTCAATGACAGACCTACTCGCCTCCTACCTTCCGATCGCGATCTTTCTCGGTATCGCGCTGGTGATCGGCGTGGCGCTGCTGATCGCGCCCTTCGCCGTCGCCTACAAGGCGCCCGATTCGGAAAAGCTGTCGGCCTACGAGTGCGGCTTCAACGCCTTCGACGATGCGCGCATGAAGTTCGACATCCGCTTCTACCTGGTGTCGATCCTGTTCATCATCTTCGATCTCGAAGTCGCGTTCCTGTTTCCCTGGGCGGTCTCCTTCGGCGAGATCGGCTGGTTCGGCTTCTGGTCGATGATGGTCTTCCTCGGCGTGCTGACCATCGGCTTCATCTATGAATGGAAGAAGGGAGCACTCGAATGGGAGTAGCAACCGGCACCCCCCTCGTCGCGCCGGCGGCAAAAGGGCTCGTCGACGCGAACGGCAGGCCGATCGGCAGCGATGATGCATTCTTCGGCGAGATCAGCAACGAGCTCGCCGACAAGGGCTTTCTCGTTACCTCGACCGACGAGCTGATCACCTGGGCCCGCACCGGCTCGCTGATGTGGATGACCTTTGGTCTGGCATGCTGTGCCGTCGAGATGATGCAGCTCTCGATGCCGCGCTACGACGTCGAGCGTTTCGGCTTCGCGCCGCGCGCCAGCCCGCGCCAGTCCGACGTGATGATCGTCGCGGGCACGCTGACCAACAAGATGGCGCCGGCATTGCGCAAGGTCTACGACCAGATGCCCGAGCCGCGCTACGTCATCTCGATGGGCTCCTGCGCCAATGGCGGCGGCTACTACCACTATTCCTATGCGGTCGTTCGCGGCTGCGACCGGGTCGTGCCCGTCGACATCTATGTCCCGGGCTGTCCCCCCACGGCGGAGGCGCTGCTTTACGGCGTGCTTCTGCTGCAGAAGAAGATCCGCAGAACCGGCACGATCGAGCGCTGAGACGCGGGGAAGGATCAAGGACAGATGAGCGAAGCCCTGAACGAGCTTTCCACCTATATCCGCGAGTCGCGCTCCTCGCTGGTCGAGGCCGCGGTGATCGCCCATGGCGAGCTGACGCTCTCGACGACACCCGCCGGCGTCGTCGAGCTGGTGACGTTCCTCAGGGACGATCCGCGCCTCGGCTTCGTCAGCTTCATCGACGTCTGCGGCGCCGACTATCCGCAGCGCCCGTCGCGCTTCGAGGTGGTCTACCACTTCCTCTCGCCGACGAAGAACGAGCGCATCCGCGTCAAGCTCGCCTGCGCCGAGGACGAGCCCGTGCCGTCGATCACCGGCGTCTTCCCGGGCGCCGACTGGTTCGAGCGCGAGGCCTACGACATGTACGGCATCCTCTTCACCGGCCATCCGGACCTGCGCCGGATCCTCACCGATTACGGTTTCGAGGGCTATCCGCTGCGCAAAGATTTTCCGACGACGGGCTTCGTCGAGGTGCGCTATGATGACGAGGCCAAGCGGGTCATCTACGAGCCGGTCGAGCTCAAGCAGGAGTTCCGCAATTTCGACTTTCTCTCGCCCTGGGAGGGCACGGACTACGTGCTGCCGGGAGACGAGAAGGCGAAGCAGTAAGGCGGGGTGCGCGGAACCGCCCGCGCGCCCGAAGGCCGTATCGATACCGAAGTCAGCGCCTGAGCGCGGAGCGTCGCAATGAACGAACACAATGTCCGCAACTTCAACATCAATTTCGGCCCGCAGCATCCGGCGGCGCACGGCGTTCTGCGGCTGGTGCTCGAACTGGACGGCGAGATCGTCGAGCGGGTCGATCCCCATATCGGCCTCCTGCATCGCGGCACCGAGAAGCTGATCGAGACGAAGACCTATCTGCAGGCGCTGCCCTATTTCGACCGCCTCGACTATGTCGCGCCGATGAACCAGGAGCATGCCTATTCGCTGGCCGTCGAAAAGCTGCTCGGCATCACGATCCCGATCCGCGGCCAGTTGATCCGCGTGCTCTATTCCGAAATCGGCCGCATCCTGTCGCATCTGCTCAACGTCACCACCCAGGCGATGGACGTCGGCGCGCTGACGCCGCCGCTCTGGGGTTTCGAGGAGCGCGAGAAGCTGATGGTCTTCTACGAGCGTGCCTCGGGCTCGCGCATGCATGCGGCCTATTTCCGCCCAGGTGGCGTGCATCAGGACCTGCCGCATCAGCTCGTCGAGGACATCGGCAAGTGGATCGATCCTTTCCTCAAGACTGTCGACGACATCGACGCGCTTCTGACGGAAAACCGCATCTTCAAGCAGCGCAATGTCGACATCGGCATCGTCGACATCAAGGATGCCTGGGCCTGGGGCTTCTCCGGCGTCATGGTGCGCGGCTCGGGCGTTGCCTGGGACCTGCGCCGTTCGCAGCCCTATGAATGCTATTCCGACCTCGATTTCGACATCCCGATCGGCAAGAATGGCGACTGCTACGACCGGTACCTGATCCGCATGATCGAGATGCGCGAATCGGCGAAGATCATGCGCCAGTGCGTCGACCGGCTGCTCGGCGTCGCCAAGACCGGTCCTGTCTCGTCGCTCGACGGCAAGGTCGTACCGCCGAAGCGAGGCGAGATGAAGCGGTCGATGGAGGCGCTGATCCATCACTTCAAGCTCTACACCGAAGGCTACCACGTACCGGCCGGAGAAGTTTACGCGGCCGTCGAGGCGCCGAAGGGCGAGTTCGGCGTCTATCTCGTCGCCGACGGCACCAACAAGCCCTACCGCTGCAAGATCCGCGCACCGGGCTATGCCCATCTCCAGGCGATGGATTTCATCTGTCGCGGCTACCAGCTCGCCGACGTCTCGGCGATTCTCGGCTCGCTCGACATCGTTTTCGGCGAGGTCGACCGATGAGCCGCGCCCTGGTCCTTGCCGCGACCGTTTTCCTCTCGGCCGTTCCCGCGCTGGCGCAGGACACCGTGACGGCGCAGTCGTCGTCGAGCGGCCGGACGCTGCGCGACGTGCTGTCGGACGGCTACGAGATCCGCGCCGCCAGCGCCAACGGCACCAACACCATCCTGTTTCTGCAGAAAGAAAAGTCTGCCTATGCCTGCGAGTTCGTCACTGTGACGCGGTCGCGCTGCGGCAAGATTAACTGATAGGGTACGAGCGAATGTCCGTCCGCCGACTAGCCGATGACAGCGTCCAGCCAGAAAAGTTCGCCTTCAGCAACGACAATGCGACGTGGGCCGAGGCGACGATCCGCAAATATCCGGAAGGCCGCCAGCAGTCCGCCGTCATTCCGCTGTTGATGCGGGCGCAGGAACAGGACGGCTGGGTCACCAAGGCGGCGATCGAGGCGGTCGCGGTCATGCTCGACATGCCCTATATCCGCGTCCTCGAGGTCGCGACCTTCTACACCCAGTTCCAGTTGAAGCCGGTCGGAACCCGCGCCCATGTGCAGGTCTGCGGCACGACCCCTTGCATGCTGCGCGGCTCCGAGGATCTGATCCGCCTGTGCAAGAGCCGCATCCATGCGGAGCCGCTGACGCCGAACGCGGCCGGCACGCTCTCCTGGGAAGAGGTGGAGTGTCAGGGCGCCTGCGTCAACGCGCCGATGGTGGTGATCTTCAAGGACACCTATGAAGACCTGACGGTCGATACGCTGGGCGGGATCATCGATGCGTTCGAGGCCGGCAACGGCGCCTCCGTCAAGACCGGCCCGCAGATCGACCGGATCGTCTCGGCGCCGGAAGGCGGCCTGACGACGCTGACGAGCGAGCTTCCCGTGCATCCTGTCGAGGAGCCGGCGCCGGCCTCGCCCGCCGGTTCGCACGAGGCGCAGGTGCCGCCCTCGAATGCGGCCAAGCCGGTCACCCATGCCGAGGAGACCAACCCGGCGGTCGTGACCCCGGCGACCGACAAGGAAGAGGCGGCCGAGAATGCGGAAGCCTCGGGCGACACCGCCGACAAGGCCGGGGAGCCCGTCACCGGGACGCCGGAAGGCAAGCCTTCCCTCGACCACGAGGACCGGCCGGCCGGCATCGACCGTCCCGACAGGCCGGACGACCTGAAGCTGATCTCGGGCATCGGTCCGAAGATCGAGGGCATCCTGCACGAGCTCGGCATCTTCACCTTCGCGCAGATCGCCGGCTGGTCTCCGGCCGAGCGCGAATGGGTCGACGGCTACCTGAATTTCAAGGGCCGGATCGAGCGTGACGACTGGCTGAGACAGGCCGACGCCTTGGCACGCGGCGGGGAGGCGGAGTATATCCGCGTCTTCGGCAAGAAGCCGCGCTAGGCGAAACAGAATCGACAGGCGGCCGACCCGCACCGAGAAACGTTTCGACTTCGTCGAAGAACCTGCGGAATGAGACTATGCTGAACGATCAGGATCGCATCTTCACCAACCTTTACGGCCTGAAGGAGAAGACCCTTCGCGGCGCCATGGCGCGCGGCCACTGGGACGGCACTAAGGCGATCCTGGAAAAGGGCCGCGACTGGATCATCAACGAGATGAAGGCCTCGGGCCTGCGCGGCCGCGGCGGCGCCGGCTTCCCGACCGGCCTCAAATGGTCCTTCATGCCGAAGGAGAGCGACGGGCGTCCGCACTATCTCGTCGTCAATGCCGACGAGTCCGAGCCGGGCACCTGCAAGGATCGCGACATCATGCGCCACGATCCGCACACGCTGATCGAGGGCTGCCTGATCGCGAGCTTCGCCATGGGCGCGCATGCCGCCTATATCTATGTGCGCGGCGAATACATGCGCGAGCGCGAGGCGCTGCAGGCGGCGATCGACGAGTGCTATGACGCGGGCCTTCTCGGCAAGAACAACAAGCATGGCTGGGACATGGACGTCTTCGTCCATCACGGCGCCGGCGCCTATATCTGCGGCGAGGAGACGGCGCTGCTCGAAAGCCTCGAGGGCAAGAAAGGTCAGCCGCGCCTGAAGCCGCCGTTCCCGGCGAATATGGGCCTTTATGGCTGCCCGACCACGGTCAACAACGTCGAGTCGATCGCCGTCGCCCCGACCATCCTGCGCCGCGGCGCTGCCTGGTTCTCCTCGATCGGCCGTCCCAACAATGTCGGCACCAAGCTGTTCATGGTCTCCGGCCACGTCAACCGGCCCTGCACGGTCGAGGAGGCGATGGGCATTCCCTTCCGCGAACTGATCGAGAAGCATTGCGGCGGCGTGCGCGGCGGCTTCGACAACCTGCTCGCCGTCATTCCGGGCGGCTCGTCCTGTCCGGTGGTCAAGGGCGAACTGATCCTCGACGCGCCGATGGACTTCGACGGCATGCGCGACGTGAAGTCGTCCTTCGGCACGGCAGCCGTCATCGTCATGGACCGCTCCACCGACATCATCAAGGCGATCTGGCGTCTCGCGGCTTTCTACAAACATGAGAGCTGCGGCCAGTGCACGCCCTGCCGCGAGGGCACGGGCTGGATGATGCGCGTGATGGAGCGCATGGTCGTCGGCAAGGCGCAGAAGCGCGAGATCGACATGCTGTTCGACGTCAGCAAGCAGATCGAGGGCCACACGATCTGCGCGCTCGGCGACGCGGCCGCCTGGCCGATCCAGGGCCTGATCCGCAATTTCCGCCCCGAGATGGAAAAGCGGATCGACGAATACACACGCAATTCCACCTCGGAAGGAGCCGTTCTCGAAGCGGCGGAATAGGAGAGGCGATGACGGCGTCAGCGCAGGAGACGGCAGGTTCGGCATTTCCGTCCGGCACGACCGGGACGGCTGACGCGGCGGCGGACGATCCCTTCGGCATCCGGGCCTGGATGTCCGGCGCGATGCCGATCCACCCGCTGATGGCGCATCCGGCGGCGCTCGTCGCCGCCACGGCGGCCGTAGGTCTCGGCGTCGGGTCCCACATCGCCGGCAGCCTGTTCGGCGCCCTTCAGGGCGCGGTCGAGACGATGCGCAAGAGCGCGGCGGAGGCCTCGGTCGAGGTCGCCGAGACGGTCGAGGAGATCGTCGAGGAACTGGCCGAAGTCGAGATCGCCACCCAGGCGGCGGTCGCCGCGGCGGTGGTGGTGCCGATGCCGGTGGCGAAGGTGGTCCCGGTTCGGACGGCGCCGGATGCGGCAACAAAGGCCGCGGACGCGCCGGAGAAGCCGGTCGCCAAGGCGCGGCCTCCTCGGGCGCCGTCCAAGGCGGCGGCGGATCTGAAGCGGATCGGCGGCATCGGGCCGAAGCTCGAGCAGGTGCTGAAGGGGATCGGCATCGCCGATCTGGCGACGATCGCCGGCTGGAGCGCTGCGGACGCCGCGGCGGTCGACGAAAGGCTCGGCCTGGCCGGACGGGTAGTGAAGGACGACTGGATCGGTCAGGCGAAGGCGCTGACCGGCAGGTGATGTCTCGAAGCGAAGCACTGCGGCCTGCTGTTGGCGGGGCCTTCAGTCTCGCGGCGCGACGGACGATGGACAGCCGGCTTCTGTCAGGGCCGGACGACAGACAGGATCGAGTACGAACATGGCGAAGCTGAAGGTCGACGGAAGAGAAATCGAGGTCCCGGATCATTTCACGCTGCTGCAGGCATGCGAGGAAGCCGGCGCCGAGGTTCCGCGTTTCTGTTTCCACGAGCGGCTCTCGGTCGCCGGCAACTGCCGCATGTGTCTGATCGAGGTGAAGGGCGGGCCGCCGAAGCCGGCCGCCTCCTGCGCCATGGGCGTGCGCGACCTGCGCCCCGGCCCGAACGGCGAGGCGCCGGAGGTCTTCACCACCACGCCGATGGTCAAGAAGGCCCGCGAAGGCGTGATGGAATTCCTGCTGATCAACCATCCGCTCGACTGCCCGATCTGCGACCAGGGCGGCGAATGCGACCTGCAGGACCAGGCGATGGCCTTCGGCATCGATTCGACCCGCTATCGCGAGAACAAGCGCGCCGTCGAGGACAAGTATATCGGCCCGCTGGTCAAGACGGTGATGAACCGCTGCATCCACTGCACGCGCTGCGTCCGCTTCACCACGGAAGTGGCCGGGATCGCCGAGCTCGGCCTGATCGGCCGCGGCGAGGACGCCGAGATCACCACCTATCTCGAGCAGGCGATGACCTCCGAGCTGCAGGGCAATGTCGTCGACCTTTGCCCGGTCGGCGCGCTGACCTCGAAGCCCTATGCGTTCCATGCCCGTCCGTGGGAACTCGGCAAGACCGAATCGATCGACGTCATGGATGCGCTGGGCAGCGCCATCCGAGTCGACACGCGCGGCCGTGAGGTGATGCGCATCATGCCGCGCCTCAACGAGGAGATCAACGAGGAGTGGATCTCGGACAAGACCCGCTTCATCTGGGACGGCCTGAAGACGCAGCGCCTCGACCGGCCTTACGTCCGCAAGGATGGCCGGCTGCAGCCCGCGACCTGGGCCGAAGCCTTCGGCGTCGTCAAGGCCGCCGTCGCCGCGTCGAACGGCAAGAAAATCGGCGCGATCGCCGGCGACCTCGCCTCCGTCGAGGAAATGTTCGCGCTGAAGACGCTGATGGCGTCGCTCGGCTCGGTCAATGTCGACTGCCGGCAGGATGGTTCCCTCCTGGACGGCTCCGCCGGCCGCGCCAGCTACCTGTTCAACCCGACGATCCAGGGCATCGAGACGGCCGATGCGCTGCTGATCATCGGCGCCAATCCGCGCTACGAGGCGGCCGTGCTCAACGCCCGGATCCGCAAGCGCTGGCGCGCCGGAAAATTCCCGGTCGGCGTCATCGGCGAGGCGGGCGAACTGCGCTACGGCTATGAGCATCTTGGCGCCGGCACCGATACGCTCGCCGATCTCGCCGCCGGCAACGGCAGCTTCTTCGCCAGGCTTTCCGAGGCGCAGCGGCCGCTGATCCTGATCGGCCAGGGCGCGCTTGCGGTGCCCGGTGTGGCGGCAACGGCGGCGGCGCTTGCCGGGGCTGTCGGCGCGGTGACGGACGAGTGGAACGGCTTTGCCGTTCTGCACACCGCGGCCTCGCGCGTCGGCGGGCTCGACCTCGGCTTCGTGCCGGGGGAGGGCGGTCTCAACGCCACCGGGATGGTTACGGGCGGGCTCGACGTTCTGTTCCTGCTCGGCGCCGACGAGATCGATCTTTCCGCGAAGAATGCCGGGCTCACCGCCTATATCGGCTCGCATGGCGACAACGGCGCGCAGAGTGCCGACGTCATCCTGCCGGGCGCGGCCTATACCGAGAAATCGGGCACCTGGGTCAACACGGAAGGCCGGGTGCAGATGGGCAATCGCGCCGGTTTCGCGCCGGGCGAGGCCCGGGAGGACTGGGCGATCCTGCGCGCCCTCTCCGATGTCGTCGGAAAGCGGCTTCCCTTTGATTCGCTGGCGCAATTGCGTGCGGCGCTCTATGCGGCCCATCCGCATTTCGCCGCGCTCGACGAGATCGTTCCGGCCGAAAGCGCTGAAATTGCCGCACTTGCACAAAAAGCCGGTGCGATGACGAAATCCGTGTTTGCGTCGCCGGTCAAAGACTTCTATTTGACGAACCCGATAGCGCGCGCATCCGCCGTCATGGCCGAATGTTCCGCGCTGGCGCGCAACAATTTCAAAGCTGCGGCGGAATGAAAGCGGGGCTCTGAGGCACGATGGACAACTTCCTTTCGACCATTCTGTGGCCCCTGATCATCATGGTCGGCCAGTCGCTCCTGCTGCTGGTCGCGCTTCTGCTGTTCATCGCCTATATCCTGCTCGCAGACCGCAAGATCTGGGCCGCCGTGCAATTGCGCCGTGGACCGAATGTGGTGGGACCCTGGGGCCTTTTCCAGTCCTTCGCCGATCTTTTGAAGTTCGTCTTCAAGGAGCCGATCATCCCGGCCGGCGCCAACAAGGCGATCTTCCTGCTCGCGCCGCTCGTCTCGGTGACGCTGGCGCTCGCCGCCTGGGCGGTCATCCCGCTCAACCAGAACTGGGTGATCGCCGACATCAATGTCGGCATCCTCTACGTCTTCGCCATCTCCTCGCTCGAGGTCTATGGCATCATCATGGGCGGCTGGGCGTCGAACTCGAAATATCCGTTCCTCGGCGCGCTGCGCTCGGCGGCGCAGATGGTCTCCTACGAAGTCTCGATCGGCTTCGTCATCGTCACCGTCCTGCTCTGCGTCGGGTCGCTGAACCTCACCGACATCGTCAACGCCCAGTCCGACGGCCTCGGCACGATGATCGGCCTGCCGGCCTCCTTCCTCGACTGGCACTGGCTGGCGCTGTTCCCGATGTTCGTCATCTTCTTCATCTCGGCGCTGGCCGAGACGAACCGCCCGCCCTTCGACCTGCCGGAGGCCGAATCGGAACTCGTCGCCGGCTTCATGGTCGAATACGGCTCGACGCCGTATATGATGTTCATGCTCGGCGAATATGCGGCGATCGTGCTGATGTGCTCGCTGACGACGATCCTGTTCCTCGGCGGATGGCTGCCGCCGCTCGACGTGCCGGTGATCAACTGGATCCCGGGCATCGTCTGGTTCGTGCTGAAGGCGTCGCTGGTGTTCTTCATGTTCGCCATGGTGAAGGCCTTCGTGCCGCGCTACCGCTACGACCAGTTGATGCGTCTCGGCTGGAAGGTGTTCCTGCCGCTGTCGCTCGCCATGGTCGTCATCGTCGCCTTCGTGCTGAAGCTGACGGGGTGGGCATGATGCCGGCCGTCCCGCTTCGCCACATCGCAGAAAAGTCTGGAGTCTGAACATGGCTAGCCTTTCCCAGGCCGTCAGCTCGCTGTTCCTCAAGGAGTTCGTCGGCGCCTTCTTCCTGTCGATGCGCTATTTCTTCAAGCCGAAGGCGACGGTGAACTATCCCTTCGAGAAGGGGCCGGTCAGCCCGCGCTTCCGCGGCGAGCATGCGCTGCGCCGCTATCCGAACGGCGAGGAACGCTGCATCGCCTGCAAGCTGTGCGAGGCGATCTGTCCCGCGCAGGCGATCACCATCGAGGCCGGCCCGCGCCGCAACGACGGCACGCGCCGCACGGTGCGCTACGACATCGACATGGTGAAGTGCATCTATTGCGGCTTCTGCCAGGAGGCCTGCCCGGTCGACGCCATCGTCGAGGGGCCGAACTTCGAGTTCTCCGTCGAGACGCGCGAGGAACTCTATTACGACAAGGACAAGCTGCTCGCGAACGGTGACCGGTGGGAGCGCGAGATCGCGCGCAACATCGCGATCGACTCGCCCCACCGCTGAGACGCTTTCCCGCCCTTGGAGGCGCGGATGCATGCAAGACAGGACACGTCGCCGGCGGATCGGCTCCGCCGGATTTTGGCGGGGTTGGCGGCGAGCTGCGCCGCCGGCTTCGCCCAGGGAATGAAAAGGCACCGATCATGGGTCTGCAGGTCTTCTTCTTCTATCTTTTCGCCTTCGTCGCCGTGGCGTCGGCCTTCATGGTGATCGCGTCGCGGAACCCGGTCTATTCGGTCCTGTTCCTGATCCTCACCTTCTTCAACTCCGCCGGCCTGTTCCTGCTGACCGGCGCCGAGTTCCTGGCGATGATCCTGCTTGTCGTCTATGTCGGCGCGGTGGCGGTGCTCTTCCTCTTCGTCGTCATGATGCTCGACATCGACTTCGCGGAACTGCGCTCGAAGGCGCTGGACTACGCGCCGGTCGGCGCGCTGATCGGCATCGTGCTTGCGGCGGAACTGGTGATCGTCGTCGGCGGCAGCGTGATCTCGCCGGAAATCGCCAGCAGCGTGTCGATGCCGATCCCGCCGGTCAGCGAGCGCACCAACACGGCCGCCCTCGGCGACGTGCTCTACACCCACTACGTCTACTTCTTCCAGATCGCCGGCCTCGTGCTGCTCGTGGCGATGATCGGCGCCATCGTGCTGACGCTGCGCCACCGCGAGAACATCAAGCGGCAGAACATTTCAAACCAGGTCGCCCGCACGCCCGCGACCGCCGTCGAGGTGGTCAAGGTCAAGCCGGGTCAGGGCGTCTAGGGCAGCGCAAGGTCAAGGACTTACACCCATGGAAATCGGCATTTCCCATTATCTGACCGTCAGCGCCATCCTGTTCACCTTTGGCATTTTCGGCATCTTCCTCAACCGCCGGAACGTCATCGTCATCCTGATGTCGGTCGAACTGATCCTGCTTGCGGTCAACATCAACATGGTGGCCTTCTCGGCCTTCCTCAACGACATCACCGGCCAGATCTTCGCGCTGTTCATCCTGACGGTGGCGGCTGCCGAAGCCGCGATCGGCCTTGCAATTCTCGTCGTCTTCTATCGCAACCGCGGCTCGATCGCGGTCGAAGACGTCAACATGATGAAGGGCTGAACCGCAGATGGATACGATCATCAAGGCCATCGTGTTCCTGCCGCTGATCGGCGCGCTGATCGCCGGTCTCGGCGGCCGTGCCATCGGCGCAAGGGCGTCCGAATACGTCACCACCGGGCTGATGCTGGTCGTCGCCCTTCTGTCCTGGGTCACCTTCTTCACCGTCGCGCTCGGCGAGACGGAGATGGTCAAGGTGTCGGTGCTGCGCTGGATCCAGTCCGGCGGCCTCGATGTCGAATGGGCCTTCCGCGTCGATACGCTGACGGCGGTGATGTTCGTCGTGGTCAATTCGGTCTCGACCCTCGTTCACGTCTATTCCGTCGGCTACATGCATCATGATCCGCATCGGCCGCGCTTCTTCTCCTATCTGTCGCTGTTCACCTTCGCGATGCTGATGCTGATCACGTCGGACAATCTGCTGCAGATGTTCTTCGGCTGGGAGGGCGTCGGTCTTGCCTCCTACCTGCTGATCGGCTTCTGGTACAAGAAGCCGTCGGCGAGTGCCGCGGCGATGAAGGCCTTCATCGTCAACCGCGTCGGCGACTTCGGCTTCGCGCTCGGCATCTTCTCCGTCTTCGTCCTGTTCGGCTCGGTCAATTTCGAGACGATCTTCGCCGCGGCGCAGAGCTATCTGCCGGCCGAAGGGGCGGCGGAGGGCGGCGAGGCCGTGCTGACGCTGTTCGGCCTGCATCTCGACAAGGCCCATGCGATCACCGGCGCCTGCCTGCTGCTCTTCGTCGGCGCCATGGGCAAGTCGGCGCAGTTCCTGCTGCACACCTGGCTGCCGGACGCGATGGAAGGCCCGACCCCGGTCTCGGCCCTCATCCATGCCGCGACGATGGTCACCGCCGGCGTCTTCCTCGTCGCCCGCATGTCGCCGATCTTCGAACTGTCGCACACGGCGCTTCTCGTCGTGACGATCATCGGCGCGATCACCGCCTTCTTCGCCGCGACCGTCGGCCTTGTGCAGAACGACATCAAGCGCGTCATCGCCTATTCGACCTGCTCGCAGCTCGGCTACATGTTCGTGGCGCTCGGCGTCGGCGCCTATGGCGCGGCGGTCTTCCACCTGTTCACGCACGCCTTCTTCAAGGCGCTGCTTTTCCTCTGCGCCGGCTCGGTCATCCACGCCGTCGATGGCGAGCAGGACATGCGCTACATGGGCGGCCTGCGCACCCATATCCCGAAGACGTTCGCGATGATGATCATCGGCACGCTGGCGATCACCGGCGTCGGCATCCCCTTCACGCCGATCGGCTTCGCCGGCTTCTTCTCCAAGGACTTCATCATCGAATCGGCCTTCGCCTCGCATTCGGCGGCGGGCGGCTTCGCCTTCACGCTGCTCGTCATCGCGGCCATGTTCACCAGCTTCTATTCCTGGCGGCTGATTTTCATGACCTTCTTCGGCAAGCCGCGTGCCTCGCACGAGGTCATGCACCACGTGCATGAATCACCGAACGTCATGCTCATTCCGCTTTACCTTCTCGCCTTCGGCGCGGTGTTTGCCGGCGTGATCTTCCAGGGCGACTTCTTCGGTCACCACTATGCTGAATTCTGGCAGGGCGCGCTGTTCACCGGTCCGGAAAACGAGATCCTGGAGGAATTCCACCACGTTCCTGCGTGGGTGAAGCTCAGCCCCTTCATCGCCATGCTCCTCGGCCTCGGCACCGCCTGGTACATGTACATCAAGTCGCCCTCGACCCCGCGTGAACTGGCGGCGCAGCATCGCGGCCTGTACCAGTTCCTGCTGAACAAGTGGTACTTCGACGAACTCTACGACTTCCTGTTCGTCCGCACCGCCAAGCGCATCGGCACCTTCCTCTGGCAGAAGGGTGACGTGACGGTGATCGACGGCTACGGGCCGAACGCGGTCGCCGCGCGCGTCCTGGACGTCACCGGCCGCGTTGTGCGGCTGCAGACCGGCTACCTCTATCATTATGCCTTCGCCATGCTGATCGGCATTGCTGCCCTGGTCACCTGGATGATGCTCGGGAGTGCTCACTGATGACCGATTGGCCCATTCTTTCAGCGGTCACCTTCCTGCCGCTGGTCGGCGTGGCGCTGCTCCTTCTGTTGCAGGAGGGCAGCCCCGACGGCCGCCGCAACATCCTGAACATCGCGCTGGCGACGACGGTTGCGACCTTCGTCCTGTCGCTGATCGTCTGGGCCGGCTTCGACAACAGCAATGCCGGTTTCCAGATGGTGGAGAAGCATGCCTGGCTCGGCACCGGCATCTCCTACCATCTCGGCATCGACGGCATCTCGGTGCTCTTCGTCGTGCTCTCCGCCTTCCTGATGCCCTTCTGCGTGCTGGCGAGCTGGTACTCGGTCGAAAAGCGCCTGAAGCAGTACATGATCGCCTTCCTGCTGCTCGAGACGCTGATGATCGGCGTGTTCGTGTCGCTCGACATCGTGCTGTTCTACGTCTTCTTCGAGGCGGGCCTGATCCCGATGTTCATCATCATCGGCGTCTGGGGCGGCAAGGACCGGGTCTATGCCAGCTACAAGTTCTTCCTCTATACGCTGCTCGGCTCGGTGCTGATGCTCGTCGCCATCATGGCGATGTACTGGCAGGCCGGCACGACCGACATCGCCGAACTGCTGAAGCATGATTTCCCGCCGCAGATGCAGACCTGGCTCTGGCTCGCCTTCTTCGCCTCTTTTGCGGTGAAGATGCCGATGTGGCCGGTGCACACCTGGCTTCCGGACGCGCACGTCCAGGCGCCGACCGCCGGTTCGGTCATCCTGGCGGGCGTGCTGCTGAAGCTCGGCGGCTACGGTTTCTTACGCTTCTCGCTGCCGATGTTCCCGCTGGCGTCCGACTATTTCGCCCCCTTCGTCTTCGCGCTGTCGGTCATCGCCATCATCTACACTTCGCTGGTGGCGATGATGCAGACCGACATCAAGAAGCTGATCGCTTACTCGTCCGTCGCCCATATGGGCTATGTCACCATGGGCATCTTCGCGGCCAACGAGCAGGGCGTGCAGGGCGCGATCTACCAGATGCTGTCGCACGGCATCGTCTCCGGCGCGCTCTTCCTCTGCGTCGGCGTCGTCTACGACCGCACCCATACCCGCGAGATCGCGGCCTATGGCGGCCTCGTCAACAACATGCCGAAATATGCCGTTGCCTTCATGGTCTTCACCATGGCCAATGTCGGCCTGCCCGGCACATCCGGCTTCGTCGGCGAGGTGATGACGCTGCTTGGCGCCTTCCGCGCCAACAGCTGGGTCGGCATCTTCGCGACGACGGGCGTGATCCTGTCGGCAGCCTATGCCCTCTGGCTCTATCGCCGGGTGATCTTCGGCGAACTGGACAAGGAAAAGCTGAAGAAGCTCCTCGACCTGTCGCCGCGCGAGCGCGTTCTGCTCTATCCGCTGGTCGCGCTGACCATCTTCTTCGGCGTCTATCCGGCGCCGGTCTTCGATGCGACGGCGGCCTCCGTCGACGCGCTGCTCAACAGCTACACCGCTGCACTCCAGAGCGCGCAGTCTCTCGCGCTCACGATGAACTGACGACAGGACGGGACGGACAATGACCGCTGATACCATTCTCGCTAGCCTGTCGCTGTCGGCCGCCGAGGTCATTCTGGCCCTCGGTGCGCTCGCCCTGCTCATGGTCGGCGTCTATGCGGGTGCGAAGTCCTCGCGGCTCGTCACGATCCTCGCGACGCTGCTGCTCGCCTTCGCCGGCCTGTGGCTCGCCTTTGCCGGCGGCAGCGGCGATGCCTATGGCGGCGTCTTCGCCGCCGATCCCTTCGCCCGCTTCATGAAGATCCTCGCCCTGATCGGGTCCGTCGTGGCGCTGGCCATGACTGCCGGCCAGCGCAAGGAGGCGGGCATCGACCAGTTCGAGTTCCCGGTCCTTGTGGTGCTGTCGACGCTCGGCATGATGCTGATGATCTCGGCGAACGACCTGATCGCGCTCTACCTGGCGCTGGAGCTGCAGTCGCTGGCGCTCTACGTCGTCGCGGCGATCAACCGCGACAATCTGAAGGCGACGGAAGCGGGCCTGAAATATTTCGTCCTCGGCGCTCTGTCCTCGGGCATGCTGCTCTACGGCATGTCGCTGGTCTACGGTTTTACCGGCCATACCGGCTTCCCCGAGATCGCCGCCGCGCTGACTGCCGACGAGCGCTCGCTCGGCCTCGTCTTCGGCCTCGTCTTCGTGCTCGCCGGCATCGCCTTCAAGATCTCGGCCGTTCCGTTCCACATGTGGACGCCCGACGTCTACGAGGGCGCACCGACGCCGGTGACCGCCTTCTTCGCCGCCGCGCCGAAGGTCGCGGCGATGGCGATGCTGGTGCGCATCGTCATCACCGCCTTCGAGCCGGTGCTGCCCGACTGGCAGCAGGTCATCGTCTTCATCGCCATCGCCTCGATGCTGCTCGGCGCCTTCGCGGCGATCGGCCAGTCGAACATCAAGCGGCTGATGGCCTATTCCTCGATCGGCCACATGGGCTATGCGCTGGTCGGCCTTGCCGCCGGCTCCGCCGCCGGTGTCACTGGCGTCATCCTCTACATGCTGATCTACATGGTGATGACGCTCGGCACCTTCGCCATCGTCATGTCGATGCGTCAGGCGGACGGCAAGGTGACCGAATCCGTCGATGACCTCGCCGGCCTGTCGCAGACCAATCCCTTCATGGCGACGGTTCTGACGATCATGATGTTCTCGCTGGCGGGCATTCCGCCGCTCGCGGGGTTCTTCGCCAAGTATTTCGTCTTCGTTGCCGCCGTCGAGGCAAAACTCTATGCGCTCGCCGTCATCGGCGTTCTCGCCTCGGTCGTCGGCGCCTACTACTATCTCCGCGTCATCAAGCTGATGTGGTTCGACGAGGCGAAGGCCACGTTCCAGCCGTCGCCGGCGGTCCTGCGGCTCGTCTATGGCGTGTCCGGCCTGTTCGTGCTCGCCTATGTCCTGATCGGCGGGCCGATCGGCACGGCGGCCGAGGTCGCGGCCCGGTCCTTCTTTTGACCGGGTCTGACGGCCGCCGGTTGCGGCTGTTCGATGCCTATCGTCATGAGGCAATCGACGAGATCGATTCGACCAACAGCGCCGCGCTTACGCGGGCGCGGGCTGGCGAGGCTGGCGGACTGTGGATTACGGCCGGCCGCCAGACGGGCGGTCGCGGTCGGCGCGGACGGGCCTGGGTGTCGGAGCGCGGCAATCTCTACGCCTCCCTTTTGCTGATCGACCCCGCGCCGGTCGAGCGGCTTCACTCGCTTCCGCTCGCCGTGGCCGTGGCGCTGCATCGCGCGGTCAGTGCCGTGCTGCCGGCCGAGGGGGCGCCGGTGCGGCTCAAATGGCCGAACGACGTGCTGATCGGCGGCGCCAAGACCAGCGGCATCTTGCTTGAGGGCGAGAAGCTCGTTGACGGCCGCTATGCGCTCGTCATCGGCTGCGGCGTCAACATCGCCCATGCGCCGGATAACGGGCTCTACACGGTGACGAGCCTTGGCGCCGAGGGCGGGGCCGTGTCTCCCGACGAGCTTTTCGCGCATCTGTTCGTGGCCATGGCCGAGGTGCTCGACCTCTGGGACGAGGGGCGGGGCATCGGCAGGGTGATCGCCGAATGGACCGCAGTTGCGGCCGGCATCGGCGAGCGCATCACCGTCAACCTCCCCGACCGGTCGCTTCCGGGCCGTTTCGCCGGCCTCGACCATGAGGGCAGGCTGATTCTCATCCCCGACGAGGGCGCACCGATCCACATCGCGGCCGGCGACGTCTTCTTTGGCTGAGGGCGGACGCGTGTCTGTTCGGGAGCGGAAAAGCGCGGGACAGGCGTGCATTCGGCGCGTCGCAGGCCGTTTTGCGCAAGCGGGCCATGGGCGATCGGTGATAGGGTAGAACGAGAGGCCGGTTCAGGGGACCGGTCCGAAAGAAAAGGCACGGGACACGGCATGGCCCAGACGGACGAACTGGTTTTCCTTCCCCTCGGGGGCGTCGGCGAGATCGGCATGAACCTCGCGCTCTATGGCTATGGCCGGCCGGGGCAGCGCGCCTGGATCATGGTCGATTGCGGGGTGACCTTCCCGGGACCCGACCTGCCGGGCGTTGACCTGGTGCTGCCGGATGTCAGTTTCCTTGCCGAGGAGCGCAAGAACCTCAAGGGCATCATCATCACCCATGCGCATGAGGACCATTACGGCGGCCTCTCCGAGCTCTGGCCGGGGCTGAACGTGCCGGTCTATGCCTCGCCGTTTACCGCCGGCATGCTGGAGGCCAAGCGCGACTACGAGCGCGGCCGCAACCAGGTGCCCGTGACGATCTTCAAGCAGGGCGACCGGATCAACCTCGGTCCGTTCGAGATTGAGGCCGTCGGCGTCAACCATTCGATCCCGGAGCCGATGGCGCTCGTCATCGGCACGCCGCTTGGCCGCGTCGTCCACACCGGCGACTGGAAGATCGACCATGCGCCGTCGCTCGGGCCGTTCACCGACGAGGCCCGCTTCCGCCAGATTGGCGACGAGGGCGTGCTGGCGCTGATGTGCGATTCGACCAATGCCGTGCGCGACGGCGTCTCGCCTTCCGAGCAGGAGGTGGCCGACAGCCTCGCGAAGATCATCGCCAATGCGGAAGGCCGCGTGGCGATCACCACCTTCTCCTCGAATGTCGGGCGCATCCGCTCGGTCGCGGCGGCGGCGGAGCAGGCCGGGCGCGAGGTGCTGCTGCTCGGCAGTTCGATGAAGCGTGTCGTCAACGTCGCCCGCGACGCCGGCCTGATGGAGGGGGTGAGGCCCTTCATCGGCGAGGACGAGTTCGGCTTCATCCCGCGCGACAAGGTCGTCGTCATCCTGACCGGCAGCCAGGGCGAGCCGCGCGCGGCGCTCGCCAAGATCGCCCGCGACGAGATGCGCAACGTCGCCTTTTCCGCCGGCGACACGATCGTCTTTTCCTCGCGCGCCATTCCCGGCAACGAGAAGGCGATCAACGACATCAAGAACGGCCTGATCGAACAGGGCATCCACATCGTCACCGACAACGAGGCGCTGGTCCATGTTTCTGGCCATCCGCGCCGCAACGAGCTGCGGCAGATGTATGAGTGGATCCGGCCCCGCATCCTCGTGCCCGTGCATGGCGAGGCGGCGCATCTGACGGCGCAGGCGGAACTGGCGGTGCAGTCGGGCATCGCGCTCGTGCCGAAGGTGCGCAACGGCAACATGCTGAGGCTCGCTCCCGGCGATCCGGAAGTGATCGACACCGTTGCCCATGGCCGGATCTACAAGGACGGCAACCTGCTCGGCGATTTCGACGAGATGGGCATCGGCGAGCGGCGCAAGCTGTCCTTTGCCGGCCATGTCGCCGTCAACGTCGTGCTCGACAGCCGCTACGACATCGCCGGCGATCCGGTCATCGTGGCGATCGGCCTGCCGGAGTTCGACGAGGAAGGCGAGGACATGGAGGATACGCTTTACGACGCCGTGGTCGGCGCGATCGAGAGCATTCCCCGGGCGAAACGCAAGGACCTGGCGATGGTCGAGGAGGCGGTGCGACGCGCGGCGCGCAGCGCCGCGAACCACGCCTGGGGCAAGAAGCCCGTCGCGACCGTGTTCATTACCAAAGTCTGATGGCGCCGGCCGGCGCAGCCGGGTAAACCGTCGGGTGACGCCGGCCTTCTCCATCCCGTGGTCCGGCGGTCCGTCGAGGCTGGGCCTCGGCTGGGGATCGTGGTGTGTAGGGGAAAACCATGCTCGGACGCCTGAACCATGTCGCGCTCGCCGTTCCGGATCTCTCGGCCGCCGTCTCCACCTATCGCGACATGCTCGGTGCTCAGCTCTCCGCGCCGCTGGCCCTGCCCGAGCATGGCGTCACGGTCGTCTTCGTGACGCTGGAGAACACCAAGGTCGAACTGCTCGAGCCGCTCGGCGAGGCCTCGCCGATCGCGCCGTTTCTTCAGCGCAATCCAGGCGGCGGCATGCACCATCTCTGCTACGAGGTGGGCGACATCCGCGCGGCGCGCGACCGGCTGGTCGAGGGCGGTGCACGGGTCCTCGGCGATGGAGAGCCGAAGACCGGCGCCCATGGCAAGCCGGTGCTGTTTCTTCACCCCAAGGATTTCTTCGGCACGCTGATCGAACTCGAAGAGGTCTGATCTGGCGCCCTGTCCCTGGCGGACCGGCTTCATCCCCTGCGGCAAGGCGGCATTTGTGCGTCCGCGCCTTCGACGCTATAAGGCTGTCGTCTCCCGGAGCAGCGGGAAAGCCTGTGCCTGAAGACGCTGCTCGAACCCCGTGCCGAGGACGTGATGCCGTTACTCTCGATCGTGGCCGTCTATTTCATCATCTGGTGGCTGACGCTGTTTCTCGTGCTGCCGTTCGGATTGAAAACCCAAGGCGAGGCGAACGAGATCGTGCCGGGCACCGTCGAGAGCGCGCCCGCGCGCTTCCGTCCGCTCAAGGTGGTGGCGTGGACGACGCTGATCGCCGCGCTCATCCATGGCTGCTGGTATGTCGCCTCGGTCGAATTCGGCATCGGCATCGACAGTATCCCGCGCTTTGCGCCGCAGTTCTACTGAGGCCGGTGGCGGACGAGAGGGCGGGTGACAACGAGGAGTTCGAAACGGACGACGGCTGTCGTCCCGGGTGCCAATCGCGAGCGGATAGGGACGTCTCGTTTCGCACCTGCGTGAACGGACCGTATCGCGGGAAAGCCCTGTGAGATGTCAAAAAAAAACAAGGCTGAAAGCCTTGTTTTTCAAGTGTCGCGTGATCCGTATCCGTTTCCGGCGGCAGCGAACGAGCGCGCCTAAGATCTGATCCTCCCAAGACTTGACCGCGAAAGCCGGGCAAGAATTTAACCTTCCTGCCCTTTTTCTGAGCCGAAACTAGCTCAAAGAATGGGCGTTGTCATCCGCTATTTTTGCATTTTTGCTACAGTCACGCAAAATTTTTCCATTGACACATTGCCCCCGCATTTTGTTACATCCCGCCTTTCCAAGGCATTCCGCGACGATGTGATCCTTGCCGCGACGTTGTGGAGCAGGATCGCGCGGACGGGTTTTCTTCCCTCATCGAAGCAGATATGAACGGTGGCCGCATCCACAGCGCATCGCCGTGTCAGAAACGTGATTTCGCCCGAATCCGTCCTTACCCGGCGGTCATCAACATCTGGATTCCCCATGCGCCTTTCCCGCTTCTTCATGCCGATCCTCAAGGAAAATCCCAAGGAGGCCGAGATCGTCTCGCACCGGCTGATGCTGCGCGCCGGGATGATCCGCCAGCAGTCGGCCGGCATCTACAGCTGGCTGCCGCTCGGCAAGCGGGTGCTCGACAAGGTGAACGCCATCATCCGCGAGGAGCAGGACCGCTCCGGCGCCAACGAGATCCTGATGCCGACCATCCAGTCGGCCGACCTCTGGATGGAAAGCGGCCGCTACAACGACTACGGCAAAGAGATGCTGCGCATCCGCGACCGGCAGGAGCGGCCGATGCTGTTCGGCCCGACCAACGAGGAGATGGTCACCGACATCTTCCGCGGCTATGTGAAGTCCTACAAGAACCTGCCGCTCAACCTCTACCACATCCAGTGGAAGTTCCGTGACGAGGTCCGCCCGCGTTTCGGCACGATGCGCTCGCGTGAATTCCTGATGAAGGATGCCTATTCCTTCGACCTGACGCGCGAGGGAGCGATCCACTCCTACAACAAGATGTTCGCCGCCTATCTGCGCACCTTCCACCGCCTCGGCCTGCGCGCCATCCCGATGCGCGCCGATACCGGCCCGATCGGCGGCAACCACAGCCACGAATTCATCATCTTCGCCGACACCGGCGAATCGGAAGTGTTCTGCCACAAGGATTTCGTCCATTTCGACATCCCCGCCGCCGATACCGATTTCGACGACGTCGCCGGCCTGCAGTCGATCTTCGACCGATGGACCTCGGTCTATGCCGCGACCTCCGAAATGCACGACGCGGCCGCCTTCGACGCGATTCCCGAAGGCGACCGCCTCTCTGCCCGCGGCATCGAGGTCGGCCATATCTTCTATTTCGGCACCAAATATTCCGAGCCGATGGGCGCCAAGGTGCTCGGTCCCGACGGCAAGGAACACATCGTCCACATGGGTTCCTACGGCATCGGCCCGACGCGCCTCGTGCCGGCGATCATCGAGGCCTCCCATGACGAGACGGGCATCATCTGGCCGGCCTCGGTCGCGCCGTTCGATGCCGTGCTGATCAACATGAAGCCGGGTGACGCGGCCTGCGATTCCACCTGCGACCGCCTTTACGCGGCGCTGCGCGCGGCCGGCCTCGACCCGCTTCTCGACGATACCGACGACCGCGCCGGTGCGAAATTCGCCACCGCCGACCTGATCGGCGTGCCGGTCCAGGTGATCGCCGGCCCGCGTTCGGCCGCCAATGGCGAGGTCGAGCTCAAGGACCGCAGGACCGGTGCGCGTGAAACGCTGACGCTGGAGGCGGCGATCAACAAGCTGACCTCGGCACGATAAGGGGCCGCCGATGAGCGCCGCGACGGAAGACCAAACGGCGGCGCCCGTGGCGCCGAAGAGCCGGCCCTTCTCGACATTCGAACGCATGGTGGCCTGGCGCTACCTGCGTTCGCGCCGGAAGGAGGCGTTCATCTCCATCATCGCCGGCTTCTCCTTCATCGGCATCATGCTCGGCGTCGCGACGCTGATCATCGTCATGGCGGTGATGAACGGCTTTCGCACGGAACTCATCTCGCGCATCCTCGGCATCAACGGCCACATGATCGTGCAGACGCTCGACGGACCGATGAACGACTATTCCGATCTCGCCGGCCGGATCGCCGGCGTTTCGGGCGTCACCATGGCGATCCCGATGATCGAGGGGCAGACGCTCGCCTCCGGTCCGGGCGGCGCCGGCACTGGGGCGCTGGTGCGCGGGGTTCGCGCCGACGACCTGTCGAAGATGAAGTCGATCTCCGACCACATCACCTCCGGCGATCTCGTCGGCTATGCCGCCGGCACCGGCGTCGCCATCGGCTCGCGCATGGCCGACCAGCTCGGCCTGACGGCTGGCGCGACGATCACGCTCGTCGCGCCCGAAGGCGACGTGACCCCGCTCGGCGTCAATCCCCGGGTCAAATCCTACACCGTCTCGGCCATCTTCGAGATCGGCATGTCGGAATACGACGCCTCGATTATCTTCATGCCGCTCGAGGAGGCGCAGCTCTATTTCAATGCCGAGGGGATCGCGCAGTCGATCGAGCTCTTCGTGTCGGATCCCGACGCCGTCGATGCGCTGCGCAAGCCGGTGGAGGATGCTGCCGGCCGGCAGGTGCTGATCACCGACTGGCGCGACCGCAACAAGACGTTCTTCTCCGCCCTTCAGGTCGAGCGCAACGTGATGTTCATGATCCTGACGCTGATCGTGCTGGTCGCGGCGCTGAACATCGTCTCCGGCCTGATCATGCTGGTCAAGGACAAGGGCAGCGACATCGCCATCCTGAGGACGATGGGGGCGACATCGGGCGCGGTGATGCGCATCTTCTTCATGACGGGAGCGGCGATCGGCATCGTCGGCACCTTCGCCGGCGTCATCCTCGGCGTGATCGTCTGTCTCAACGTCGAATCGATCCGGCAGTTCTTTTCCTATATTTCGGGAACGACGCTGTTCAATCCAGAGCTCTACTTTCTCAGCCAACTCCCGGCCGACATGAATGCCGGCGAGACCGTCGCCGTCGTCGTCATGGCGCTGGCTCTGTCCTTCCTCGCCACCATCTTCCCGGCCTGGCGCGCTTCGCGGCTCGATCCGGTCCAGGCCCTCCGTTACGAATAGCCAGGAACGACCTCCCCATGATTGCGCGCGTTGCATTAGAGCTCATCGGCGTCGAGCGGCATTACAGCCAGGGCGACAGTGCCCTGAAGATCCTGACGGGCGCCGACTTCAGCCTGCATGGCGGCGAGACCGTTGCGCTGGTTGCGCCGTCCGGCACGGGCAAGTCGACGCTTCTGCACATTGCCGGCCTCCTGGAACGGCCGGATGGCGGCGACGTCAAGGTCAATGGCGTCTCCTGCGCCGATCTCTCCGACGATCGCCGCACGGCGATCCGCCGCAGCGAGATCGGCTTCGTCTACCAGTTCCACCATCTCCTGCCGGAGTTCAGCGCGCTGGAGAATGTGATGATGCCGCAGCTCATCGCCGGCCTCGGCAAGGCGGAGGCGCGCGAGCGGGCGGCGGCGCTGCTCGACTATATGCGCATCGCCCATCGCGCCGATCACCGCCCCTCCGAACTTTCCGGCGGCGAGCAGCAGCGTGTCGCCATCGCCCGCGCGGTGGCCAATGCGCCGCTCGCGCTGCTGGCGGACGAGCCGACCGGAAACCTCGACCCGGACACGGCCGGCTACGTCTTCGAGGCCTTGAAGGCGCTGGTGCGGCAGTCGGGCCTCGCCGCGCTCATCGCCACCCACAATCTTCATCTGGCCAACCTGATGGACCGGCGCGTGACGATCGAGGACGGCAAGGTCGTCGAACTCTGACCTGTCGCCGGCAGATTTGAGCCCGGAGGACGCCGGGCATCCCTGATGTCCCCTCTTTCCTCTCCGGCAACCTGCGCCACCATGCGGCGAGGCTGTTCTTGCACGTCTCGCGTTTTGTGCTTGACGATAGAACAAAAATAGAACAAAATAAAAACATATCAGGAGAGGATCAGGTCATGACGGGTTTCATCCGCGACGTCGCCGCGCTTGCCAGCATTGCCCTCTTTGTCTGCAGCATCTCCCTCGTCGCCCTCGCTTTTTGACGGAGCCCTTGCGGCGACTGCCGATTTCCCTGTGTGCAGACGCGCGAACCCGCATACAGCCTGGCCGTGACGCGCTACCCTGTGTCGGTCTGGAATCGGAGGCGCGCGCATGGCTGGGGCAGCAGGACAGGGGGATGGACCGGCGATCGAGGGTACCCTGCCGCAGTTCGTGCACCTGCGCGTGCATTCCGCCTTCTCGCTCCTCGAAGGGGCGCTGCCGGTCAAGAAGATCATTTCGAAGGCGGTCGCCGACGCGCAGCCGGCGATCGGCATCGCCGACACGAACAACCTGTTCGCCGCACTGGAATTCGCCCAGAAGGCCATCGGTGACGGTTTGCAGCCGATCATCGGCTGCCAGCTCTCGATCGACATGGAGGACGAGGGCGAGGGGGAGCGCCGCGGGGCACAGCATCTCGTCAAACTGCCGGCGATCGTGCTGATTGCGGCGACGGGCGAGGGCTATCGCCGGCTCGTCGCGCTGATCAGCCGGGCCTATCTCGGCGGCGAGGGCAGCCAGGCGACCCGCATCTCGCCGACGATGCTGCGCGACATCGGCACGGAAGGCCTGATCTGCCTGACGGGAGCAGGCGGCGGGCCGGTCGATATGGCGTTGCGCGCCGGTCAGGGGCCGCAGGCGACGGCGCGGCTGACGGTCCTCTCCGCCCTTTTCGGCGACCGGCTGTATGTCGAACTGCAGCGCCAGGGCCAGTTCGACCGACGGCACGAGGGGCGCATGCTCGACCTTGCCTATCGCGCGCGCCTGCCGATCGTCGCGACCAACGAGGCCTTCTTTCCGACGCCGGCCGACTATGATGCCCATGACGCGCTGATGGCGGTGGCCCATAATGCGATGGTTTCGGATGACCGCCGTTTCCGGCTTACCCCCGACCACTACCTGAAGTCGCGCAAGGAGATGGCCGCGCTCTTTGCCGATCTGCCGGAGGCGCTGGAAAACAGCGTCGAGATCGCGCGGCGATGCGCCTTCGTTCTGGAAACGCGCGCGCCGATCCTGCCGCGCTTCACCGGCGCGTCGAACGATCCGGCCGCAGCCGATGCGGCGGAGGCGCGGGAACTGCGCGACCAGGCGAACGAAGGGCTGACCGAGCGGCTGGCGACGCTCGGCATGACGCCGGGCTACAGCGAGGCCGACTATCGCGAGAGACTGGAATTCGAGCTCGGCGTCATCGAGCGGATGAAGTTTCCAGGCTATTTCCTGATCGTTTCCGACTTCATCAAGTGGGCGAAGCAGCACGCGATCCCGGTCGGTCCTGGCCGCGGTTCGGGCGCGGGATCGCTCGTCGCCTACGCCCTGACGATCACCGATGTCGATCCTCTGCGCTTCTCGCTGCTCTTCGAGCGCTTCCTCAATCCCGAGCGCGTGTCGATGCCGGACTTCGACATCGACTTCTGCCAGGACCGGCGCGAGGAAGTGATCCGCTACGTCCAGGAGAAGTATGGCCGCGACCAAGTGGCGCAGATCATCACCTTCGGCTCGCTGCAGGCGCGGGCGGCGCTGCGCGACGTCGGCCGCGTGCTCGAAATGCCCTATGGCCAGGTCGACAAGATCTGCAAGCTGGTCCCGAACAACCCCGCCAATCCGACACCTCTGTCGAAGGCGATCGAGGAGGAGCCGCGGCTGCGCGAGGAGGCGGAGAAGGAGCCGGTCGTCGCCCGCCTGCTCGACATCGCCCAGAAGATCGAGGGCCTTTACCGCCACGCCTCGACCCATGCCGCCGGCATCGTCATCGGCGACCGGCCGCTCGCCGAACTGCTGCCGATGTATCGCGATCCGCGCTCGGACATGCCGGTCACCCAGTTCAACATGAAGTGGGTGGAGCAGGCGGGCCTCGTCAAGTTCGACTTTCTCGGGCTGAAGACGCTGACGGTGCTGAAGACCGCCGTCGACTTCATCGCCCGGCGCGGCATCTCCCTCAATCTGGAGGCCCTCCCGCTCGACGACAAGAAGACCTACGACATGCTTTCCGCCGGCGACACGGTCGGCGTGTTCCAGGTGGAAAGTGCCGGCATGCGCAAGGCGCTGATCGGCATGCGGCCGGACTGTATCGAGGACATCATCGCGCTGGTCGCCCTCTACCGCCCCGGCCCGATGGAGAACATCCCCGTCTACAATGCCCGCAAGCATGGCGAGGAGGAGATCGAATCGATCCATCCGATGATCGATCATCTCCTGAAGGAGACCCAGGGCGTCATCGTCTACCAGGAACAGGTGATGCAGATCGCCCAGGTCCTGTCCGGCTATTCGCTCGGCGAGGCGGATCTGTTGCGCCGCGCCATGGGCAAGAAGATCAAGGCCGAGATGGACAAGCAGCGCGAGCGCTTCGTCGACGGCGCGGTGAAGAACGGCGTCGCAAAGGCGCAGGCCGACATGATCTTCGACCTCCTGGCGAAATTCGCCAATTACGGCTTCAACAAGTCCCACGCCGCCGCCTATGCGATCGTCTCCTACCAGACCGCCTATGTGAAGGCGCATTTCCCGGTCGAGTTCCTCGCCGCGTCGATGACGCTCGACATGGCGAATTCCGACAAGATCAACGATTTCCGCCTCGACGCGATGCGGCACGGCATCGCCATCGTACCGCCCTCGGTGCAGACCTCGTTCCGCCACTTCGAGCCGGGCGAGGGAAAGATCCTTTATTCGCTCTGCGCGCTGAAAGGGGTGGGCGAGGCGGCGGTAGAGCATGTTGTCGCGATGCGGGGCGACAGGCCCTTTGCCAGCCTTGAGGATTTCTGCCTGCGGATCGATCCGAAGCTGCTCAACCGCCGCGTCTTCGAAAGCCTGATTGCGGCCGGGGCCTTTGATGGTTTCGGTCACGACCGGGCGGCGCTGGTCGCCGGCCTCGACCGCATCATCGGCTTCGCCGGCCGGGCGCAGGAAAACAAGGTCAGCGGCCAGAGCGACATGTTCGGCCTCGGCGCGGCGACCGGGCCCGAGCGGATCGGCCTGCCCGACACGCCGCCCTGGCTGCCGTCGGAAAAGCTTCACCGCGAATTCCAGGTCCTCGGCTTCTACCTTTCCGCCCACCCGCTCGATGCCTATGCGGATCTTCTCGGCAAGATGCGCGTGCAGAACTATGGCGATTTCGCCGCCGCCGTGAAGCAGGGGGCGACGGCGGGCCGCCTTGCCGGCACCGTCATCTCGCGGCAGGAGCGCAAGACCCGCACCGGCAACAAGATGGGCATCGTCGCCTTTTCCGATGCGTCGGGACAATACGAGGCAGTGCTGTTTTCGGAAATGCTGGCGCAGTATCGCGATCTGCTCGAGCCGGCGACCTCCGTTGTCCTGACCGTACAGGCGGAAGAACGGCCGGAGGGCATCGGCATGCGGATCCAGACTGTGCAGTCGCTGGAGGAACGCTCGCTGGCGATGCAGAAGGCGCTTCGGGTCTATGTGCGCGATTCCGGTCCGCTCCGCTCGATCGCCGCCCATCTGAACGCCAAGGGTGAGGGCATCGTCTCCTTCGTCGTGATCAAGGAGAACGGCCAGCGGGAAATCGAGGTCGAACTGAACGATCGCTACCGGATCTCGCCGGAGATCGCCGCTGCGCTGCGCAGCGCTCCGGGCGTCATCGACGTCGAGCTCGTCTGAGCGGAAGAGGGAGGGATGGGCGCACCTGCCGTGCGACCCTGGCAGGGCAGGAATGTCAAAGGCTTGGCCGGGCCGGCGGATTCATCGTCTGAAGCGCATCGCGTTTCATCGGAGACGGTCCTGCGCTTCAGGCCGCTGTTTTTACAGATGTCTTTCGCAAGGACGCGGCAGGCTCTCCTGGGACACGCTTTCAGCGCCAGCCACCCGCATGAATCGTTTTCTGCGCGGCGCGACGCAAGAGCCTGAAAAGACTCCAGCATCCCGGAACAGGCGCATCCTGGTGCGGTGCACGCCGGCGCGGCGGGGTTCGGGGAGGATTGTCAAACGAAGGCAACGGTTTGTGGCCGTCCCTCGACTCACTCTGTGAGGGGTCTCCGACACCCCTTACCTGCCGCGCGGCGCGACCTGGGTCACGGTGATGAAATCCGTCCCGAGTCCGGTTTCCGCCGTCGTGCCGGCGTCGGAAACGGTCAGCGACGAGCCCTCGACCAGCGCCTCCTCGACCTTCCTTCGCACGTCCTCGGCGATGGTGATGCGGCCGAGCGTCCTCTGCACGGCGTTGAAAGCAGTCGGGTCGCTGTCGGTGGTGATGCCGAGCCTCGCCTTCGTCGCGGCCGACAGCGTGTTCTCGAGCGCGACCGCAAACCATTTGCCGCGCGTGCCGGCCGTATCGACATCCTGGAATTGCAGGAAAAGGGTGCCGAGCGCCATGTCCGGCCGGTCGATGGTGACGTCGGCTTCGAAAAGCGGTTTGAAATTCCGGCGCACGAGCAGCCTTCCGTTCGGCGGCAATCCCTTTCCGGCCTTCGCGTAAACTGCGGCCACCAGCTCGGGTGAGATACGCCCGTCGGCCTCCTGTCCGTCTGCTGTCTGGAACGCCTTCACCGCGTCGATCGTCTGTGGGCCGGCATGGCCGTCGATCGGACCGGGAAGGTAGCCGAGGCCGGCCAGCGCGCCTTGCAGGTCGCGGATGCCGTCGGCGGCATCCCTGCGGGTGATCAGGATCCGGATCGGCGGTGCGTCGGCACGCGGATTTGCGCTGGTGCCGGGAGCGGGCTCGGTCATCGCCACCTCGACGAGGCCCGCGGCGCCGCTCGACATGGCCGGACGCAGCTGCGCGTCGGACAGGAGCGGCGGCGGCGCGACATGCGGCTGGAACAGCAGCGGATGCACCACCTCCTGCGGCGTCACCTGCCGGCCGGAGACGATGACATGCAGGCCGCGATCGGTCATCCTGTAGAGCGTCTCGGCGAAGCTGTTCGGCATGCGGATGCAGCCATGGGAGGCCGGATGGTTCGGCACATGGTTCGAGGCATGCAGCGCGATCCCCGACCAGGTCAGGCGCTGCATGAACGGCATCGGCGCGTTGGAATAGATGTTGGAGCGGTGGTGCCGGCGCTTTTCCAGGATCGAGAAGATCCCGGTCGGCGTCGTGTGCCCCTTCTTTCCCGTCGAGACGCGCGAGGTCGCGACAACGGTGTCGCCGTCATAGACGACGAGCGACTGCTGGTCGCGCGAGACGACGATCTGGTAGGGCGCATCCGCTGCAAGCCCCGGAGCGGCGGCGAGCAGGAGCGTGGCGGAGGCTGTGGCAAGGACCCGATACAAACGCATGACAAACATCCGACGCAATACAAAACCCGGACAGGATAGCCATCGAGGCTTAAGGAAACTTTGACCACGCAGCCCAGGGCGGCGCGCCGTCCGATCTTCACGCCATCGTGATCCGTGAGGCCCTCCGACCGGGGATGCGACATGTGCGCATCCCCGGTCGAAGGCCTCAGCGCTTGCGGTCGAGGCTGAAGGTGTAGCCGGTCTCGACGCTCCCGCGGCCGAAACGATCGCGGACGCTGTCCATCGCCGCCTCGGCCCGGGCGCGCCGCTCGGCCTGCGGATCGAGGAGATCGGGCGGATCGGAAGGGGCGTCGCCGGAAAGATCGCTGACGCCGATGCCGATGAGGCGGAAGGCCGTTCCGTCGGCTTCCCGGTCGAGAAGCGAAAGCCCGGTGCGAAAGATCCGGTCGGCAAGCCGCGTCGGACTGTCCAGCCGGCGGTTGCGGGTGCGGCTGCGGAAATCCGCCGTCTTCAGCTTCAGCACCACCGTCTGGCCGGCGATGCCGGAACTACGCAGCCGGAGCGCCACCTTCTCCGACAGGCGCCGCAGGTGCGCGGCAAGCGCGTCGCGGTCGTGGATGTCGTCGTGAAAAGTGGTTTCGGAGGATACGCTTTTGGCCTCGCCCTCCGGATCCACAGCGCGGCTGTCCCTCCCGCGCGACAACTGGGAGAGCCGCTTGCCCATCGTGCCGTAGCGGCGCATCAGGTCGCTCTCGTCCATCTGCTGCAACTGGCCGATGGTGCGGATGCCGTCGCGCGCGAGCGTCTCGGCGAAGGCCTTGCCGACCCCCCAGATCAGCGTCACCGGCCGGTCGCGAAGAAAGGCGAGCGCCTCGGCCTCGCCGATCACGGAAAAGCCGCGCGGTTTCTGCAGGTCGGAGGCGACCTTCGCCAGGAACTTGCAGTAGGAGAGGCCGACGGAGACGGTGACGCCGATCTCGCGCTCGACCTGCCGCGCGAGTTTCGCCAGTGTTCGCGCCGCGCTGTCGCGATGCAGGCGCTCGGTCCCGCCGAGGTCGAGAAAGGCCTCGTCGATCGAGAGCGGCTGCACCAGCGGCGTCAGCGCGCGCATCATCGCGCGAATCTGCCGACCGACGGCGACATATTTCTCCATGTCGGGCTTGATGACGACGGCCTGCGGGCAGGCCTCCAGCGCCTTGAACATCGGCATGGCGGAGCGCACCCCGTGGATGCGGGCGATGTAGCACGCGGTCGAGACGACGCCGCGTTTGCCGCCGCCGATGATCACGGGAACATCGGCAAGCTCCGGCCTGTCGCGCTTCTCGACGGAGGCGTAGAAGGCGTCGCAATCGATATGGGCGATGGTCAGCCGATGAAGTTCGGGATGGCGGAGAACGCGCGGGCTGCCGCAGGCCGCGCAACGCGGCATCGTCCGGACGTCCGGCGTCAGACAGTCCCGGCAGAAACCCGCACCGGCATGCGCTTCCTGATCCATGGGGACACCGACGGGAACAAAACTTGAACGTTTAGGAGATTAGGCCGGATGCGCCTCCGCCTCAAGCCCGAAATGCTGGCGGATATGGCCGGCGGCGGACGGCCAGTCCTCGGCGACCAGCACGCCACGGCCGGGGGCGGGGGCGAGCTTGCGGAAGCCTTCATGGGCCATGATGCGGATCAGGAGGCAGTCCGGCACATGGTCGAACACCGACAGGAGGTTCCGGTCGATGTCGTCGAGAAAGGCGACGGGCAGCGGCCGCCCCGCATGCAGCCGGCGCACGACCGGCCCCTTGGCGTCCTCGGTGGCGAGCAGCGGATAATCGAGCCCGAAACGGTCGAGCAGCCGGCGGCGGGCAAGCGCATGGCGCGGCGGCATGGCGGTGAGGAAGACGAGATCGGCTTCCCGCGACAGTGCCGCGAGCGTCTCCACCGCGCACGCCGCCGGCCCCTGCCATTGCTCCTGCTCGCAGAAGAAGCCCTCGAGCAGCCGGTCGACCTCGTCCTTCCCCGCGGGTTCGCCGCCCGCCACGGGCAGGATGTTGCCGTGGAGACGGAACGAGCGGGGCAGCAGCTGAAGGCCGCGCGCACCGAGAAAGTTCTCGAAAGGCGTCAGGAATTCGAGCACCACCTCGTCGATGTCGCAGACGAGGAGGGGGCGGTCCGAAAGGCGGATGTGGTCGAAGCAGAGCTCCTCGCTCATGGCCAGCTCTCCCCCGCGCCCGAAAGGGCGGCATGGGCGTGGACGACATCTTCCGGCGCGATGCCGCTTGCCTGGCAGAAGGCGAGGAGATCGGCCTCGTTGCCCATGACGAAGTCGATCAGTCCCGCCTGGAATCCGTCTTCGGTGGCGGCCGCGCGCAGCGACTGCGCGTCGAGCCCGGAGAGCGCAAGAAAGCGGCCAAGCAGATCCGGTTCCGAGGCGAGCCAGACCAGCAGGGCGGCGGCGATCGTCGAGGGATCCGTGCCCGCCCGCGCGGATTTCGCCGCCGGCTTCGTTTTTCCCCGGTAAGTTACGTCTTTTTCAACCAAATCGGTCTAGCCTCAATACCGGAGCGGCCGCAACGCCCTCGGGCCGAGGGTTGGCCATGCGTTTACGACGGCGTGTGGACACGGGAACGGACAAGACCCTTCGCCTGTGCTCGATCGTTTATACCGGCTGACGGACGGCAGGGAAAGATGAAGGTATCGCAATGCCCAAGCAGGTCATGATCGTCGAAGACAACGAGCTGAACATGAAGCTCTTCCGCGACCTGATCGAGGCGTCGGGCTATGCGACGATCCAGACCCGCAACGGCATGGAGGCGCTGGAACTTGCCCGCAAGCACCGGCCGGACCTCATCCTGATGGACATCCAGTTGCCCGAGGTCTCCGGCCTCGAGGTGACGAAATGGCTGAAGGAAGACGATGAACTGCATGTGATCCCCGTGATCGCCGTCACCGCCTTCGCGATGAAGGGCGACGAGGAGCGCATCCGTCAGGGCGGTTGCGAGGCCTATGTCTCCAAGCCGATCTCGGTGCCGAAATTCATCGAGACGATCAAAACCTATCTGGGCGATGCCTGAATGGCAGGACAGTTCGAATGACCGCGCGTATCCTTGTCGTCGACGATATTCCAGCCAACGTCAAACTGCTCGAGGCGCGGCTTCTCGCCGAGTATTTCGACGTGCTGACCGCGCCGGACGGTCACACCGCGCTCGACATCTGCGACCGTACCCAGGTCGATCTCATCCTGCTCGACATCATGATGCCGGGCATCGACGGGTTCGAGGTTTGCGAGCGGCTGAAGGCCAATCCGCGCACCGCCCATATCCCCGTGGTCATGGTGACGGCGCTCGACCAGCCCTCCGACCGCGTCCGCGGCCTGAAGGCCGGCGCCGACGATTTCCTGACCAAGCCGGTCAACGATCTCCAGCTCATCTCGCGGGTGAAGAGCCTCGTCCGGCTGAAGAATGTCAGCGACGAGCTGCGTCTGCGCGCCGAGACCGCCCATTCGATCGGACTCCAGGATCTCGGGCGCTACGACACGCTGACGGAACCGGGCAACGTGCTGATCGTCGACGGCCGCGCCAGTTCGCAGGAGCGAATCGCGCGGGCACTGAAGCCGGTCGCGCAGGTGACCGGCATTTCCGACCCGCAGGCGGCGCTCTTCGAGGCGGCGGAAAACCCGTTCGACCTCGTCATCGTCAATTCGAACTTCCCCGACTACGATCCGCTGCGCCTCTGCTCGCAGCTCCGCTCGCTGGAGCGGACGCGCTTCATCCCGATCCTGCTCGTCATCGAACAGGGCCAGGACGACATGGTGGTGCGCGCGCTGGAACTCGGCGTCACAGACTACATCGTCCGCCCCGTCGATCCGAACGAACTCCTGGCGCGCAGCCTGACGCAGATCCGCCGCAAGCATTTCAACGATCGCCTGCGCGCCAGCGTCCAGCACACGATCGAGCTCGCCGTGACCGATCCGCTGACCGGCCTGCACAACCGCCGTTATCTCGACAGCCATCTGAAGCTTCTCGCAGACCGCGCGGCGGCGCGGGGCAAGCCGCTGTCTCTCTTCATCACCGACATCGACCGGTTCAAGTCGGTCAACGATACCTATGGCCACGATGCCGGCGACGAGGTTTTGCGCGAGTTCGCCCATCGCGTCCGTTCGGCGGTGCGGGGCGCGGATCTCGCCTGCCGGTTCGGCGGCGAGGAGTTCGTCGTCGTGATGCCGGATACGACCGCAGAGGTCGCGGCCGTGGTCGCCGAACGGCTGCGCCTGTCCGTCGAGACGAAACCCTTCGCGCTGCCCGGCGACGCGCCGTCGCTCTCGATCACCGCCTCGCTCGGCATCGCTTCGTTCAATCTGGCGGAAGACACGCCGGAGGCGGTGCTGAAGCGCGCCGACACGGCGCTCTACCAGGCCAAGCGCAACGGCCGCAACCAGGTGGTGGCGATCGCCGCCTGATTCGCCGTGAGGGGCGGGTAGGGAAGGCCGGTCCGCGTCTTTTTCCACAGGCGGCGCGGTTCAGCGCCCGACCGACGCCCGCGCGGGCATCGAACGACTCGCAAGCACATTTTGAGTATTGCCTAAAACAATGCACCGGATTCTTTGGGTGCTCCGGCGTGGCACACATCCGTCATCGGTTGCGGAAGATTAAAAATAGATAATTGTTTTCAATGGGTTGAATCTGGAGCGCCGTGACTGCGGGAAATTGCCAGGGATGTCCGGCAAATGACGCGTTGCTTTTCCACCTGATCCGTTTCGAGTCGACCGGAGCCGGAGCGGAGTCTGCCGGAGGTCAATTCCTTCTCCGGTGCTCCAAAATTAACCACGGTTGAACGAAAAATCGGTTCCTTCTTAAGATTACGTTGATTTTTTACACAGATTGCGCGATTGTCGCTTCAGACGAAAAACAGCCCACCCTGTGGGACAACAATTTTGCTTACCCCATGATGCTCAGGTCCGCCGCATCTCCTGGGTCGTGGGGTTGGCCGGTCAGCGGGTTGTTTGCGGTTCCTCGTGCCGTCTTCCTGTCCTGACCGGCCCCCAATTCAAAAAGCCACCTCCTTGAGGTGGCTTTTTTCGTTGGTGAAGAGGCGGGCGCCGCAACGGCGTCGCGCGTGAAAACAAGATCGAAAGCATATGCGCGACTCTCAACGATCGCGGCACGCGCCGGGACCGGCCTTGTCGCTGCCGGGGAACGGAACAGCGGCTCTCCGTCCCTAAACATGTTTCGCAAAAGTGTGCAGCGGTTTTGCGAAAAACATGCGTAAAAGCAAAAGCCTAAAGCGGACCAGCGAAACTGAAAGATCGCGACAGGCTTTGGGGTGTGATCCTCTGTTTTCCCTCAAGCAAGCGCGCCTGAGCGCATCCATCCTCCACGCCTGAAATGATCCCGACAACAAAAGGGCGCCTCGCATCTCTGCGGGCGCCCTGTCTTCGAACAGAAGGTTCTGCCGTAACGTGCGGCTTACTTGATCTTCGTTTCCTTGAATTCGACGTGCTTGCGCGCGATCGGATCGTACTTGGTCTTCTTCATCTTGTCGGTCATCGTGCGGCTGTTCTTCGTCGTCACGTAGAAGAAACCCGTGTCGGCCGTCGACAACAGCTTGATCTTGATGGTGGTTGCTTTTGCCATGGTCGTCTTGCCTTTAAAAAATGATGCCGTGGACAGCCGGAATCGCCACGGTTGAACTGGCGCGAAACTACAAATCGCGCCTGAAAAGTCAAGCCCGTTTTGGTTTGACGATGATGCGGACGACCGAAAGCAGCACATAAAGCCCGAAGAAGCCGGCGATCGCCCAGGCAAAGCCGTTGTTGCCCGTCAGATCCATCGCCGCGCCGATCGCCTGGGGGCCTGCGACCGTGCCGACCGCATAGCAGAAGATGAAGGCGGCATTCGCCGCTGCGAGATCGGCGCCGCTCAGCCGCGAGCCGAGATGGCTGAGGCCGACCGTGTAGAGGCCGGAGACGCAGCCGCCCCAGAACAGGAGGACGACGGCCATCAGCATCCAGTTTTCCGCGAGAACCGGCAGGCAGATGGCGCCGACCATGCCGATGATCGTCATGCCGGCGAGAAGGTTGCGCCGGTCGGAGATGCGGTCGGAGAGGAGGCCGAGCGGGATCTGGAAGATGACGTTGCCGATTCCCATCACGGTGAGAAGCAGGGCGGCCTGCGATTCGGTGAACCCGGTTCGTGTGCCGAAGATCGGAAACAGCGACAGGCCGCCCGATTCGACCGCGCCGAAGACGAAGACCGCCGCCGTCGCCGTCGGCACGAGGAAGATGTAGCGCAAGAAATGCAGTTCCGGCTTCTCGTCGAGGATCGGGCTTTCCGCCCGTGCCAGAAAGACGGGAATGGCGGCGAGCAGGATGACGCCGGCGCCGACGGCAAAGGGCGCCACGCCCTCGCTGCCGAGTAGCGAGAAGAGCAGGGGGCCGGTCGCGAAGCCGAGCGAGAGCACCGTCCCGTAGATGCCGAGCACGAGACCGCGCTTGCCGGGCGGCGCGGTGGCGTTGATCCAGAATTCCGACAGGATGAACAGCACGGTGATGGCGCCGTGGAAGACGACCCGCAGCGGAAACCAGAGGAGGAAGTTTTCTATGTAGTAGAAGCCCATGGCGCTGATCGCCGCGAACATCACGGCCCAGAGCATGGTGTTGGCCGTGCCGAAGCGGTGGGCGAGCTTGGTGGTGAAGGGCGCCGCCGCCATCGAGGCGAGGCCGGCCATCGCCGAATTGAGCCCGATCATCGTCGAGGAGATGCCGCGCTTCTCCATGATGATGCTGAGAAGCGGCAGGCCGAGGCCGATGGCGATGCCGACGGCACTGATGGCCGCGACGGCGGCGATCAAGGACGGCCAGCGGATGCGTTCGTCCGCGCTCGGCGCGCAAGGCGCGGGCTGGTTCATGCAGGTGATTCCTCAAAGAAGGTCGCGGACGAGGCTTTGCCGGACGCTTCGGTAGACGGGAACGGGCAGGTTCGCGGTGAGGGACGGATCGGCGCGCAGGCGGGCGCGCACCTCCTCGAGAATGCACTGCGTGATACCGGCGAGGCTGAGGCCGGACAATGTATCGAGCGCATGCCAGCCGATGTCCTCAAGCTCCGGTCCGCTCCTCGCGCGGGTGATGTCGATGTTCGCGGCGTCGGCGAACAGGACGAAGAAATGCGTGTCGTAGCGCCGCACATGGCCGGGCGGCGTGATGGCCCGCGCCATATACCGCATGTTTGTGAGATCGGGAAGAAAGGGAAGGCGGGGACCGGGTGTGATGTTTTCGCCGACGGGGCAGAGGCCGGTTTCCTCGTGGAGTTCGCGCCAGGCCGCGATCGCCACCGCGGCCGCCGCGAGAGGCGAGGCGGTCCGCAACGCCCGCTTCAGCCGCGCGGCATCCGCCGGCGGCAATGCGCCCTCATGCGGGAGGCGGTGATCACCGGGATCCCGCCGCCCGCCGGGAAAGACATGGTATCCCGGCATGAACGCATGAGCCTGGCTGCGCCGCCCGAGCAGCACGCGGATATGACGCTGCGACCGGTCGAGCAGCACGAGGCTCGCGGCGATGGCAGGTCGGCGTTCGGTCGGGTGCGGCCCGGTCGCCGGCACGCGGGCGCTCACGGCGTCAGCGCGCCGATCCGTCCGGGCGCAACGCGTCCGCCGGTCCGTCCTCCTCGCCGCTGAAGCCGTGCATGCGAAGCGCCCATTGCAGCCCGACGACGCCGCCCTTCACCGGCTGCATCAGCAGCAGCGAGCCGACGATCGTCACCGGCACCCAGATGGCGAGATGCTGCCAGCTGTTCAGCGAGCTGACGAGATCGGTCGCCATGTAGCCGGCAAGCACGAGATGGCCCATGATGGTGACGGTGATATAGGGCGGAAAGTCATCGGCGCGGTGATGGTCCATGCGCTCGCCGCAGCGGTCGCAACGCTCGACCGTCTTGAGGAAGGCACGGAAGAGCCGGCCCTCTCCGCAGGCCGGGCAGCGGTTCGACAGGCCGCGACGGATCGCCAGCCCGGTTGGGCGCTCTTCCTGCGCGTCGCCGGAAAGCCGCAGTGTCTCGTGTTCGCCGCTCTGGCCCGTCATGGCGGTTCTCTCCCTTTCCTTCCGGTCAGCGCCGGCCACGCGGCGGCCGGATACCCGGCTGCCGCTGCGCACGCCGTCCGCTCTTGTGGAACGAGCGCGTCGCCACCGGCATCTTGCGCCCTTCGCTTTCCATCTCGAAGCGCAGCGCACCCGCGAGCGGTATCGCCTCGGCCAGTTTGACCCGGACCGTGTCGCCGAGCCGGTAGCCGAGCCCGGTCTTCTCGCCGACGAGGGCCTGGCGCGCCTCGTCGAAGATGAAATAGTCGCGCCCGAGCGTCGAGATCGGCACGAAGCCGTCGGCGCCATAGGCGGGCAGCACGACGAAGAGGCCTGCCTTGGTGACACCCGAGACCCGGCCCTCGAACTCCTCGTTGACACGGCCGGCGAGATGGTGGGCGATCAGGCGGTCCACGGTCTCCCGCTCGGCCACCATGGCGCGGCGTTCGAAGGCGGAAATCTCGGCGGCGATATCCTCGAGATCCTTCTCCTCGTCCGGCGTGATGCCGCCCTCGCCGAGCCCGAGGCTGCCGACCAGCGCCCGGTGCACGATGAGATCGGCATAACGGCGGATCGGCGAGGTAAAATGGGCGTATTTCATCAGGTTGAGGCCGAAATGGCCGATATTCTCCGGCGCGTAGACGGCCTGGCTCTGCGAGCGCAGCACCATCTCGTTGACCATGGTCTCGTAGGGCTTGCCCTCGGCCTTCGACAGGATCCCGTTGAAATGGTTCGAGCGCAGGTTGCCGCCCTTCACCAGCGAAATGTCGAGTGTCGCGAGGAATTCGCGCAGCGTCTCCTGCTTGGCGAGCGACGGCGTATCGTGCACGCGGTAGATCAGCGGCTGGCGCTTCTGCTCCAGCGTCTCGGCGGCGGCGACGTTTGCCTGGATCATCATCTCCTCGATCAGCCGGTGGGCGTCGAGGCGGTCGGGCACCAGGACCCGGTCGACGGTGCCGTCCGGCTTCAGCAGGATCTTGCGCTCCGGCATGTTGAGCTCGAGCGGCTGGCGCCGTTCGCGGCCGCGCGACAGGAGACCATAGGCGTGCCAGAGCGGCTTCAGGATCGCCTCGAGGATCGGGCCGGTTTTGTCGTCCGGGCTTCCGTCGATCGCGGCCTGAGCCTGCTGGTAGGAGAGCTTCGCCGCGCTGCGCATCATGATCCGGTGGAAGGTGTGGCCCGCCTTGCGGCCCTCCTTCGAGAAGCGCATGCGCACGGCGAGCGCCGGGCGGTCGACGCCTTCCTTCAGCGAGCAGAGGTCGTTGGAGATGCGCTCGGGCAGCATCGGCACGACGCGATCGGGGAAATAGACGGAGTTGCCGCGCTTCAGCGCCTCGCGGTCGAGCGCCGATCTCGGCCGGACATACCAGGAGACGTCGGCGATGGCGACCGTGACGATCACGCCGTCGGGATTGTCGGGCGAGGGGTCGGGCTCGGCGTGGACGGCGTCGTCGTGATCCTTGGCATCGGCCGGGTCGATGGTGACGAGCGGCAGGGAACGCCAGTCCTCGCGCTTCGCCACCGTCGCCGGGCCGGCGTCTTCGGCCTCCTTCAGCACCGCATCCGGGAAGATATAGGGGATGCCATGGGCATGGATGGCGATCATCGAGATCGCCTTTTCCGAGGCGACGGAACCGATGACCGAGGCGACGCGCGCGCGCGGCAGGCCGAAGCGGCCGCTGCGGATCACCTCGGCCGAGACGAGGTCGCCGTCGGCGGCCGCGCCGCGATCCTCGGCCTCGACGACCAGTTCCTCGCCGCGCCTTTCGATCGGCATGATCCGGCCGCTGCCGTCCGGATTGAGGCGCAGCACGCCGAGGGCGGCGTTCTGGCGCCGGTCGAGCACCTTGACGATCCTGGCCGTGTAGGCCGGTCCGCCGCGTTCCTTCGCCGGGAAGATCTTCGCCAGCACCCGGTCGCCGAGGCCGCCGACCGGCGCCTTCGTCTTCGAGGCGCCCGACGCCGACTGGCGGATCAGTACGGCGGGCGCGACCGAGCCGTCGTCCGGCCACTCGGCCGGCCGGCCGATCAGCTCGCCGTCCTTGTCGCGGGACGTGATGTCGAGCACGGTCATCGGCGGCAGCGCGCCGGGCCGGACCAGCGACTTGCGCTTCTTCTCGACCATGCCGTCGGCCTCAAGGTCGCGCAGCAGCGTCTTCAGCTCGACGCGGGTGTCACCCTTGAGGCCGAAAGCCTTGGAAATCTCGCGCTTGGAGGCCCGGTCGGGGTTCTCGCTGATGAAGCGCAGCAGCACGTCGCGCGGCGGCACCACGCCCTGGATGATCGGCGGATGCGCCTGAAGGTCGGGCAACCCGCCGCGCCCGCCCTTGCGCGGCGGCTTTCCGGCGGCGGAATCGCGGGGCGCCTTGCTCAAGATGCGTCCTTCTTCTTCGCTTTCGCCGCCGGTTTCGCCTTGGCCCCTGCTGTCTTGGCGGCTGTCGCCTTGGCGCCGGCGGGCTTCGCCGCCGCCTTGCGGCGGGCCGCGGGCGCGGCGTCGGCCTCGCCGTCGGCGGCTGCCGCCTTCGCCTTGGCCTTCGGCGCCGCCTTGGCGGGCTTGGTCGAGACCTTGCCGGCGCGTTCGGCAAGCAGCGGGATCGCCTCCTCGAGGGTGATCGCCTGCGGATCCTTGCCCTTGGGGAGGGTGGCGTTCACCTTGCCCCAGTTGACATAGGGTCCGTAACGCCCGTCGCGCACGGTCACGGCACCGCCTTCAGGATGGTTGCCGAGTTCCTTCAGCGCCGCCGCCGCGGTGCGGCCGCGTCCCTTGCCGCCGCCGGCCGCCTTGTCGGCGAGCACGGCCACGGCGCGGTTGAGGCCGACCGAGAACACGTCCTCGATCGATTCGAGATTGGCGTATTTCCCGTCATGCAGCAGGAACGGCCCGTAGCGGCCGAGGCCGGACGAGATCATCTTGCCGGTTTCCGGATGCTGGCCGATGTCGCGCGGCAGGGAGAGAAGCGCCACCGCCTTCTCGTGATCGATCGTCGCCGGCGTCCAGCCCTTCGGCAGGCTGGAGCGCTTCGCCTCCTTGCCGTCGCCACGCTGGACGTAAGGACCGAAACGGCCGGAACGCAGCGTAATCTCCTCGCCCGTCATCGGATCGCGGCCGAGCGATTGCGGTTCGTTCGAGGCGGCCGCCTCGGCATCGTTGCCGTCGCTCGACAATTGCCGGGTGAAATTGCAGTCCGGATAGTTCGAGCAGCCGACGAAGGCGCCGTACTTGCCGAGCTTCAGCGACAGTTTTCCCGTGCCGCAGACCTGGCAGATCCGCGGATCGCTGCCGTCCTCGCGCTTCGGGAAGACGAGCGGCGCCAGGATCTCGTTCAGCGCGTCGAGCACGTTGGTGACGCGCAGTTCCTTCGTGTCCTCGATCTGGGCGAAGAAATTCGTCCAGAACTCGCGCAGCACGTCCTTCCAGTTGAGATCGCCGGCCGAGATCTGGTCGAGCTTCTCCTCGAGCGAGGCCGTGAAGTCGTACTCGACGTAGCGGGTGAAGAAGCTTTCCAGGAAGGCCGTCACCAGCCGGCCCTTCGGCTCCGGGATCAGCTTGCGCTTGTCGATCACCACGTATTCGCGGTCGCGCAGCGTCGCGAGCGTCGCGGCATAGGTCGAGGGCCGGCCGATGCCGAGCTCCTCCATCTTCTTGATCAGCGAGGCTTCGGAATAGCGCGGCGGCGGCTCGGTGAAGTGCTGGGTCGCGTTCACCTTCTCCTTGCCGAGGCTTTCGCGAGCATTGATCTCCGGCAGCCGGCCGTCCTCGTCATCCTCGTCCGGGGCGTCGCCATCCTCCTTCTGGTCGGTGTAGGCGGCGATGAAGCCGTCGAAGCGGATGACGGAACCGGTGGCGCGCAGGCCCGCCGTCTCGCCGCCGTTCTTCGCGGTGATCTCGACCGTGGTGCGTTCGAGCTCCGCCGAGGCCATCTGGCTGGCGATGCCGCGCTTCCAGACGAGGTCGTAGAGCTTCAGCATGTCGCCGTCGAGGAAGCGGCGCATCTGTTCGGGCGTGCGGGTGAAGTCCGTAGGGCGGATCGCCTCATGCGCTTCCTGGGCGTTCTTCGCCTTGGTCGCATAGAAGCGCGGCTTTTCCGGCACGTAGCGCTCGCCGAACTGGTGGCCGATGGCGCGCCGCGCCGCGTCGATCGCCTCTCCGGCCATCTGCACGCCGTCGGTTCGCATATAGGTGATCAGGCCGACCGTCTCTCCGCCGAGATCGATGCCCTCGTAGAGCTTCTGCGCCACCTGCATCGTGCGCGAGGCGGAGAAGCCGAGCTTGGACGAGGCGGCCTGCTGCAGGGTCGAGGTGGTGAAGGGGGGCGACGGGTTGCGTTTTGTCGGCTTGGCCTCGACGCTGTCGACGACATAGGAAGCGCCCTCGAGCAGGTCCTTCAGCCGGCCCGCCCTGTCCCCGTCGCCGATGGCGCGTGCCGCCAGCCGCTTGCCGTCGGCAGACGCAAGCCGTGCCTCGAAGACATCGCCGCGCGGCGTCTTCAGGAGCGCCGAGATGTTCCAGTACTCCTCCGAGACGAAACGCTCGATCTCGGACTCCCGGTCGCAGACGAGCCGGAGGGCGACCGACTGCACGCGCCCGGCCGAGCGCGCGCCCGGCAGCTTGCGCCAGAGCACCGGCGAGAGGTTGAAGCCGACGAGATAGTCGAGGGCGCGGCGGGCGAGATAGGCATCGACCAGCGGCTCGTCGATGTCGCGGGGATGGGCCATGGCATCGAGCACGGCCTTCTTGGTGATGGCGTTGAAGACGACGCGCTTCACCGGCTTGGCGCCGATCACCTTCTTCTTCTTCAGGAGGTCGAGCACATGCCAGGAGATCGCCTCGCCCTCGCGGTCGGGGTCGGTCGCGAGATAGACGGCATCCGAGGTCTTCACCGCGTCGGCGATGTCCTTGACCCTCTTGGCGGAGGCGGCATCCACCTCCCACAGCATCTCGAAGTCCTGGTCCGGCAGCACGGAGCCGTCCTTCGCCGGCAGGTCGCGCACATGGCCGAAGGAGGCGAGCACCTTGTAGCCGGAGCCGAGATACTTGTTGATTGTCTTTGCTTTCGCGGGCGATTCCACGACGACCAGATTCATGCGTCATACTCAGAGGCAGTCAGCGGATCGCGTGCCCGGCCTCGCTGACGCGGCACGCCCGCATATTCGTCACCTCCCGACATGGAGGGCGAATCCGGCCGGGTCAAGGGGCTTTCGGTGCCGGCCGGTCTAAAACGCCTTCGAAAGGTGATAAAGACTAAATTCCTATTGTAATCTATGGTAGCATCAACTATCGTTGAAATAGCATGAAATCAGAGAATACAACCTATTTTTTCCGCCAGATTGTGCGCTTTTCCGGGCCGGGTTGTGGCTGTAGTAATTTATGGGAGTCTGATATGGTAGCGAATTCAGCGAGAAACAGTTTAAAAGGAAATGATTCCCATTCTACCATCCAGTATGTGCGGCAGATCCTCGGCGAGTTGCGCACCGTGACCGAGGGGCAGGGGGCGGACATGCTCGCCTACCTGATCGAAATGGCCTATGTCGAGGCCTCCGACATCCTTGCCGGCCACCGGCCGCTGTCACGTCCGCTCAACAAGCGAGACCCGTCCGCCTGAGTGGCGCTGCAGCCGGCCCGCCAGGTCCAGTTCCAGAAGGGCGAGATGGACGGCGGCGGCGGAAAGGCCGGTATGGCGGACGATGTCGTCGACATCCGTCGGCGAGAAGGACAGGGCCTCGATCAGCGTCGCGCGGTCCCGGTCCGAGGGTGCATCGGGGCGGGTCTCCGCCTGTTCGCGCGGCGGTTCGTCGATCTCGTGCGGTGAAAAGAGATCGAAGCGGCTGAGCGGCGCCAGCGCATCGAGCACGTCGGAGGCGGCCGTCGTCACCGTGGCGCCCTGTTTCAGGAGGTTGTTGGTGCCCTCCGAGCGCGGGTCGAAGGGGGAGCCGGGCGTCGCGAAGACCAGCCGGCCGAAATCGGCGGCGAGCCGCGCGGTGATCAGCGATCCGGACCGGACCGCCGCCTCGACCACGACGACGCCGAGCGCGATACCGGCGATCAGCCGGTTGCGCCGCGGGAAGTCACGCGCGCGTGGCTCCCAGCCGAAGGGCATCTCGCTGATCGCGAGGCCCTGGCCCTCGGTGATCTCGTCGAGAAGGCCGATGTTTTCCGGTGGATAGGGCTTGTCCAGGCCGCCGGCCATCGCGGCGATGGTGCCGGTTGCAAGCGTGGCGCGGTGGGCGGCCGTGTCGATGCCGCGGGCCAGGCCGGAGGTCACGACATAGCCGGCGCGGCCCGCCTCGCGGGCGATCATCGCCGCGAACTTCATGCCGTTCGCAGACGCATTGCGGGCGCCGACGATGCCGAGCGAGGGCGTCGTCGCGGCGTCGAGCCGTCCTTTCGCGGCAAGGAGCGGCGGCGCGCCGTCGATCTGGCGCAGCGCCGGCGGATAATCCGGCTCGCCGAGCCCGATGAAGCGGGCGCCGGCCCGCGCGGCCGTCTCCATTTCGCGCTCGGCCTCGCTCAGACTCGCGATGCGGATCGGCCGGGGCGAGCCGCCGCGGCGGGAGAGCTCCGGCAGCGCCTCGATCGCCGCCTGCGCCGTGCCGAAATGATTGATCAGGTGGCGGAAGGTGACGGGACCGACATTGTCGCTGCGGATCAGCCGCAGCCAGGCGAGGCGCTGCCGGTCGGTCAGCGCCGTGCCTTTCCGCTCCGCCCCGTATGCCGGCATGGGCCTAACCCTTCGAACCGATCCTGCTTTCCGTTCCGTTCAGGAGCCTTGCGATGTTGGCGCGGTGCTTGATCCAGGTGATGGCGGTCATCACCGCGAAGAGGATCGCCATCTTCTCGTGGTCGAACGCATAGGTGACGACGGGCACGACCAGCGTCGCGATCAGCGCCGAAAGCGAGGAATAGCGGGTGATCTTCGCCGAGGCGAGCCAGACCACGGCGAAGACGAGCATCATCGGCGGCGCCACGCCGAGCAGAACGCCGATATAGGTCGCGACACCCTTGCCGCCCTTGAAGCCGAGCCAGACCGGGAAGAGATGGCCGAGAAAGGCGGCAAAACCGGCAGAAAGCGCCAGATCCGGCGAGACGAGGCCGGCCAGCGCCGCCGCCGCCGTTCCCTTCAGCGCGTCGAGCAGAAGGGTCGCGGCCGCCAGCTTCTTGTTGCCGGTGCGCAGCACGTTGGTGGCGCCGATATTGCCGGAGCCGATCTTGCGCACGTCCCCGAGGCCCGCCGCCCGCGTCAGGATCAAGCCGAAGGGGATGGTGCCGAGCAGGTAGCCGAAGACGAGGCTCGCGAGCGTCGGCAGCAGGCCGGGTTCCCAGAAGACGTCGTTCACCAGAGATCCTCCCCCGATCGGCCGCCGTCAGACGGAATGGACGCAGCGTCCCGAAACATAGGTGCGAACGGCGCGGCCGGTAAAGCGGGCATTTTCGAAGGGCGTGTTTTTCGAGCGCGACAAGAGCGCGTCGCGCGACAGGATCCACGGCTCGTCGAGGTCGATGAGGGTGATGTCGGCGCGCGCGCCGGGCGCCAGCGTTCCCGCATCGAGACCGAAGATCCGCGCCGGCCGGGTGGAGAGCGCATCGATCAGCCGCATCAACGGCACAGAGCCGCTGTGGTGCAGGCGCAGCGCCGACGGGAGCAGGGTTTCGAGGCCGACGGCGCCGTCGGCGGCATCGGCGAAGGGCAGGCGCTTGGTGTCGACGTCCTGCGGATCGTGCGAGGAGACGATGATGTCGATCTCGCCCTTCGCCAGTGCGTCGGCCATCGCGCTGCGATCGTCCTCGCCGCGCAGCGGCGGCGACAGCTTGAAGAAGGTGCGGTATTCGCCGATGTCGTTCTCGTTCAGCGTCAGATTGTTGATCGAGGCGGCGCAGGTGGCGTTGACGCCGCGGCTGCGTGCGTCGGTGACGGCCGCGACCGATTCGGGAACGGAGAGCTTTGCCGCATGATAGGCGCCACGCGTCAGCGCCGCGATGCGCAGGTCGCGTTCGAGCGGGATCAGTTCCGCCTCGCGCGGAATGCCGGAAAGCCCGAGCCAGCTTGCGAGCAGCCCCTCGTTCATCACGCCGTTCGCGCCGAGATAGCGGTCGCGGGTCTCCAGCGAAATGACCGCGCCGAATTCCCGCGCATAGGTCATCGCCCGGCGCAGCACCTGCGTGTCGTGCAGCGGCTGGCGGCCGTTCGTCAGGCAGACGGCGCCGGCCTCGAGCAGGAGACCGAACTCGGTCATCTCCGTGCCGGCCAGCCCCTTGGTCAGCGCCGCTGCCGGATGGACGTTGACGACGGCGCGGTCGCGGGCGGATTTGAGCACGAACTCGACAAGGGCGATGTCGTCGATGACCGGTTCGCTGTCCGGCATGGTGATGATCGAGGTGACGCCGCCGGCCGCCGCCGCCCTCGCCGCCGATTCGATCGTCTCGCGGTGTTCCGCGCCCGGCTCGCCGGTGTGGACGCGCGCGTCGACGAGGCCGGGCACGGCGACGAGGTCGCGGCAGTCGCGCACCTCCGCCCCGTCGGGCACGCCCTGGTTCATCGCTCCGGCGCCGGCGGCGGCGATGCGCCCGTCGACGACGATGATCGCGCCGGTCTCGTCGAGGTCGCGCGAGGGGTCGAGGATGCGCAGATGGGTGAGGACAAGCGGCTTCGTCATCGCGTCATGCCTCCGACTGCGACAGGAGCAGCGTTTCCATCACGGCCATGCGCACCGCGACCCCCATTTCCACCTGTGCCTCGATCACGCTCTGCGGACCGTCGGCGATCTCGGAGGCGATCTCGACGCCCCGGTTCATGGGGCCGGGATGCATCACGAGCGCATCGTCCTTCGCCGCCTTCAGCTTCTCGGCGTCGAGGCCGAAATAACGGAAATACTCGCGCACCGACGGCACGAAGGCGCCCGACATGCGCTCGCGCTGCAGCCGCAGCATCATGACCACGTCGGCGCCCTTCAGTCCCTCCTCCATCGAATGGTAGACCTCGGCGCCCATCTCGGCGATCCCCGAGGGAAGCAGCGTTGCCGGCGCGACGACGCGCACCCGCGCGCCCATGCGGTTCAGGAGAATGATATTGGAGCGGGCGACGCGCGAATGCAGCACGTCGCCGCAGATCGCCACGATGATGCGGGCGAGCTTGCCGCGCGCGCGGCGGATGGTCAGCGCGTCGAGCAGCGCCTGCGTCGGGTGCTCGTGCTGCCCGTCGCCGGCATTGACGACGGCGCAGGAGACCTTCTGCGCCAGAAGCGCGGCGGCCCCGGCGGAGGAATGGCGCACGATGAGCACGTCCGGATGCATCGCGTTCAGCGTCATCGCCGTGTCGATCAGCGTCTCGCCCTTCTTCACCGAGGAGTTGCCGACCGACATGTTCATCACGTCGGCGCCGAGCCGTTTGCCGGCAAGCTCGAAGGAGGCCTGGGTGCGGGTGGAGGCCTCGAAGAAGAGGTTGATCTGCGTCAGGCCGCGCAATGTCGAGGTTTTCTTCTCGCGCTGGCGGGAGATCTTCACGGCCTCGTCGGCGCGGTCGAGGAGCAGGGTGATGTCCTGTTCGCTCAGATCCTTGATGCCGAGGAGATGCCGGTGCGGAAACGATGCCATGAGCGCCGCCTGCTGTCCTTGTGAATGTCGCGTTCTCTTAGTGCCTTGCCGGGCCTGCGGCAAGTTGGCGGGGGCAGGGCCGCGAGAAAAGTTGAGGAACCGCAAGCGGCGGCGCGGAGGACCCGTTTCACGGGGGGCAAACATCGGCTAGAAGCGGGCCATGACCCAAGCGCCGCGCACCGACAAGATCCAGGCCGAGCTCAACCAGCCGGCGCCCTATTCCGGCATCAACGCCTACCGGTCCGATCCGCTGGTGGTCGATGCGACGGCGGGGCTGCCGCGGGCGCTGAAGGAGGATTTCGAGGCGATCGGGCGCTTCGTCACCTCGGCCGAGGCGCAGGAGCTGGCGCGCATGGCCGACCACGGCGCGCCGCAGCTGCGCTCGCACGGGCCTCGCGGCGAAAGGCTCGACGTCGTCGAGTTCCATCCGGCCTGGCATGCGCTGATGCGGCGGTCGATGGGCGCCGGCCTGCATTCTTCCGCCTGGGAAACGATCGAGGGCGAACGCGGCCAGTCGCATCGGGCCCGGGCGGTGCGCTATTACCTGACGGCGCAGCTCGAGGCTGGTCACCTCGCGCCGATGACGATGACGAGCGCCTCCGTCGCCGCCATGGCGGCGGCGCCCGTCGTGCAGAAGGAGTGGGCGGCGAAGATCCTTGCCCGCAAGTATGATTCGACCAATCGCCCCTGGATGCAGAAATCCGCCGTCACCATCGGCATGGGACTGACCGAAAAGCAGGCCGGATCGGACCTGCGCGCGACGGTCACGCGCGCGGAACGCGTCGGCGAGGGGATCTACCGGCTCGGCGGCCACAAATGGTATCTCTCCGCGCCGATGAGCGACGCCTTCATCATGCTCGCCCAGACACGCGAGGGGCTCGGCTGCTTCCTCGTGCCGCGCCTTCTGGAGGATGGTTCGGCGAACGGGCTGCGCTTCCAGCGGCTGAAGGACACGCTCGGCAATCGCTCGAACGCGACGGCCGAGGTGGAGTTCTCCGAGACCTTCGGCTTCGCGCTCGGCGCGCCCGATGCCGGTCAGCGCACCATCCTCGACATGGTGACGCTCACGCGGCTCGATGGTGCGCTCGCCGCAGCAGGCACGATGCGCGCGGCTCTGGCCGAGACCGTGCACCACCTGCGCGGGCGCCAGGTCGGCGGCCGCGCCCTGATCGCCCAGCCGCTGATGACGCGGGTCGTCGCCGACATGGCGCTCGACGTCGCCGCCGCGACGGCACTGGCGCTGCGTGTCGCCGCCGCCTTCGACCGGGCCGGCGAGAGTGCCGAGGACGCCGCCTATGCCCGGCTGATGACGCCGGTGGCGAAATACTGGTGCGCCAAGATCGCCCCGATGCTGATCGCCGAGGCGATGGAGGCGATGGGTGGCAATTCTTATGTCGAGGACTGGGCGATCGCCCGGCACTATCGCGCAGCACCCGCCGCCGCCCTCGGGGAAGGCGGCGGCAACGTCCTGGCGCTCGACGTGCTGAAGGTGGTCGCGCGCGGCAAGGACCTGTTCGAGCAGCTCTTCGCCGTGATCGGCCGCGATCTCGGCCCTGCCGGTCGCAAGACCTTCGACGTGCTGCGCGCCGCCATGTCGCTCTGCGAGCGCGACGAGGGCTCGACGCGGCTTCTCGTCGAGCAGCTGGCGCTCGCCGGTGCCGCCGCCGAACTCTACCGTCTCGGCGCCGGGCGGCTCGCCGACGCCTTCCTCGAATCGCGCCTCGCCGGCGGCTGGCGCGCGACCTACGGCATGCTCGATTCGCGCTTCGATTCGGCGCAGATCGTCGACCTGCTCTATCCGGCGGCGAGATAGCCGGTCAGCCACAGCACCAGCGGGATCGTGAAGAAGGAGGCGACGGTCTGCAGCGTCGCGACCGCGGCGTAGAGGGGCGCGTCGCCGCCCATCTGCTTGGCCAGCAGATAGCCGTTCATCGCCGTCGGGACGGCGGCCCCCAGCGCGATGACGAGCAGCGCATCGCCGCGGATGCCGAGGAGATGGCTGGCCGCCACCATGAAGACGGGCATCAGCAGAAGTTTCAGCGCCACCGAGAGAAGCGCAACCGGCCGGGGCTTGAGCGCGTCGGCGATTTTCAGCCCGGCGCCGACCATCACCAGGCCGAGGCTGAGCGAGGCGTTGCCGAGCATCTCGATCGCCGTCATCACCGGCGCGTAGACGGTGATGCCGGCGACGTTCAGCACGATGCCGGCGAGCGAGGCGACGATCAGCGGATTGGTGAGGATCTTCACGGCGAAGAAGCGGAGGCTGCGCGTGCCGCCGCCGAACCAGACGAGCACGCCGATATTGTAGAAATTGATCGGCACGATCACCAGCGTCATCGTCAGCGCCGTCAGGCTGAGGCCGAGGCTGCCATAGAGCTTGGCGGCGATCGCCAGCGCCATGAAGCCGTTCCAGCGCGTCGCGGTCTGGAAGACCGAGGTGAAGGCGGCTGGAGAGACGCCGCGACGGCGCATCGGCGGCCAGAGGCAGAGCACGGCGAGCGCCATCAGGGTGATGCTGCCGATGGTGGCGATGCCGGTCGCATCCGCCCGCATGCCGGAAAAATCCGCCTGGGCGAGGGTGGAAAACAGCAGCGCCGGGAAGAGCACGAAGTAGCCGAACTGCTCGAGCCCGTTCCAGAGCGTGCCGTCGATGCGGGTCGAGCGCTTGAGGCCGCAGCCGAGCGCGACGAGGAGAAAGACCGGCAGGATGCTTTCGAAAATGGCGGTCAAGGCGGATCTCGTCGTGTGTCTGGCGGCATGGCGCGAGGGCTGGCGCCGTCCGGTTACAGGCGCGCCGCCTGTGCCGCAATGCGTGCGGGCGTTTTGCGGCGAGAATCCGGCGCGTCCCGTTTACCATCGCTGCCGCATGGCCGATGTCTCACTTTCGGGGTGAAACGTCGCGGTCTTCCTGATTCAAACTGTGAGAATGATGAAAAGACGATAAAAAACAGTTTCTTGGAGCGATTTCCGGACTCGGGATGCGCGCGTCGGCACGGTCCCCGACGGTGGATATTAACCTTAATGAAAGGTTTACGTTGCCCGAAGAGGGTTAACGCGCCACATGAATAAGCATGCGGGCATGAGGTCCGCAGGGACAGGGCAGGGCCCATGCGGACAGGCATGTTGGTAATGATGATGACGTTCTTTTCCGGAGTGGCGGTCGATATTGCCGTTCCGGCGCTGGTGCTGACCGGCGTCGTCTTCCTCGACCGCATCGCCTTTCCGCTGATCGGGCCGGGGCTCGGCGCGCGGAGGGCGACATGAAGTGGTTCCTCATACTCTGGGCTTGCCCCGTCCTTCTGCTCGGCGGCTGGTACTACCTGTCGCTGAACGACATGAGCTTCGGCATCTTCATGCTGACGCGCCAGGCCCATGACCTGGTCTTTGCCATCTACGGCAAGATCCTCGGCATTCCGCCGGAGACGATCCCGCCGCTGGTCGCGCGGGCGATCGCCTTCGATACGCTGATCGTTTTCGGCATCGTGCTCTTCCGCAAGCGCCGCGAGATCCGCGCCTGGTGGCTGCGGCGCAAGGCCGCGCGCGAGGCGGCTCAGGCCGCCCTTTCCAAGGACACGAGCCTGTCGAGCGCGCCCTGAAGGATGAAGGCGGCCGCGGCCGAATCGATCCGCTCCTTGCGCTTGCCGCGGGACACGTCCATCTCGATCAGCACCCGCTCGGCCGCCACCGTCGACAGCCGCTCGTCCCAGTAGACGAAGGGAATCTCCGTTTTTCCCTCCATGTTGCGAACGAAGGCGCGCGTCGCCTGGGCGCGCGGGCCCTGCGAGCCGTCCATGTTGAGCGGCAGGCCGATGACGAAGGCCGCGACGGCTTCCTTTTGCGCGAATGCGAGGAGCGCCTGCGCATCGGCGGCGAATTTCACCCGCTTCAGGACCGGCCGCGGCGAGGCGAAACGCCGGCCGAGATCGGACATCGACAGGCCGATCGTCTTGGTGCCGAGATCGATCCCGGCTATGGCGTGGCGGGGTTGAAGCGTCGCCGCGAGGTCTTCTATCGTCAATACCGTCATCGATGAACCGCGCTGCCCCGCCTTCCGTAAACGCCGTTCGAGATCCTTAGACGCAAACCGCGAGGAAACCTATCATGAAGATCACCTGGCTCGGCCATTCCGCTTTCCGCATCGAGACCGGCACGGCGACGATCCTCGTCGACCCCTTCTTCACCGGCAATCCGGTCTTCCGCGAGGAGGGCCGCAAGGACGCGGCGAAGGGGCTCACCCACATCCTGCTCAGCCACGGCCATGGCGACCATGTCGGTGACACGGTGGCGCTGGCGAAGGAGACCGGCGCCACCGTCGTCGCCAATGCCGATCTCGCCGCCTGGCTCGGCTCCAAGGGTGTGAGCGCGCTGGAAATGGGCAATACCGGCGGCACGATCCAGCTGTCCGGCTTCAGCGCCACCTTCGTCAACGCACTGCATTCCTCGGCCCAGATCACCGAGGACGGCGTCTCCCATTCGCTCGGCAACGCCAACGGCCTCGTCCTGCATTTCGACGCCGAGCCGACGCTCTACCACATGGGCGATACCGACATCTTCTCCGACATGGCGCTGATCCACGAGCTGCACCAGCCCGATATCGGCCTCGTTCCGGTCGGGGACCGCTTCACCATGGGCGGCGCGGTCGCGGCGCTCGCCTGCCAGCGCTACTTCAAGTTCGAAACGGCGATCCCCTGCCATTACGCCACCTTCCCCCTCGTCGCGCCGACCGCCGAGACCTTCATCGCCGGCATGGAGGGCGTGAAGACGCGGGTCGCCGTGCCGGAGATCGGCGGCACGGTCTCGTTCTGACCGTCGAAGGGGCGATCCTCTCGGCCGATCGCCCCTTCGCGCGGGTTGCGCGCGCAGTTGCGGGCCAGTATAGCGAAGCCAGACCTTCTGACCTTCCGGAGCCGCCCATGTCCGTCGACCTCGCCACCGTCAAGCGCGTCGCGCGCCTTGCCCGCATCGCCGTGAGCGCGGAGGAGGCCGAAACGATGACGGGTCAGCTGAACGGCATCCTCGGCTTCGTCGAACAGCTTTCCGAGGTGGACGTCTCCGGCGTCGAGCCGATGACCTCGGTGACGCCGATGGCGATGAAGAAGCGCGAGGACGTCGTCACCGACGGCAACAAGGCGGACGATATCGTCGCCAACGCGCCGCTGTCGGACCGCAACTTCTTCCTCGTGCCGAAAGTCGTCGAATAGGCCGCCGGCCTCCGATCCGCCGCGCTCCTTCTCCCGTCCCGCGAAAGACTGCCGACCATGACCGACCTCACCCGCCTGACCATCGCCGAAGCCCGCGCCAAGCTCACGGCGAAGGAGATCACGGCCGTCGAACTCACCGATGCCTACCTCGCCGCGATCGAGGCCGCCAACGGCGCGCTGAATGCCTATGTCGCGGTGACGCCGGAGAAGGCGCGCGCCATGGCGAAGGCCTCGGACGGCCGCATCGCCGGTGGAAACGCGGGGGCGCTCGAAGGCATTCCGCTCGGCATCAAGGACCTCTTCGCGACCGAAGGCGTCCACACCCAGGCCTGCAGCCACATTCTCGACGGTTTCGAGCCGCGCTACGAATCGACCGTGACGCAGAACCTGTGGAACGACGGCGCCGTCATGCTCGGCAAGCTCAACATGGACGAATTCGCCATGGGCTCGTCGAATGAAAGCTCCTGGTACGGGCCGGTGAAGAACCCGTGGCGGGCGCAGGGCTCCAACCTCGACCTCGTGCCGGGTGGCTCGTCGGGCGGCTCGGCCGCGGCCGTCGCCGCCTTCCTCTGTGCCGGGGCGACGGCGACCGACACCGGCGGCTCGATCCGCCAGCCCGCGGCCTTCACCGGCACGGTCGGCATCAAGCCGACCTATGGGCGCTGCTCGCGGTGGGGCATCGTCGCCTTCGCCTCCTCGCTGGACCAGGCCGGGCCGATCGCCCGCGACGTGCGCGATGCCGCGATCCTGCTCGGCTCGATGGCGAGCACGGATGCGAAGGATACGACCTCGGTCGATATCCCTGTGCCGGACTACGAGGCCGCGATCGGCGGCTCCGTCAAGGGCATGCGCATCGGCATCCCGAAGGAGTACCGCGTCGACGGCATGCCTGACGAGATCGAGGCGCTGTGGCAGCAGGGCATCGCCTGGCTGAAGGATGCCGGCGCCGAGATCGTCGACATCTCCCTGCCGCACACGAAATACGCGCTGCCGGCCTATTATATCGTCGCGCCCGCCGAGGCGTCCTCGAACCTCGCCCGCTATGACGGCGTGCGCTACGGCCTGCGCGTCGACGGCCGCGACATCGTCGATCTCTACGAGAAGACGCGCGCCGCCGGCTTCGGCTCCGAGGTCAAGCGCCGCATCATGATCGGCACCTATGTGCTCTCGGCCGGCTATTACGATGCCTATTATCTCCGGGCGCAGAAGGTGCGCACGCTGATCAAGCGCGATTTCGAACTGGCCTTCGACGCCGGCGTCGACGCCATCCTGACGCCGGCGACACCGTCCTCCGCCTTCGGCATCGCCGACGAGGATCTGGCCGCCGATCCGGTGAAGATGTATCTGAACGATATCTTCACCGTGACGGTGAACATGGCGGGCCTGCCCGGTCTCTCCGTTCCCGCCGGCCTCGACCACAAGGGCCTGCCGCTCGGCCTGCAACTTATCGGCCGCCCCTTCGAGGAGGAGACGCTGTTCCGCACCGCCCATGTAATCGAGCAGGCCGCCGGCCGCTTCGCGCCGGCGAAGTGGTGGTAGCGGCGGCACGGCCGAACCGGTTTTTCCATCCAAACGGCGGCTCTTGCGGGCCGCCGTTTTCATATTCGCGAAATTTTTCCAAGACGCCTTGAATATTCTGCCGTTCCGCAGCGTATATGCGCTGCGGATGTCGCAAGGACGGAGGTCCAAACTCCTCCCGCGCGGGGCGGCCCTGCCGCCACCGTGTACGGGCATGTGCACCATCTATCGCGGACCTAGCTCAGCGGAAGAGCGCCGGACGGCCGTCCGGAGGTCGCGGGTTCGAGTCCCGTTGTCTGCTCCAAGGATAGCTCTGCGGTTTAGAGCGTCAGATTAAGGTCTGAAGTCGAAGGTTCGAATCCTTCTCCATGCTGGATCCCCCCAGCAGCACCCTGTTAAGGTGTTGAAAAACGATGGGTCCGGAGACTGCAATGCCGAGGGTGACGATGCCGGGCCGAAAGGTGTCGGCGGCGCCTTCCGAGGCCGGTCGGGCAAGGCCCGGCCTTTGGTGAAGGTCACGCCGCGGGACGGCCGGCAAAGGGTTTTCCCGGCGCCCGCCGTCCCGCCGCAACACCCTCTCCCATGGGCCCGTCTCGCCGGACTGCCAGCGGTCCCCGGACTTTTCTCCTGCCCGGCCTCGAACGTTCCCCGACGGCCAACAGGGTTTCCCCGGGAACAGCCGCCGGACCGGCAAGGGTCCAGACGAAAGGACGATCGGTTCATGCCGTAGCCATGCCGAAGGAGTGGAAACGATGACATTTCTCGAAGCGATTCTGGGGCGCTCGCGCGTCCTGGTGAAGGAAAACGAACGGTTGCTCGCCCTCTACAGAGGAGAGATCCTCGGTCTGTTCGGGCCGGGCGTGCACATGCTGCCGAACCGGCAGGGCATGCTGGAGACCGTGCGTTTCGACCTCAGCGCGCCGGCCTTCTCGTCGGTCTACGAGAAGGCGTTGTTCGACAGGCTCCCGGCAATCGCCGAGCGGCACCTGAAGGTGTTCCGCACCCATGCCAGCGAGGTGCTGGTGCTGGAGCGCGACCAGTTGATCTACAGCGTCTTCGCGCCGAACCAGAAGCTCGTGGTCTGGCAGGATGCGGGGCCATGGTCGGAAACGCGGATCGACGTGTCCGCCTCGCTCGACATCGCGCCGGACCTGATGCGCCGGCTGACGCGGGCGCGGCGCACCGAGCTCGTCACAGCCTTTGTCGTCAACGAAGGCCAGGTCGGCCTGCTTTTCGTCGACGGCGTCCACGAGCGCACGTTGCCGCCGGGCCAGCACGCCTTCTGGAACGTCGGCAAGACGGTGCAGGTGCGCGTGGTCGACCTCAAGCGGCAGTCGCTCGACGTTACCGGACAGGAACTGCTGACCCGCGACCGGGTGACGATCCGCGTCAACGTCTCGGCCGAGTTCCGCGTCGTCGATCCGCTGAGCGCGGTAACGGTGGTGAAGGATTTTTCCGACACGCTGTACCGCGCGCTGCAGGTCGCCTTCCGCCGGGCGCTCGGCGCGCTGACGCTCGACCAGATCCTCGAACGCAAGGGAACGGTCGATCTGGAGGTGGCGGAGCGCGTGCGCGCCGACATGGCGGCGGTCGGGCTGGAGGTCGGCACCATCGTGCTGAAGGACGTGATCCTTCCGGGTGAGATGCGCGACATCCTCAACCAGGTCGTCGCGGCGGAGAAGCAGGCGGAAGCCAACGTCATCCGCCGCCGCGAGGAAACCAACGCCACGCGCGCGCTGCTCAACACGGCGAAGGTGATGGCCGAGAACCCGGTCATGCTGCGGTTGAAGGAACTGGAGGCCTTGGAGGCGATCGCCGGCAAGGTCGAGCGCCTGACGATCCACAACGGAACCTCCGGCCTGATGAACGAGCTGGTGCAGTTGCGCGACCACGGCACGTGACAGGAGCCGCCGCTTCGCAGGAAGCGGCGGCTCACCCCTCGCCAGACGGCGGTTGCGATGGTTTGATGGCGTTTTCGTCACGGAGAGCCCATGATCGCCATCCGCCACGCCCGGAAAGAGGATGTGCCCGCGCTGGCCGCGATTGGGCTTGCGGCCTGGGGACAGGCGATCGCCGGCGTGGCGGATCTGGAGCGGCTGCGGGACAATGCGGCCGAGGCTTTCATTCGGTTCCTCGCGGCCTCATGGCCTGTCGTGCGCGTCGCGGAGGAGGGCGGCGAACCGCTCGGCTGGGCCGCCCGCGAGCGAGGGGACGACGAGATCACCGACCTCTGGGTGCGGCCGGCGGCGCAGAAGCGCGGTGCCGGCTCGGCGCTGCTCGCGGCGATGGAGGCGGAGGTCGCCGCTGCCGGCCAGCCGCAGGTGTGCCTGCAAACCCATGCCCGCAACAGGGCCGCGATCTCCTTCTTCACCAATCGCGGCTATGCGGTCTCCTGGCTCTCCATCGCCCATTCGACCAAGCTCGACCGCGACGTCGAATCGGTCGGCCTCAGGCGCATGCTCGTCGAGGATGTCGCATCGGGCTATGGGCCGGACGGGTTCTGACCCTCCGCACTGTTCCGCCTACGCCCTGGACACCGAGGCGGTGATCCCGATCGGTCCGCCGCCGGTCCCGATGCCTTGCGCCGCCTCACCATATGTTCTACCGAGACGGTTCAAATCTATGAGTTCCAAGGGCAGACCATGACGATCGTCGACATGCGCGAATCCGACCCGAAACGTTATATCCCGGGCGCCACGGGCGACTGGGAGGTGATCATCGGCATGGAGGTGCATGCGCAGGTCTCAAGCGAGTCGAAGCTTTTCTCCGGCGCCTCGACCACCTTCGGCAATGCGCCCAATGCGAACGTCTCGCTGGTCGACGCCGCCATGCCCGGCATGCTGCCCGTCATCAACGAGGAATGCGTGCGCCAGGCCGTGCGCACCGGGCTCGGGCTGAAGGCCACGATCAACCATCGCTCCGTCTTCGACAGGAAGAACTATTTCTACCCCGACCTGCCGCAGGGCTACCAGATCTCCCAGTACAAGGATCCGATCGTCGGCGAGGGAAGGATCGTCATCTCGCTCGGACCCGACCGGCAGGGCAATTTCGAGGATATCGAGATCGGCATCGAACGCCTGCACCTGGAGCAGGACGCCGGCAAGTCGATGCATGACCAGCATCCGACCATGTCCTATGTCGACCTCAACCGTTCGGGCGTGGCGCTGATGGAGATCGTCTCCAAGCCGGACATGCGCTCCTCCGACGAGGCCAAAGCCTACATGACGAAGCTGCGCTCGATCGTGCGCTATCTCGGTACCTGCGACGGCAACATGGACGAGGGCTCGATGCGCGCCGACGTCAACGTCTCCGTCCGCCGTCCGGGCGAGGGGTTCGGCACGCGCTGCGAGATCAAGAACGTCAACTCGATCCGCTTCATCGGCCAGGCGATCGAATACGAGGCACGCCGCCAGATCGGCATCCTCGAGGATGGCGGCGTCATCGACCAGGAGACCCGTCTTTTCGACCCGAACAAGGGCGAGACGCGCTCGATGCGCTCGAAGGAAGACGCGCACGACTACCGCTATTTCCCCGATCCCGACCTCCTGCCGCTGGAATTCGACAACGCCTTCGTCGGCGCGCTCCTCGCCGACCTTCCGGAGCTTCCCGACGACAAAAAGGAGCGCTTCGTCCGCGATCTCGGCCTCTCGGTCTATGACGCCTCGGTGCTCGTCTCGGAGAAGGCGATCGCCGATTATTACGAGGCGGTGGCCGCCGGGCGCGACGGCAAGATCGCAGCGAACTGGGTGATCAACGACCTGCTCGGCGCCTTGAACAAGGCCGGCAAAGCCATTGAGGAGACTCCGGTTTCGCCCCTCCAGCTCGGCGGCATCATCGATCTCATCAAGGACGGCACCATCTCCGGCAAGATCGCCAAGGACCTTTTCGAGATCGTCTGGACCGAGGGCGGCGAGCCGGCCGATATCGTCGAGGCGCGCGGCCTGAAGCAGGTGACGGACACGGGCGCGATCGAAAAGGCCGTCGACGACATCATCGCCGCCAATCCCGACCAGGTCGCCAAGGTCAAGGCGAAGCCGTCGCTTGCCGGCTGGTTCGTCGGCCAGGTGATGAAGGCGACCGGCGGCAAGGCCAATCCGCAGGCCGTGCAGGCGCTGGTCAAGGCGAAGCTCGGCCTCGAGGACTGATCCCTTGTTCTTCGTGCGCAGCGCGTCCGCGCGCGATATCGAGAAGGTCGCGGCGCTCCTGTCGGCGGTGGGCCCGGTGCCGCCGGTTCCTTCCGCGACACTGACGGCGTGGCTCGCGCGCCCGGACGCCGAATGCGTCGTCGCCGATGACGGAAAGACGATCGCCGGCTTCGGCTATGCCGCGATGGCGCTGAAGGAAACGGTGCAGCTCCACATGCTCTGCGTCGATGCCCGCTTCCGGCGTCGGGGGATCGCGCGCGATCTCTTCGCCGAGCTCGAAACGTGTTTTCCCGACGCACGGCGCATGCGGGTCGAGGTGGCGCCGGGCAATGCGGCTGCGATCGCCTTCTTCGATGCGCATGGCTTCGCCAAGATCGTCGAGCATGCCGGCACGGCGACCGTCCTCTTCGAAAAAGCGCTCGCCTGACCGCTGCCGTCATGCGTTCGTCGTCGGTGCCCGACATGCTGTGGGACCGAGTCTTTCTTCCGGACCCTGACGCATGATGCCGAACGCTTCCCTGATCATCCGGCAGGCGACGCCTGACGACCTGCCGGCGCTGATCGCGCTTTTCGCCGACGATACGATCGGCGGCCATGGAGACACGACCGATCCGGCGGCCTTTCCCGCCTATCGCGCCGCCTTCGACCGCATCGCCGCGTCCTCGAGCGAGACGCTCTACGTCGCCGAACTGGACGGGGCCGTGGTCGGCACGTTCCAGACGCTGGTGACGGTGTCGCTGACGGACAGGGGAGCCGCCCATATGATCCTCGAAGCCGTGCAGGTCCGGGCCGACCGGCGTGGCCGGGGAATCGGCGAGGCCATGGTCCGCGTCGCGATTAATGCGGCGAGGGCGCAAGGGATGGCGTCGATCCGGCTGACGTCGAACGTGAAGCGGGCGGACGCGCACCGATTCTACCAACGCCTCGGTTTCGCCCCCTCCCATCGCGGCTTCAAGCTTGCGTTGAAATAGAACCTGCGACCGCAGAACCGCTGGACAACCCGGGCCTTGCGCGGCATAAGCGACGGAAAGCCAACCCCTCCGGACGCCTTGGGGCGCACCGGCCGAAAGCGAGTGCTTCATGTCTTTGCTGGCGCAGATTTTCACCTGGTGGAACGGACAGACGATCGGAACGCGCTTCCACACCTGGCGCTTTGGAACCCGTGTCGGCGAGGACGAGTTCGGCAATGTCTATTATCAGGGCGGCACCGATTCCGAGGGGCGCACCCGCCGCTGGGTGATCTATAACGGCTATGCCGATGCCTCGGCCATTCCGGCCGGCTGGCACGGCTGGATGCATCACCGCACCGACATTTCTCCGGCGGACGAGAGCTATACGCCGCGCGAATGGCAGGCGCCGCACCAGCCGAACCGGACCGGAACCGCCGGCGCCTATCGCCCCAAGGGCTCGATCGCCCGCGCCGGCGAGCGCCCGCGCGTGACCGGCGACTATGACGCCTGGACGCCGCGCTCCTGAACCGGAATCGCCACAATCGGCCGATAGCAAGCAGGCGGGCGCGCATGGCTGCGCCGGATTGCAAAAGACTGCGGCCGGCAGGCGGCAGCGCACCGCAGATGACGGGTGACGCATGACCTTCTTCAGGGCCCCGAAGGGCCTTTTCCAGTTCCAGAAGCGGGCCTGCGGACGCGTTCTGGCGTGTCTCCTCGCCGCCGGTGCGGGCGTGCTGGCGCAACCGGTTTCGGCCGCGCGGATCGCCAATCCCGTCGCCGTCTTCTCCGGCATCGACAAGATCACCGGCCGCATCACAACCTTCGACGTCTATATCGGCGAGACGGTGCAGTTCGGCGCGCTGCAGGTGACGCCGCGCGTCTGCTACAGCCGCGACGAGACCGAGGCGCAGAAGGTGACGACCTTCGTCGAGGTCGACGAAATCACGCTCGACCGCAAGATCCGCCGCATCTTCACCGGCTGGATGTTCGCCGACAGCCCCGGCCTCAACGCCGTCGAGCACCCCGTCTATGACGTCTGGCTGAAGGACTGCAAGGCGAAATCAGACCTGCCGCCGCCGGATGCAGCCCAGGCCGAGTGAGGGCGCCGGCTCAGGTTTTCTAAGGCGTGTCCAACCGACGCTGGACCGCTCTGACGTCCGGACGAGGCGTTGAAACGGAAACACTCGAAAATTCAGAAAACGAGATCCGGGCCTTCCATCGCGGCGGCCAGCAGCGTCTGGTACCGGGCCTTCGGGACGTCGATCGCGCCGAAGGTCTTCAGGTGGTCGGTGGTGAACTGCGTGTCGAGGAGGGTGAAGCCCTTCTGCTTAAGCCGCGCCACCAGATGCACCAGGCAGATCTTCGAGGCATTGGCGCGGCGCGAGAACATGCTTTCGCCGAAGAAGGCCGAGCCGAGCGAAATGCCGTAGAGGCCGCCGACCAGCGTGTCGCCCTCGAAGGCCTCGACGCTGTGGGCGTAGCCCATGCCGTGCAGCGTCGTGTAGAGGTCGAGGATCTTGCCGTTGATCCAGGTGGTCGGCCGGTCCGGTGCCGGGGCGGCGCATCCGCGCATCACTTCGGTAAAGGCCGTGTCGACGCGGATGTCGAAGGGGGCTGACCGCATCAGCTTCTGCAGGCTTCGCGACACGTGGAAACCGTCGAGCGGGATGATGCCGCGCAGTTCCGGCTCGACCCAGAAGAGCTCCGGGTCGTCCGCCGAATCGGCCATCGGGAAAAGGCCGATCGAATAGGCGCGCAGCAGCAGGTCCGGCGTGATGTCCTGCCGTCGTCTGCGCGACCCGATCATCGCCTAGGCCGAGGGCGTCGTACTGGCGAGATAGTGTTCCAGCCAGTGGATGTCGTAGTCGCCATTGGCGATGTCCTGATTGTTGATCAGGTCCTGGAACAGCGGCAGCGTCGTCTTGATGCCGTCGATGACGAATTCGTCGAGCACGCGGCGCAGGCGCATCATGCATTCGACGCGGGTGCGCCCGTGCACGATGAGCTTGCCGATCAGGCTGTCGTAATAGGGCGGGATCCGGTAGCCCTGATAGGCGCCCGAATCGACGCGAACGCCGAGCCCGCCCGGCGCATGGAAATGCGTGATCGTGCCCGGCGAGGGGACGAAAGTGCGCGGATCCTCGGCATTGATGCGGCATTCGATGGCGTGGCCCTGGAAGACGACATCCTCTTGATTCACCGAGAGGCCGCCGCCGGAGGCGACGCGGATCTGCTCGTGCACGAGGTCGATGCCGGTGATCGCCTCGGTGATCGGATGCTCGACCTGCAGACGGGTGTTCATCTCGATAAAGTAGAACTTGCCGTCCTCGTAGAGGAACTCGACCGTGCCGGCACCGCGATATTTGAGCTTCTTCATCGCATCGGCGCAGATCTTGCCGATCGCCATGCGCTGCTCGACATTCAGTGCCGGCGAATTCGCCTCTTCCCATACCTTCTGGTGGCGGCGCTGGAGCGAGCAGTCGCGCTCGCCGAGATGGATGGCGTTGCCCTCGCCGTCGCCGACCACCTGGATCTCGATATGGCGCGGCTTGCCGAGATATTTTTCCATGTAGACGGCGTCGTTGCCGAAGGCGGAGGCCGCCTCGGAGCGCGCCGTCAGCAGCGCCTCCTCGAGGTCGTCCTCGGATCTCGCCACCTTCATGCCGCGCCCGCCGCCGCCGGCCGTCGCCTTGATCAGCACGGGAAAGCCGATCGCGCGGGCGATCTCCAGCGCGTTCTCGGGCTTCACCTCGCCATCGGAGCCCGGAACGACGGGGATGCCCAGTTCCTCGGCCGTCTTCTTCGCCGTGATCTTGTCGCCCATGATGCGGATATGCTCCGCCGTCGGGCCGATGAAGGTGATGCCGTGTGCCTCGAGGATGTCGGCGAACTTGGCGTTTTCCGACAGGAAGCCGTAGCCGGGATGGACGGCATCGGCGCCGGTGATCTCGCAGGCCGCGACGATCTGGTGGATGTTGAGATAGCTGTCGCGCGAGGGCGGCGGGCCGATGCAGACGCTTTCGTCGGCAAGGCGCACATGCATCGCGTCGGCATCGGCGGTGGAATGGACCGCGACGGTGGCGATGCCGAGTTCCTTGCAGGCGCGCAGGACCCGGAGGGCGATTTCGCCGCGATTGGCGATCAGGACTTTGGAGATCATGGCGCCGCCTTACTCGATGATCATGACGGCTTCGCCATACTCGACCGGAGTGCCGTCCTGGACGAGGATCTCGACGACCTTGCCCGAACGCGGCGCGGGGATCTGGTTCATCGTTTTCATCGCCTCGATAATGAGGATGGTCTGGCCTTCCTTGACCGTACCGCCGACCTCGACGAAGGCGCGCGCGCCGGGCGAAGGGGCGAGGTAGCAGGTGCCGACCATCGGCGCGGTCACGGCGTTCTTGGAGGCGGCGGCCGCGGCCTCGGCGGCCGGAGCGGCGACGGCCGCCTGGACCGGCGCTGCCGCGACGGGCAGGGGGGCTGCGACCGGGGCCTGGACGTACTGGGTCGCGATCGTTCGCGAAACGCGGATCCGAATGTCTTCCTGCTCGATCTCGATTTCCGTCAGGTCTGTGTCGTTGAGGATGTTGGCGAGATCGCGGATGAGCGTCTTGTCGATGCCGGGTTTCTTGTCAGCCATGGGATTCGAACCTCGTTTTCTTGTTCTGTGGTCTAATGCATGTCGCAAGCCGGCGCAATCGCCAGCGGTGACGGCGCTTTGCCCGCTCTATCCGATCAGCCCGCGCAGCGCGCGGATCGCGAGGAGATAACTCTGGGCGCCGAAACCGCAGATGACCCCCTTGACCGCCGGCGCGATCATCGAGCGGTGGCGGAATTCCTCGCGGGCGTGGATGTTGGAGAGATGCAACTCCACCACCGGCACATGGATCGCGCGGATCGCGTCATGCAGCGCGATGGAGGTATGGCCGTAGGCGCCGGGATTGATCGCGACGCCTGCGGCCGTGTCTCCCGCCTCATGCAGCCAGTCGACGAGCACGCCTTCGTGGTTCGACTGGCGGAAATCGACGGAAAAGCCGAGGCCTTCGGCTTCCGCGCGGCAGAGCGTCTCGATGTCGGCGAGCGTCTGGCCACCATAGATGCCGGGTTCGCGCTTGCCGAGCGCGTTCAGGTTCGGGCCGTTGAGGATGAAGAGGGTCGCCATCAGGAAAGGTTCCGCAAGAGAAAGGGATCGAAGCAGTGGATGGTCGGAGGGTGTTTGCCGCGAGGTCCGGCCGCCTTGGCGGGCTCGACGCGCAAGGGACACCACCTTCGGTTCGGGCGCGCCGTTCCCGGAGCGACCGTCCGGGACGTGCCGGCGCCCGGCCGCGCGGCGATGGTCGTCAGCAGGTGCTCTTGCCGCAGGCCCTGATATTGGCGACCTTCGCCTTCAGCGCATCGACACCGACGGCGCCGAACACGGCCTCGTCGCCGATCACATAGGACGGCGTGCCGCTGACGCCGAGCGCGTTGGCGAGCGAATAGGCTTCGCTGACGGCCTCGTCATGGGGATCGGTTTCCATTTTGGCGCGGATCTCCGCCTCGCTGACGCCGAGACCGGTCGCGACCGCGATCGCCGACGCCTCGGTGGCGCGCTCCTCGTTGCCGAGCAGCTGCCTGTGGAAATCGCCGTATTTTTCCGGCGCGATCAGGCGGAAGGCCGCGCTGACCTTGTGGGCATCGAGCGAATCGGGCCCGAGGATCGGCAGTTCCTTCAGGACGAAACGCACGTCGGGATCGCTCTTGATGACCTGGTCCATGTCGCTGAGCGCCCGTTTGCAGTAGCCGCAATTGTAGTCGTAGAACTCGACGATGGTGACGTCGCCCTTTGGATTGCCGAGGGTCACGTCATGGACCGAATGGAAGATCGCCTGGCTGTTCTCGTCGATCGCGGCGGCGGAGGCCTGTTTCTGGTCGGCTTCCTGCTTCGTCTTCAGCGCCTGCTGCACCTCGAGCATGATCTCGGGATTGGCGATCAGGTATTCCCGGACGAAGGCGCCGATTTCCTCCTTCTCCGCCGGATCAAGGGCCAGCGCCGCCCGGGGCAAGCTGGCGAGGGCCGTGGCGGCGAGCAGGAGGGCGGCGATCCGCCGGACGGTCCAGTGTCTCATGGGTCTCTCGATGCCTTTCGCGAAAACAAGCTGTGGCGCCGACCATACGCCGGGACCGCCGCCGACGAAACCGCAAAAGCCGGCGGAAATGCGGCGCTCGCGCGGACGTCCGCATCGAACACCGCCGCACCGGGCTACAGTCGGGAAAACAGGGATTCGTCGCGAAGGGCGGATTGCGCGCATGAAGCGCTTCATTCTCATCCTTTCCCCCGGACGCATGCTGCGCGGGGAGGGCACGCCTGCATCGCTGAGGGAGGTGGAGCGGCAGGGGCCCGTCGTTCGCCGGAATGACGCCCGTCATGAAAAAACCCGCCATCGCGCGATGACGGGTTTTTCGTCTCTGGGCCTTTTCAGGAGCAAGAAGCTTCCGCGATCAGGAAGGCCGGGCGGCCTTCCCGTCGGGCGGTATGCCGGCTTGCGCCATGCGACCGATCAGAAGAAGCCGCGGCGCTGCCACCAGCCACCCTTCTTCGGTTTGTCCGCCTCACCTTCGTCGCTGGTCACGGACGAGGAGCGGACCACCGGTTCGCTGGCGATCGCCGTGATGTCGCGATTGGCGCGAACCGGGGCTGCGGGTGCTTCCGGCTCGACCTCGGCTTCGACAGCCACTGCGGCCTCCGCCTCGGCAAGGTCGCGATCCTCCTGCGCGTCGACGGCGGCGCCGTCGGGCGTTTCTTCCCCTGCCTCGGCGCTGTCGGCGGCGGGCGCGCTGTCGACCGTCTCCGTGCCGGACGACCTGCGGCGCCGGCGCGGGCGGGCAGGTTCGCCCGCATCCCCGGCCGTCCCGTCGAGTGCGACGGCTTCGGCGCTTTCGGGAGCCTCGTCCTCGCCGACCTCGTCGCCGACAACGGTCGCGACCGGCTCGTCATCCTCGCCGTCGCCCTCGTCGCCCTGGCCGTCGTCGTCGGCGGAGGCCGAATGCTCGTCGCCACCCAGTTCGTCGGAACGGCTGCGCCGGCCGCCGCGCTTGCCGCGACGGCGGCGCTTGCGCTTGCCGTCGCCATCCGCATCCGCCGCAGGCGTCGCGACCGATTCGATGGTCGCGGCTGCCGCCTCGTCGTCCTCGTCCGCCGCGTCGAGATCCTCGTCGCCGTCGTCGTCGCCGAGGGCCGCCTCATCGGCACCTGCCGAACCGCCCTCGGAGCCGCGGCCACCGCGACGGCGGCGGCGGCGCTTGCGCTTGCGTCCGTTCTGGTCGTCGCCGGAGATCTGCTGGTCGCGCGGCGTCGACACCGTTGCCGCGACGGCCTCCTCGGTTTCTTCGCTCTCGTCCTCTTCGGGAACGATGTCGTCCTCTTCCTCGATCTCCGGCTCGAAATGCAGGATCGACTCGATCTTCACCGGGTTTTCGACTGCTTCGCCGCGATCGATCGCGAAATGGGTTGCGCCCACATGGGCGTCGGCCTCGATGATGATCGAGACGCCGAACCGCTGCTCGTAATCGGTGATCGTGCCGCGCTTCTGGTTGAGGAGGTAGAGCGCGATCTCCGGCGTCGTCCTAACGGTGATGTCGTGCGTCGTGTTCTTCAGCAGATATTCCTCGATGCCGCGCAGCACATGCAGCGCGATCGAGGACTGCGAGCGCACATGGCCGGTGCCGTTGCAATGCGGGCAGGTCTGCGTCGTCGATTCGAGCACAGAGGCGCGGATGCGCTGGCGCGACATTTCGAGCAGGCCGAAATGCGAGATCCGTCCGACCTGGATGCGGGCGCGATCATTCTTCAGATGATCCTTCAGCCGCTTTTCGACCGAGCGGTTGTTGCGCTTCTCCTCCATGTCGATGAAGTCGATGACGATCAGGCCGGCAAGGTCGCGCAGGCGCAACTGGCGCGCCACCTCTTCCGCCGCCTCGAGATTCGTCTGGAGCGCGGTGTCCTCGATCGAATGCTCGCGCGTCGAACGCCCGGAGTTGACGTCGATCGCCACCAGCGCTTCCGTCTGGTTGATGATGATGTAGCCGCCGGATTTCAGCGTCACCTGCGGCTGCAGCATGCGGTCGAGCTGCGCCTCGATGCCCGAGCGGGCAAAGATCGGATGCAGGTCGCGATAGGGCTGGACCACCTTGGCATGGCTCGGCATCAGCATCTTCATGAAGGCCTTCGCTTCACGATAGCCTTCCTCGCCGGAGACGATGATCTCGTTGATGTCCTTGTTGTAGAGGTCGCGGATCGACCGCTTGATCAGCGATCCTTCCTCGTAGACGAGGCAGGGGGCGGTCGAGTTCAGCGTCAGCGTGCGCACGTTTTCCCAAAGCCGCATCAGATATTCGAAATCGCGCTTGATCTCGACCTTGGTGCGGTTGGCGCCGGCGGTACGCAGGATCACGCCCATGCCCTGCGGCACTTCGAGTTCGCGGGCGATTTCCTTCAGGCGCTTGCGGTCCGGAAGATTGGTGATCTTGCGGGAAATGCCGCCGCCGCGCGCCGTGTTCGGCATCAGCACCGAATAGCGACCGGCGAGCGACAGGTAGGTGGTGAGCGCCGCGCCCTTGTTGCCGCGTTCTTCCTTGGCGACCTGCACCAGCAGGATCTGGCGGCGCTTGATCACTTCCTGGATGCGGTACTGTTTGCGCGGGCGCCGGACCTGCCGGTCGGGGACCTCCTCCATCGCGTCTTCCGCGCCGACGGACTCGATCACTTCCTTCTCGCCGTTCGGACCGTCGTCCTCGTCGTCCTCGTCGTCGTCATGGCCGCGGCGGCGGCCGGCTTCCTCGGACACCTCGTCCACGTCGACCATCGCCGCGATCGTGCCGCCCGGGCCCGGATCGTCGATGTCGGCGGCCGGCGGCTGCACGGCGCCGTCGCCGGCATCGGCGACCTCGCTCGAGGATGCCGCCTCGGCTTGTGCCTCGCCTTCCGGCGCGGCGGCAGGCTCTAGCGTTGCCGCGACCTCGACCTCCGCGGGCGGGGCCTCGACGGGTGCCGCCTTGGCCCGCGGCTTGCGCACGCGCTTCGGCTTCGCCGGCTTCGGCGCTTCCTCGGCTGCGACCTCGGCGGTGTCCGCCGGCGTTACGTCGTCGGCGACCGGGGCTTCGATGCCGGCGGCAGCGGCGTCGCTCGCCTCGGTCGTTGCGGGGGACGATTCCGCCAGTTCGGCGATCGAGGGCTCGGCCGTTTTCGCGGCTGCGATCGGCGCGGTTTCGACGCTTTCGACGTCGTCGTCACGCTCGCGCCGGGCGTCCTCGGCTTCCGCCCTCAGCAGCGCCTGACGATCCGCCAGCGGGATCTGGTAATAGTCGGGATGGATCTCGGCGAAGGCGAGGAAGCCGTGACGGTTGCCGCCATAGTCGACGAATGCGGCCTGGAGCGACGGCTCGACGCGCGTCACCTTCGCGAGATAGATGTTGCCGCGGATCTGTTTCTTGTGCTCGGACTCGAAATCGAATTCTTCTATGCGGTTGCCGCGGACGACCACCACGCGCGTCTCTTCCGAGTGAGACGCATCGATGAGCATTTTCTCTGCCATGTAAGGTAAACTCCTCGGCACGCCGTCGCGCAGGCGTCCGCTCTCTTCCCTCGGGAAGAGCCGTCGCACGCCAGGCGTCCTGTGCCGGATGTGAAAGTTCCCGTCCGGCGCCGATCACGTCCCAAGAGCGGGGCGATGCGTGGAACGGATCCGTTCCAGGGCCCTTTCACCTCTTGCCGGTGTCTCTTCGTCAACGTCATGACCAAACGGGAATGCCAAAATACTGGACCCTTGCAGGCCCGATGAAACATGCCCGGCAGCAAGCCGGGCTGGAGCGCCGACGCTCCGAATGCGACCGGCAACCGCCGGCTATGACGAACCATCCAACAGCCGGGGAAGGTGACCGTCGAAGGATGAATGGAAAACGGCATCTGAGAAGCGGAAACGCGGTCGACAGACGGTCTGTTCTGCGCTGATCCGGCGCCAGGCGAAACGCTGTGGCTGCCCAATTTTCGATTCCAACTCGACAACACTTTCTCCCCAGGACGCTTTTATGGTTTTCATGTCACAATGGCAAGGGAAAAGCCAAACCCGCCATATTATTGATCGATTCCTGGCTTTGCGAAGCCTTGCGCAGGTGTGTCCGCCAGATGCAGTCCTTAATTTGGAAAGGGATCGTTAACCAAGATGGGGCCATGTCTTTCAGAATGGATGCAAGGCACGGTTTCAATCGCGAGGTTCACCCGGTGAGGCACGTGAGGCAGAGTAAGGGCCCGACAGCGACGGGGATGGGCTGGCGCCGCGCCGCGCGACAGATCGGCGCCGGGTTCGGCGCCTGCATCCTGATGGTCTTCGCCCTGGCGCAGGCCCTGGCGGCGGACGGGCCGCTTCTCGCCTACGGCGCCCGCATCGCCGGAGACGACGCGCGCACGCGTGTCGTCATCGAGTTCGACGGGCGGCCCGATTTTTCGCTGCACTACGTCGCCAATCCCTATCGCATCGTCATCGACCTGCAGGAGACCCATTTCGGCTTCAAGGACGGCGCTCTCGGCCCACGCGGGCTTTTTTCCGATATCCGCTATGGCGGCATGGGCGAGGGGGCCGCGCGCATCGTGCTGACAGCGCGCCGGCCCGTCGCGGTCAGTTTCGCGCAGGCGCGGCCGGACGAGGAGGGGCGCGGCTACCGGCTGGTCATCGATACGGAGATGGCGGACGAGGCGCAGTTTTCCGCGCTGATGGCCGGCCAGACCTGGGAGGCACCGGCGACGCTCGCCTCGATCCGCCAGCCGAAAGAGGACGGCAGCTTCGTCGTCGCCGTCGATGCCGGCCATGGCGGGATCGACACCGGCGCACTCGGCGCGACGAGCCGCACCGAGGAGAAGGTCGTCACCCTTGCCTTCGCCCGCCAGCTCGCCGAGCGGCTTGGCCGGGAGCCCGGCATCAAGGCCTTCCTGACCCGCGATTCGGACACATTCCTGTCGTTGTCGCAGCGGGTGCAGCTCTCGCGCCAGAACGGCGCCGACCTCTTCATCTCGATCCATGCCGACACGCTGAAGCAGAAGGACATTCGCGGCGCGACCGTCTACACGATCTCCGACCGGGCCTCCGACCATCTCGCCGCGAGCCTTGCCGAACGCGAGAACCTCTCCGACCAGATCGCCGGCGTGCCAGCGGAAAGCGGGCCGCCGGAGGTCGCCGACATCCTGATCGACCTGACGAGGCGCGAAACCCAGGCGTTTTCGATCGCCATGGCGCGCTCGGTCGTCTCCTCCTTCGAAGGCCAGATCAACCTGATCAACAATCCGCACCGCCATGCCGGCTTCCGCGTCCTCCAGGCGCCCGACGTCCCCTCCATCCTGCTCGAACTCGGCTTCATGTCGAACCCGGATGACGAAAAGCTGCTGCTCGACGCGGCCTGGCGGGAGAAGGTGGCGGGGCTGATCAGTGCGGCCGTCGGCACCTATCGCACGACCGTCGCCGGAAACGGCGGCTGAGGCCGCGCCCCGGGCGTGATGGCGGCCGGCGGCGTTGCGGGATTCGGCCGTTGGCTCTATGCCGGAAGCGGACAGACAATCGTGTGATTTGTGTCTCCGTCGTCACACCGGTATGCTTTTCAAGGGGATGAGCGGCGAAATTGCCGCGAGGCCCTATTTTGCGCATAATCCCGCCGCTATTCAGCGGCCACTGTTTTCGCCTGTGGATCGGGATTCGATGCCACCACGAGCGCCGAGTGGCGCCGACATGGATGCGGCGGCATCGAGGCCGCGACGTGCAGATTGACCAGGGACGGTTCGGGGCGCGCGCGCGGCAGCGGCGGCTTGCGGTCCGGACCGATTGATTCGGGAAAGGTCCGGTATTTCGCCGATGATCAGACTGATTGGATATTTCTTCGGGATTGGCGCATTTCTCCTGCTCGGCGTCGCCGCCGCGCTCGCCGTCTATCTCGGACATGTCACCAGGGATCTTCCCGATTACGAGGTCCTGGCGAAATACGCCCCGCCGGTCACGACGCGCATTCACGCGGGCGACGGACAGCTGATGGCCGAATTTGCCCGCGAGCGCCGCCTCTATCTGCCGATCCAGGCGATCCCCGACCGGGTGAAGGCCGCCTTCATCTCGGCGGAAGACAAGAATTTCTACCAGCATCCGGGCGTCGACATCACCGGCCTTGCCCGCGCCATCGTCGTCAATATCCAGCAGTTCGGTTCCGGGCGCCGCCCCGTCGGCGCCTCGACCATCACCCAACAGGTGGCGAAGAACTTCCTGCTGACCTCCGACCAGACGATCGACCGCAAGGTGAAGGAGGCGATCCTTTCCTTCCGCATCGAGCAGGCCTATTCCAAGGATCGCATTCTCGAACTCTACCTGAACGAGATCTTCTTCGGCCTGAACTCCTACGGCATCGCCGGCGCGGCGCTCACCTATTTCGACAAGTCGGTGACGGAACTGACGATCGCCGAGACCGCCTATCTCGCTGCCCTGCCGAAGGGACCGGCAAATTATCACCCCTTCCGCCGCGAGGCGGCGGCGATCGAACGGCGCAACTGGGTGATCGACCGCATGGTCGAGAACGGCTACGTCACCAAGGCGGACGGCGAGGAGGCCAAGGCCCAGCCGCTCGGCGTGAAGCCGCGCCGCGGCGGTTCGCATCTCTTCGCCTCCGACTATTTCGCCGAGGAAGTGCGCCGGCAGATCATCCAGCGCTACGGCGACAATGCCCTTTACGAGGGCGGGCTTTCGGTGCGCACCTCCCTCGACCCGCGCATCCAGGTGATCGCGCGCAAGGTGCTGCAGGACGGCCTGATCAGCTATGACGAGCGCCGTGGCTTCCATGGGCCGATCAGCACGATCCCGGTCGGCGGAGACTGGGGTGTCGAGCTCGCCAAGGTCAACGCGCTCAGCGACGTGCCGGAATGGAAGCTCGCCGTCGTGCTCGCCGTCGACGGCAAGGGTGCCGATATCGGCCTGCAGCCGGACAAGGACGTCGCCGGCAAGGTTGCCGCCGAACGCGTGACCGGCCATATCGGCGCGAAGGCGATGCAGTGGGCCTATCGCTCCGCCACCGGCGCGCGCCGCACCGCCCGTTCTCCCGAAGGCGTCCTGAACGCCGGCGACGTCGTCTATGTCGAGCCGCTGGAGGCGGAGGGCGAGTATCGCCTGCGCCAGCCGCCCAAGGTCCAGGGCGGCCTCGTCGCCATGGATCCGCAGACCGGCCGCGTGCTCGCCATGGCCGGCGGCTTCTCCTACGCGCAGTCGGAATTCAACCGTGCGACCCAGGCGATGCGCCAGCCGGGATCCTCGTTCAAGCCCTTCGTCTATGCCGCGGCGCTCGACAACGGCTACACGCCGGCCTCCGTCATCCTCGACGCGCCGATCGAGATCGTCTCGGGCGGCCAGGTGTGGCGGCCGGAAAACTATGGCGGTGGTGCCGCCGGCCCCTCGACGCTGCGGCTCGGCATCGAGAAGTCGCGCAACCTGATGACCGTGCGTCTCGCCCAGGACATGGGCATGAACCTCGTTGCCGAATATGCCGAGCGTTTCGGCATCTACGACAAGATGATGCCGGTTCTCGCCATGTCGCTCGGCTCCGGCGAGACCACGGTGCTGCGCATGGTCTCGGCCTATTCCGTGCTCGCCAATGGCGGCAAGCAGATCAAGCCCTCGCTGATCGACCGGATCCAGGACCGCTACGGCAAGACGATCTTCCGCCACGAGGACCGCACCTGCGACACCTGCAACGTCGCCGACTGGGAAAACCAGGAGGAGCCGGTCCTGACCGACAATCGCGAGCAGGTGCTCGACCCGATGACCTCCTACCAGATCACCTCGATGATGGAGGGCGTGGTGTCGCGCGGCACGGCGGCCGGCAAGATCCAGCTTGACCGCCCGGTCGCCGGCAAGACCGGCACCACCAACGACGAGAAGGATGCTTGGTTCGTCGGCTACACGCCGGAACTGGTCGCCGGCCTCTATATCGGCTTCGACACGCCCGCGCCGCTCGGCCGCGGCGCGACGGGCGGCAGCCTGTCGGCGCCCCTCTTCAACGATTTCATGCAGGCCGCCCTCGTCGGCGCGCGGCCGACCAAGTTCGTCGTGCCGGAGGGCATGAGCCTGATCCCGGTCAACCGGAAGACGGGCATGGCCGCGCGCGAGGGCGACCCTGATACGATCATCGAGGCCTTCAAGCCCGGGACCGGGCCGGCGGACACCTTCTCCGTCATCGGCGGCATGGACAACTATGTTTCGCCGGAGGAAATCCTCAGGACCTCGCCGCAGGCGAACCAGGCGGTCAATTCCGGGGCCGGCCTGTTCTGACGCGGCCTCCAGCACCGTCGAGGACGGTGCTGGAGGCCGCCGGCTTTACATTGCCGGCGGCCGGAGCTATTCCCGGCGGCACGTCCCGCCCGCACGGTGCCGTCTGAGCGGGCATGCCGGCACTCACCATCAAGAAGCAGGATCATGCGCAGCGAAATCGAGAACATCGTCGACGAGATCAGGCAGGCCATAAGCCTGCTGAGGAGGCATCTTTGACTGGGATCAGGCAATCCGGCGGCTGGACTGGCTGAACAACAAGGCGGAAGACCCGTCTCTCTGGAACGATGCGGGCGAGGCGCAGAAGCTGATGCGCGAGCGCCAGCAGCTCGATGACGGCGTCAACGGACTGCGGACGATCGAGAGGCAACTTGCCGAAAACATCGAGCTGATCGCGCTCGGCGAGGAAGAGGGCGACGCCGAGATCGTTTCCGACGCGGAAAACGCCCTTCGCGAGCTCCGGTCGGTGGCGGCGAAGAAGCAGGTGGAGGCGATGCTGTCCGGCGAGGCCGATGGCAACGACACCTATCTCGAAGTGCATTCCGGCGCGGGCGGCACGGAGAGCCAGGACTGGGCCAACATGCTGCTGCGCATGTATACGCGCTGGGCCGAGCGCCAGGGCTTCAAGGTCGAACTCCTCGAAATCCACGACGGCGAGGAGGCGGGCATCAAGTCGGCAACCCTGCTGGTCAAGGGCCAGAACGCCTATGGCTGGCTGAAGACCGAATCGGGCGTGCACCGGCTCGTCCGAATCTCGCCCTATGACAGCAACGCCCGCCGGCACACGTCCTTCTCCTCGATCTGGGTCTATCCGGTCGTCGACGATTCGATCCAGATCGACATCAACGAGAGCGACTGCCGCATCGACACCTATCGGTCGTCGGGCGCCGGCGGCCAGCACGTCAACACCACCGATTCGGCCGTGCGCATCACCCACATGCCGAGCGGGATCGTCGTGCAGTGCCAGCAGGAGCGTTCGCAGCACAAGAACCGCGCCAAGGCCTGGGACATGCTGCGCGCCCGCCTCTACGAGGCGGAGCTGAAGAAGCGGGAAGAGGCGGCGAACGCGGAAGCCGCGTCCAAGACAGACATCGGCTGGGGTCACCAGATCCGCTCCTACGTTCTGCAGCCCTACCAGCTGGTCAAGGACCTTCGCACCGGCGTCGAAAGCACGGCGCCCTCGGACGTGCTCGACGGCGAGCTCAACGAGTTCATGGAGGCCGCCCTTGCCCACCGCGTCAATGGCGGGGCGGATGTCGAGTCAGCCGACCTGGCATAGAAGCGGGGACTTTCCATGAGTCAGGCGTCTCCCATTCGGTGAGGCGCCTAACGGATCGTGGCAGGCGCCGTCAGTTGCTGGCGCGTTCCACCTTGATGTCGCCGAGGTCGTCGATCAGCACGGTCCAGCTTTCCGGCTCGCTCGCGGCCGGATCGGTTCTCAGATAGACGGTCGCGAACATGCCGGGCTCGGTCGTCACGCCGGAGGAGGTCTCGGGCCGGATATCGGTGACGTAGACGGAGCGCTGCGAGAATTCCTCCAGCTCGGCCGAGGAAACGACCTCCGGTCCCTCCGTCCCGAGCGCGATCTGCTGCAGATAGATATGGGCCGTTCCGTCGGGCTGGCGCTCGGCGATCAGCTTGTAGTAGCCGCGCCGCGCCGGCTGCGGCTTTTCAGGGGCCGCGCCGGCGGCCCCGGAGGGCGGATTTTCAGGGTCGAGCAGCACCGCCGGATCGCCGCTTTCCTCCCAGTATCCCGTGCTGGTGACAAAGATGACCGACGGAGACAGGGTCTGCGACGCGTCGGCCGTCTGCGCATGCGCGAAGGTCGGATCGATCACGGCGAGACAGAGAAGCGGCGCCAGGCGCCTGATCATGCGTCGCATCCTGCATCTCCCTCTGCCGTGCCTGCCATGTCTTCGAACGTTGAAACCTTAACACATGCATGTGTTGACGATGCAAAGGCTCAATTGGAAAATTGTTCGCTGAGAATGCGGTCCGACCAGGAATAATCCGGATCGGAGAGAATGCGGGCGGTGGTGTTTTCCGATTCGGCGATGCGCACGCTGACGACGGACTTGACCTCGACATGGTCGGCGACCGCGTTGACCGGCCGCTTCTCCGGCTCGAGGATGGCGATCTCGACGGTCACGCGGTTCGGAAGCAGGGCACCGCGCCAGCGTCTCGGGCGGAACGGGCTCACCGGCGTCAGCGCCAGCAGCGGCGCCTCGAGCGGCAGGATCGGACCATGCGCCGAGAGATTGTAGGCGGTCGAGCCGGCCGGCGTCGACAGGAGCAGCCCGTCGCAGATCAGCTCCTCGAGCCGCACCTGCCCGTCGATCACCACCTGAAGCTTGGCGGCCTGGTAGGATTGCCTCAGCAGCGAGACCTCGTTGATCGCCAGGGCATTGAAACGGTTGCCGTCGGCGTCCGTCGTCTGCATTTCGAGGGGATGGAGCGCGTTCTCGTCCGCAGCCTCGATCCGCTCGCGCAGGCGCTCGGTGCTGTAGCGGTTCATGAGGAAGCCGACCGAGCCGCGGTTCATGCCGTAGACGAGCTTGCCGGAATTCATCGTCCGGTGCAGCGTCTGCAGCATGAAGCCGTCGCCGCCAAGCGCGACGATCACGTCCGCATCGGCCGGATCGCAATTGCCGTGAAGGGCGATCAGTTCCTCCGCCGCCGACTGGGCCTCCGCCGTCGGGGAGGCGAGGAACGCGACCGAATCGAAGCTACGCACCATCACATAGGCCTGTCTGCTGTTGGCTCCGCGACCGGAGCCGGGCGCAACGCCCCTGCGCCGCGCTCGTCGCGCCATCATGCATAAATGTCCGGCAGGCGGAAGACGGGAAACGTCGGGTGACACGTCGGCGTGACACCGTGCACTCCCGTGCCGCGGCAGGCGCTCCTCTCCCTTTCTATCGGCACAGGCTCAGCCACGCCACGCCGGCAAAGGTGAGGACAGCGATGATGGCCGCGCCGTTGGCGAGGGCGGTAATGCGCGCCAGCGGCGAGCCCAGGGATCCTGCCGTGACCCGGCGGGTCAGGACCGTGAGGGCGAGGAGGAGAAGGGTTGTCGCGACGATCAGCAGGAGGCGCAGAGCAGAGACGGGGCCGATCATCCGGATGTCGAGGCCCGCCCTGCAGCCGGTGGCCTGCAGCGCATAGAGCAGGAGAAAGCCGAAGGCCCAGACGATCCAGACCGTAAGAAGGGCAAGGAGCGGATGCCTGGTCATGCGCCGGCCCCCGCGGTCAGCAGTTTCAGGAGGAACGGGAACCCCACGGCCGCGAGCCCGGCAACGAGCGTGTAGACATCGAAGAGCCGGGCGAGCCGCAGGTCGAGATCGCGTCCCGCCGAGACATAGCCGCGTCTGACCCGGAAGACGCAGAAGAGCGACAGGACGAGGCCGACGGCGACATGCAGCGCCGCATAGGCCTTCACCGCGAAGATGCTGGCGAGAGCGGCGTGGCGGGTCGCCTCCTCGCGGATCTCCACGAGGAAGACGAGAAGGAAGGCGAGGGCGACGCCGTGGGCGAGCGCCGCGATCGCCGGCCCGAGGACGACGCGGGGATCGCCGGGGGAGAAGAGCCGGCCGAGGGCAACGGCGGCCCCCAGCGAGACCGTGACGGCAAGGGCCGTGACGCCGTCGAGCGGGATGCTGGTGTAGGGCGGCCAGTTCGGGGCGGAGAGCCAGAGGAAGAGCGCGCCGAAGAGGAGCGATGTGTAGAGCGTCGCGTCGGCGGCAAGCGTGAAGACCATCGCCCAGTAGGACGGCGGCCGTTCCGACTGGTAGTGGTGCGGCAGGTCGGGGCCGCGGCCGACCGGCAAGGGGGTAAGATCGGCGCGCAACCCGCAGTCGCGCGTCCAGAAGAGGAACAGCGCGACCACCGCCAGAAGGGCCGGCGGCACGAGCCAGGTGATCTTGGCGAGCAGCAAGGCGAAGATGCTTGCCGTCGCGATCGCCGTCAGGAGCGGAAGGCAGGTCCGTCGCGGCAGCACGATCACCTGTTCGGGCCGTCCCGTCACCATGTCGACGCCGATCACCTCCATCCAGCCGTTGCGGGTGAAACCGAGATAGCCATCGCCGGCGGCGAGCCTTGCACCCAGCCGGTCGGGATCGATCCGGTCGGCGCGCGTGGGCATCTCCGGAAGTGCCGCGAAGGCATAGGCGGTCGGCGGCGTCGGCATCGCCCATTCCAGCGTTTCCGCCCGCCAGGGATTGCGGCGGAACGGCTTGCCGAAGAGCGCGAGCAGAAGAAGGTCGAGCGCGACGAGGGCGAAGCCGGTCGTCATGACGAAGCTGCCCATCGACGAGACGAAGTTGAGCGTCTCCCAGCCGGCCTCCGGCGGATAGGTGGAGATCCGCCGCGTCATGCCGCGAAGGCCGGTCAGGTGCATGGCGAAGAACGTCACGTTGAAGCCGATGAAGATCATCCAGAAGGCGGCGTGGGAGAGGTGCTGCACGGATTGCCGGCCGACCATGTGCGGCAGCCAGTAATAGGCGGCGGCGAGCATCGGGAAGACGAAGCCGCCGACGAGCACGTAATGGAGGTGGGCGACGACGAAATGCGTGTCGTGCGCCTGCCAGTCGAACGGCACCATGGCGAGCATGACGCCGGTCAGGCCGCCGAGCACGAAGACGAAGAAGAAGCCGAACACATGCAGCATCGGCACCGACAGGCGCGGCTTGCCATGAGCGAGCGTCGCAAGCCAGGCGAAGATCTGCACGCCGGTCGGGACGGCGACGAGCCCGCTCGCCGCCGAGAAGAACGACAGCGCCACATGGGGGATGCCGACCGTGTACATGTGATGCACCCAGAGGCCGAAGGAGAGGAAGGCGATGGCGATGATCGCCGCGACGACGATCTCGTAGCCTTCGAGCGGGCGGCGGGCGAGCGTCGGGATGATCGTCGACAGGGCACCTGCGGCGGGAAGGAAGATGATATAGACCTCCGGATGGCCGAACAGCCAGAAGAGGTGCTGCCACAGGAGCGGATCGCCGCCCCGAAGCGGATCGAAGAAGGGCAGCCCGAAGGCCCGTTCGGCCTCCAGTAGGATCGAGCCGAGGATCAGTGGCGGAAAGCCGATCAGCATCATGCCGGCGACGACCAGCATGTACCAGGCGAAGATCGGCATCCGCGTCAGCGACATGCCCGGCGCGCGCAGCTTCAGCACGGAGACGAGGATCTCGACGGCGGCCGACAGCGCCGAGATCTCGACGAAGGTGATGCCGAGCAGCCAGACGTCGGCATTGATGCCGGGCGTATAGGTCGAGGAGGAAAGCGGCGTGTACATGAACCAGCCGCCATCCGGCGCGACGCCTGCAACGAGCGCGCCGACGAGGAAGGTGCCGCCGAAGAGGTAGCACCAGTAGCCATAGGCCGACATGCGCGGAAAGGCGAGGTCGCGGCTGCCGAGCATCTTCGGCAGCAGATACATGGCGAGCCCCTCGAAGAAGGGGATGGCGAAGAGGAACATCATCACCACGCCATGCATGGTGAAGACCTGCGCATAGGCGGCGGCGTCGAGGAAGGCGCTCTCCGTCGTCGCGAGCTGCGTGCGGATCAGCATCGCCAGCACGCCGCCGATGGCGAAGAAGACGAGCGCCGTTGCCATGAAGCGCTTGCCGACGACTGTGTGGTTGACGGCCTGGAGCCGGCCCCATCCCGGCGGCGTGCCCCAGATCGCCGTCAGCTCGCGGTGGAGGCCAAGCGCCGACCGGCGCGGTGTCGGCGGCGTCATCGGCTTTGCTCCCCGTCATTGTCGAGGCCGGCAAGCACGGCCTCGTAGACATCCGGCGCATGCGCCTCGACCGTGAACAGCATCGCCCCGTGGCCCGTGCCGCAATATTCCGAACAGATGCCGCCATAGACGCCGGGCCGCTCGGCGAGAATGCGCAAGGTCGTGGCATGGCCGGGGATCGCGTCGATCTTGCCGCCGAGCCTCGGCACCCAGAAACTGTGGATCACGTCGTCGCTGGTCGCCGTCACGACGACGGTGCGGCCGGCGGGGATGTGGAGCACGTCGCGGCTCGCCCGGGCGCCCCCGTCGTAGCGGAACTCCCATCGCCACATTGTCCCGCGTGCCTCGATCGCGACCGGAGCCCCGCCGCCCTGAAGATTGAGGATGTCTTCGCCGCGGACCATCCCGTAGCCGACGAGCGCGACCAGCGTGACGAGCGGAAAGGCGACGCCGCCGGCCCAGATCCAGCGCGACGGCGCGATCCGTCGTCCCGACCCGGGTTTGAAAAGAAGAAGAAGGAAAAGCCCGAGCACGAGAAGGAAGATCGCCGCCCCGCCGCACAGCATCAGCCACCAGAGATCGGCGATGGCGGCGGCGGAGGGCCCGGCCGGATCGAGCGCCGAAAGATCGCCGCCGCAGCCGGTGAGCGCGAGCCCCGCGCCCGCGGCCGCAATGCTGCGGAACCTTAAGCCATTATGCAGGGTTATGGTTCCGAAGGGAGATCGCCGATGCAAGAGACACGCGACGCGGAAAATCCGGTCATCCGCAAGGTCGAGGAAAAGGACGTTCAGTCTTTCGTCGCGATCAGCGGCCACCCGCTGCATGCGATGAGCGTGCATTTCCCGATCGCCTTCGTCTTCGCCACGCTCGGCGCCGATCTGCTCTACTGGTGGGGGGCCGATCCGTTCTGGCTTCGCGTCGGACTGTGGTCCTCGGGCGGCGCCTTTTTCCTCGGCCTTGCCGCCGGTGCCGTCGGCACGGCAGAGCTGCTGCTCGTGCCGGGCATCCGGGCGCGGGCGGCGAGCTGGGCCCATGCGATCGCGGCGATGACCCTGATCGCGGTGATGGGCACCAATTGGGGCCTGCGCGCCACCGACCTCATCGCCGTCCTGCCGCAGGGCCTGCTGCTTTCGGCCCTGTCGGCGGTGCTGACGGGGATCGCCGGCTGGCATGGCGGCAAGCTCATCTTCGATCACGGCATCGGCCTCATGGTTTCCCCCAAGGACTGACCTCGCCGTAAAGGCGGCCGAGGCCGCCCGGCTCGGACAGCACGTCGAAGAGGGCAAGGTGGAACGCCGGCTTGGCGAGCACGACGAAGATGATGGCGATGACCACGCCGCCGCTCACGACGGTCGCCGTGACGAAGCGCCAGACGGGATAGATCTCGCCCTCGCGGAAGAGCCGGATGACGACGAGGCCGGTCAGGACATGGATGACGGCGAGCAGGCCGACAAAAGCGAGCTTCACGGAGAACCAGGGCTCGAAGGTCTGGCGCAGGAAAATCAGCGCCGTTCCGCTCGCCACGGCAACGAAGGCGGCCGGGGACACGACCGCGATATAGGAGAAGCGGACCAGCCGTTGCAGGCGCAGCAGCGCATCGCGTTCGCGCACATGGGCGCGCTGCACGTAAAGGCCCGGCAGGCTGACGATGCCGGCCGCCCAGAGCGCGATGGCGGCGATGTGCACGAACTTGGCAAGCGCGATCAGGCCCGTCATGGCGTCCGTCCGCCGAGGCCGCCCTCAGGCGACAGCAGGGTCCGCACGCGCCAGAGCGCCGCGACGAGGTAGGGGCCTGCCGCCGGCACCCACATCAGCACGCCGGCGAGCTGTTGGTCCTCGAGCGGCGTCATGCCGAAGGCGATCGTCGTGGTGATGTGGGTGTCATAGAGCGGAGCGCGGGAAAACGTGAGGAGGGCCGCCAGCATTCCCATCTGCAGCACCGTGGCGAAGAGCAGCGCACAGGCTCTGCCGGCCGGTGTCCGGGCATCGAGGGCTGCGGCCCAGAGCCAGAGCGCCGAGCCGAGCAGCGTCACCTGCATCAGCCAGTAGGCGCCATGGGAGGAAAGGGCGAAGCCATAGGCGGCCGGCAGATGCCAGGCCCAGAACAGGAGCGTGTGAACGGCGAGCGCGAGCCGCGGCGCGGGCACCCTTGGTGCTATCCCCCGGAACGAGGCCGCGAGAAGCGGCGCCGCGACGGCGACGAGCAGGACATGGTGCAGCACGCGCGCCGAAAACAGCGCCGACGACAGCGCGCAGAGCGGTGAGACGAAGGCGAGAACAAGCACGCCGACCCCGAGGAGGGAGACGAGCCGCGCCCGGCGGTCCGGTGCGACGTGCCAGGCGGCGACGGCAAGGATTGCCAGCATCGCGAGCACGAGAGGATCGAGGTTCCACCGCGACAGGAGCGACGCGGGATCGGGCGCGGGGCCGCAATAGATGTCGAGCTCGGGCATCGTTCTCCCCTTTCTCTCCGCTGGTCGCGACGAATTTGCGCTGTCTGGCGTTCCCAGGCCGCGCGCTCCGGTTTCCCCCGGAGATAGGTCGCGGCGGCCGCACGTCCATCGCCAATCGCGTTTTCCGCCGGAAAGGCGCCCTTCGCTGCCTGTACGGCCCGAAAGCGTCGCGACCGGACGGCGGGGGCAGCGCCATGCCTCGTCGCGCCGGCGCGTTCGGCCTACCCAGCGATTTTCTTGAGAACCTTCGTGCCGGAGACGCGTTCGGGAAAATGGGTGGTACGCGCGATGATCGACCCAAGGGCTTGTCTTGACGGTCCTTTGGCCCGGTTGCCTTGCCCAAAGGACGGCCCGTCCATGCGCCGGGCCTCCTCCGCCGCCCGCGCGGGTTTGGCCAGAGAATGCGAGAAAGAAGGAGAACGGAGACCATGCTTCCAGACCGGACGGCCGCCCCTGCCGAGACGCGTCCCCGCATCGTCATCGTCGGCGCCGGCTTTGCCGGTCTTGCCTGTGCGCGGGTCCTTGCCAATGCGCCGGCGGAGGTGACGGTCATCGACCGGCGCAACCACAATCTCTTCCAGCCGCTGCTCTACCAGGTCGCGACCGCCGCGCTTTCGCCGGCGGATGTGTCCGAGCCCATCCGCCGCACGCTCGCCCGCGCAAGGAACGTCACCGTCATCCTCGGCGAGGCGACCGGTGTCGACCTCGACCGGAAGACCGTGTCCATGCGCGATGCGCCGTCCCTCTCCTATGACACGCTCGTGCTGGCGATGGGGTCGCAATACAATTACTTCGGCCATGACGACTGGCGCGACCATGCGCCGGGTCTGAAGACCGTGCACGAGGCCCGCCTGATCCGCCACCGGCTGCTCAGCGCCTTCGAGCGGGCGGAACGGATGAGCGATCCCCGCGCGCAGCGCGAGACGCTGACCTTCGTCATTGTCGGTGCCGGGCCGACCGGCGTCGAGATGGCCGGCTCCGTCTCGGAGCTCGGTCGGTCGATGATCGGCTCGGATTTCCGCAACCTGTCGCCGGCCGCGTTCCGCGTGGTCCTTATCGAGGCCGGACCGCGCATCCTGCCGGCCTTCCCCGAAAATCTCGCCGCCTATGCCAAGGATTTCCTCGAAAATCTCGGCGTCGATGTCCGGCTGGAAACCGAGGTTCTCGAGGTGGGGGAGGATGGGATCGTCACGTCGGAAGGGCCTGTTCCGGCGGGCTGCGTCGTCTGGGCCGCCGGTGTCCGGGCCTCGCCGGCGGCGGACTGGCTGGGGGTTGCGCCCGACCGGCAGGGCAGGGTCAAGGTTTCGGCGGATCTGTCCCTGCCGGGCCACCCCGATGTCTTCGTTCTCGGCGACACCGCGCATGCGGCAGACAGCGCGGGAGAGCCGCTGCCGGCGCTTGCCCAGGTCGCCAAGCAGCAGGGAACCTATCTCGGCCGCCGACTCCGGCGGCAGCTTCAGGGCAAGCCCCCCGGCGATCCGTTTTTCCGCTTTCACAATCGCGGCAATACGGCGGTGATCGGCCGCAATGCCGCGATCTTCGATTTCGGGCGCTGGACGCTGAAGGGGCGCTTCGCCTGGCTCTTGTGGGCGATCGTCCACGTTCTGCTCCTCGTCAATTTCGAGAAGCGGATGCTGGTGTCGCTGCAATGGATCTGGCGCTACGCCACGCGCCAGCGCGGCGCGCGCCTCATCGACGAGGACTACCGCCATCGCCGCGCCCCCGCCCACCCGCGAAATCCCGCGCATGGAGAATGAGGGGGCGCGAGCGGCGGCTCAGGGTGAGAAGGCCCGCCTGAGGCCGCGCATACACCCCATCTCGGATCAGGGGAAACCTCCTCGACCCGCTCGATATCGACCGCCGTATCGCCACTGCTATAAAGGCGCGGCAGGGAAGCGCCGCATCTTCTTCAATGCCTGCGACATGCCGCGATCCGGCATCGCCGGGGGAATGCCGGTGATGGTCTTGAGCGTCTTTGCCCAGTGAACGTCGGACGATCGCCGCCGGGCCCGCCGCCGGTCCCCTCTGACAGTCCGGCCGGCTTTTGTCGCGCCTGTGGTCGCAAAGGCGACATCCTCGTTCCGCGCCACCGGCATGCCGAGGCCGGCACGGTCCCCGCCGCGACATTCGTGCCGGTGCATATCGTGGCGGCGGGTCGGAAGACCGTGTCGGCCTTTCGCCGCGCCGCTCACGCCGCTCAACCTCGCCGGTGAGCGCCGCCTGTTTCAGGGGCGGGGCGTGTTCGGCCTGCGTCTTCCAGGCGGCGCAGGGCAGGCTGTCGTCGCGGAAGGGCATGGCATCGGGTCGACGCGTCTGCGAGCTCACCGAGAGTTGCGACCGTCCGGCATCTCGCGTTCGCGCGACAGAAGATCTTCAAGGGCATTGGCGAGGTCCCAGTCGATGATCAGTTCGTTGATCATCTCCAGCCGGATGAGTTCCGCGATGATGGCCGCCCGTTCCCGGCCGATCGCGGCGACGATGACGCCGGCGCCGCCGGTGGCGCCGGCGCGCATGGCGAGCCGCGACAGGCGTTCCCGGCTGATGCCGGTCCACATGGCGTTGAGCGCCTCGACGTCCGCGACCTTGTCCTCCGGCAGGCCGCGCTTCGGGATGAGGATGCCGCCGATATCGCCGATGATCAGTTCCTTCAGTTCGGCGGCCGGGATATCGCCCGCCGTCACCACTTCCTCCATCGCCCCGCCGAGCAGCCTGTGGACCGAGCCGACGCTGGTGATGATCGTGTCGATGCGGTTGATCAGGGGCGCCTCGCCTGAAAAGATCTTCCGGTAGGAGGCAGCGTCCAGCAGGTATTCCCGAATCGCCTGGGCCTTCGTCGCCTCGTAGCGGCGCGGAATATAGGCCGGCACGCCGCCGAGCCGCAGCGTCTCGCCCTGGCCGTCGTTGAAGAGCCCGTTCAGGCGCGCGGCGAGCAGCGAGGAGGAGAAGTCGGGGGCGGCGAGCGTGATCAGTTCGGCGCAGACGGGCGCGACGAGGAAGGACCTGTCGGGATGGTGGTGGCGGTGGGTGGCGCCGAGCCCGTCGATCAGCGCGCTGACGGTGCGGCCCCAGGTCAGGCCGACGGCGCTGCACTGGCGCAGCAATTCCTCCAGCCGGCCCGCCGCCGAGCGCCCGAACCGGCGAATGCGGATCTCGAAGGCGCCGCTCGTCGGCGAATCCGAACCGCTGTCGAAGACGCGCACATTCGGCGTCATGCGGCCGGTGCGGGCGCGGATCTCCTCGAAGCGGTCGACGAGGCGGCGCGGCTCCATCAGCTGCTGGATCTCGCGCATCGCCTCGGCGGAGACGTTGCGGTCGTTGAAGTGCAGTTCCGTCACCAGCCAGCCCATGTCGGTCGCATGGGCGAGCAGGCGCGAGACGTGCGACTGGGAGACGCCGCCCAGCATCCTGCCGATCTGCTCCTGCGAGAAATTGTGCCGCGCCCGCAGATAGGCCGCCTGCTGCGCCCGCTTGTCGCGCTCGTTGACAGTGCCGTCGTCATGCCCGGCCATCGTCGTTCTCCGCTGCGTGCCCCATCGAGATGATCATCCTGACATGAATATGCTGTATTGTTATTTACATGGCAAGCATGAAAAGCCGTCGCTAGAGTTTGTTCCGGGAGCAGATATCCCGGGTGGCCCGACAGGCCGGACCGCCCGTCTTCAACCTTCGGGAGGACTCTTCATGCACATTCACAGGCGGACCCTCATCACCGTCGCAACCGGCGCCGTCGTCGCGGCGAGCCTCGGCCTGCCCGCCATCGCCCGGGCCGCCGACATCAAGATCGGCTTCCTGCTCAAGACGATGGAAGAGGAGCGCTACCAGCGCGACAAGGCCGTCTTCATCAAGAAGGCGGAGGAACTCGGCGCCGAAGTGATCTTCGACGCCGCCAACAATGACGAGCAGACCCAGCTCGCCAAGTTCGAGAACATGATCTCGAAGGGCGCGCAGGTCATCGTCATGCAGCCGGTCAACACCGGCACCGCCGGCTCGATGGTGTCGATGGCCAATGCCGAGGGCGTCAAGGTGGTCGGCTACGACTCCATGCTGGTCAACGGGCCGCTCGACGCCATGGTCATGCAGGACTCCTGGGCGGTCGGCAAGCTCCAGGGCGAGGCCATGGTCGAATGGCTGAAGGCGAGAAACGGCGGCGAGGTCAAGGGCAAGGTGGCGCTGATCATGGGCCAGCCGGGTGATTCGAACGCGATCGCCATGTCCTCCGGCGCGCTGGAGATCATCAGCGCCAATCCGGGCCTCGAACTCGTCGCCGAGCAGGCGCATGAGGGCTGGTCGTCGGAAAAGGCGATGGCGACCACCGAGAACGTGCTGACCAAATACGCCAACAAGGTCGACGCCTTCATCTGCAACAATTCCGGCATGGCGCGCGGCGTCATCGCCGCGCTCAACGCCCAGCAGCTGGCGAGCGCCGACAAGGTGTTCGTCGCCGGCTCCGATGCCGACCTCGTCAACATCCAGTTCGTCGCCCAGGGCAAGCAGGCGGTCGAGATCTGGAAGAAGATCGAGCCGCTGGCCGAAACCGCCGCCACGGTCGCCGTCGACCTCGCCAGAGAGCCGGACAAGCCGGCCGCGGACGTCATCAAGGTCGACCGCATGGTCAACAACGGCCAGGTCGACGTGCCGACCATCGTCACGCCCGTCGTGCTCGTCACCAAGGACAATGTCGAGCAGACCGTGATCGAGGGCGGCTTCTACACCAAGGAACAGGTGTACGGCGGCTGATCCGCCGGCGCCATGCCAGACGGCCGCATGTCCCGCCGACCGGCCCGGACATGCGGTTCCACAAGAAAACACCGCAGACATGCTTGTCCCCGGCGGCATCGGCCGCCGGTGCGGGAAGCCGTGTCCGGAAGGGTCGACAGCGATGTCAAACGAAATCGTACTGAAGATGGTGGACATCACCAAGGAGTTCCCTGGCGTGAAAGCGCTCAGCCATGTGAACTTCGAAGCGCGGGCCGGCGAGCTGCTCGCGCTGATGGGGGAGAACGGTGCCGGAAAATCCACCCTGATGAAGGTGCTTTCCGGTGTCTGGCCGTATCCGACCTATGCCGGCGACATCTATGTCAACGGCGAGAAGAAGCAGTTCGCCAACACGAAGCAGGCCGAGGATGCCGGCGTCGCGATCATCTACCAGGAACTGAACCTGATCCCGGAAATGACGGTGGCGGAGAACATCTTCCTCGACCGCCAGCACACCGACGCGCTCGGGCGCATCGACTGGGTCAGGCTCAATCACGAGACCAAGAAGCTGCTCGACGAGCTCGGCATCCGGGATTTCTCCCCGACCGACAAGGTGTCGTCCATCACCGTCGGCAAGCAGCAGATGGTCGAGATCGCCAAGGCGCTGTCGAAGAAGGCGCGCATCCTCGTCCTCGACGAGCCGACCTCGGCGCTGACCGACAAGGAGGTCGCCGATCTCTTCCGCATCATCCGCAAGCTGAAGAAGGACGGCGTGTGCATGTGCTACATCTCCCACAAGATGGAGGAGATCCAGCAGATCGCCGACCGGATCGTCGTGCTGCGCGACGGGCAGACGATCGGCGACGTCACCCCCATCGCGGAGATCACGCTCGACCAGATCATCGCGCGCATGGTCGGCCGTGAGCTGAAGGACATGTTCCCGGTGCGCCAGGCCACGCGCGGCCGCAAGATCCTCGAGGTGACGGACGCCGAGGTCGACCACCCGACGCTTCCCGGCGAGAAGCGGGTGAAGAAATCGTCCTTCGTCGCCTATGAGGGCGAGATCCTCGGCATTTCCGGGCTGATGGGCGCCGGGCGGACGGAACTGGTCGGCGCGATCTTCGGCGCCTATCCGGGCCAGGCCCGCGCGGACGTGGTGCTCGACGGCAAGAAGCTCACGATCAGATCGCCGCGCGACGCCATCGATGCCGGCATCGCGCTCCTGACGGAGGACAGGAAGGCGCTCGGCCTGTTCCTGTCCGAGCCGATCACCTTCAACACCACGATCAGCTCGCTGCAGACGGTGTCCTCGAAGCTGCTCGGCGTGATCAACCATGCGCGCGAACGCGAGATGGTGGCCGACTACGTCAGGCGGCTCAACGTCAAGACGCCGACGATCGGCACGGTGATCGGCACGCTGTCGGGCGGCAACCAGCAGAAGGTGATCCTCGGCAAGTGGCTCAATGCCGGTCCGCGGGTCTTCATCCTCGACGAGCCGACGCGCGGCATCGACATCGGCGCCAAGGTCGAGATCTACAAGCTTCTGAACAGCCTCGCCGATCAGGGCGTGGCGGTCATCGTCATTTCATCGGAACTGCCGGAGGTGCTGGGCCTCAGCGACCGCATCCTGGTCATGTCGGAGGGGCGCATCGTCTCGGAATTCTCCCGCGACGAGGCGACGAAGGAGAAAATCATGGAATACGCCACGGGAAGCGCCAAGGGGGGGCAAGGGGCATGAACAAGGACGCCGTTCTCGGCTTCATCAAGAACAACGCGACGCTGATCGCGCTGATCGTGCTGGCGGTCGGCTTAAGTTTCGCCGACGATTCCTTCTTTACCGCCCGCAACCTGTCGAATCTCGCCCGCCAGGTGACGATCATCGGCATCATCGCTGTCGGCATGACGATGGTGATCCTGATCTCCGGCATCGACCTCTCGGTCGGCTCGGTGGCGGGGCTTGCGGCGATCGTCGTGACGACGCTGATGCAGCACGACGTCAATGTCTGGGTGTCGATCGTCATCACCCTCGTGCTCGTCGGCGGCCTGATCGGCGCCTGGAACGGGTTCTGGATCGCCCATTACCGGATACCGCCCTTCATCATCACACTCGGCATGCTGACGATCGCCCGCGGCCTGGCGCTGACCATCTCGGACGGCTCCTCGGTGCCGGTGACCGACACGACCTTCCCGCTGATCGGCGGCGCCTACATCCCGCCGATGGCCTCCGTGGTCATCATCGTCGCGGTGTTCCTGGTGATGCTCTACGCCACCTTCCGCTCCGCGGCGCGGGCCCGCAAGGTCGGTGCGCCGGTCGACACCGTGCAGATCGCCACCAGCCTGCTGATGGCCTGCGCCGGCCTCGTCCTGTCGCTCTACATGTTCGGCAGCTATCAGGGCATCCCGGTTCCGGTCGCGATCTTCGCCGTCATCGCCGCCGCCGGCATCCTCATCCTCAGCCAGACCCGGCTCGGCCGCCGTCTCTATGCGCTCGGCGGCAACGAGGACGCGGCACGGCTTTCCGGCATCGACGTCTACCGCACCAAGCTCCTCGTCTACATCACGGTCTCGGTGCTCTCGGCGCTGGCCGGCATCCTGCTCGCCTCCCGCCTCAACGGCGCCTCGCCGAACCTCGGCACCATGTTCGAACTCGACGCCATCGCCTCGGTCGTCATCGGCGGCACGTCGCTGGCTGGCGGGTCGGGCACGATCGGCGGCACCGTCATCGGAGCGCTGATCATCGGCGTGCTCAACAACGGCATGAGCCTGCTCGGCGTCTCGACCTTCTACCAGCTCATCATCAAGGGCTTCATCATCATCGTCGCCGTCTGGTTCGACGTCTTGCAGAAGCGCAAGTAAGGGCGAACCGGTCCCGCCGCGGGTTGCCTCCCGGCCCGCGGCGGGATGACTGACGAAGCGGAGGGCAAAGGCAGCCTTTCGTCAGGGCGACGAGGCTTCCCCGCCGGCGGTCAGCCGGCACTTTACACGCAATGCGAACTATGATCACGCAAAAACCCGGCAGGGTCGCGGAGAGCGGCGGGGCGGACGACCCTCGACGCGGGAGGACGGGACGGATGGCAGGCAATTTCAAGGTGGCGGTGCTGGGACCGATCCCGCGCGACCGGATCCGGACCTACCAGGGCGACACGCTGGAAAAATACGGCTGCGCGCTCTACACGGTCGCGGCGCTGTCCACCTTGCTCGGCAACGACGGCGCGGTCCTGCCCGTCTGCCATGTGCGCAAGCGCGACGAAGTACCGATCAAGGAGATCCTGTCGCAGTTTTCCAATGTCGACGTCGCCGGCATCACCTCGCGGCTCGATCAGGGCGACGTGGTCCAGCTCGACTATGTCGACCAGAACCGGCGGATCGAACGGCAGACCGGCTTCATGGATCCGATCCTGCCGGAGGACATGGAAGGGCTGACCGACGCGGACGCCTTCGTCTGCGTGCCGATCACGGATTACGAGGTCAGCCGCGCGACGCTCAAATACATCAAGGAAAACAGCAGCGGCGTCGTCCTTCTCGACGCGCACGGCCCGACCAACACGCTGACGCGCACCGGCGAGCGGTTTCACCGCTTCTGGGTCGAGCGCGACAGCTGGCTTCCCTATATCGATATCCTCAAGATGAACCTGGAAGAGGCCGGCTGCTCCTGGTTCGCCTCCGAATACGATGTTTCCGAGCTCGGCGCCGTCGGCCAGCTCGCCATGGACGAACTGCCGAAATTCGCCCGCCACTGCCTCGAGCGCGGCGTCAAGGCCGTCTGCGTCACGCTCGACCAGCATGGCTGCGTCGTCTATTTCAACGGCCCCTCCGGTCGGATGCAGGAGCATGTCGTCAAGCGCGTGCCGGTCGACCACGTGGTCGACACCACCGGCTGCGGCGATTCCTTCGCCGCCGGCATGGCCTTCGGCTACCTCAAGCATCGCGATTTCATCAAAGCCTGCCAGTACGGCAACGCGATGGGCGCGCAACGCTGCGTCGGCTCCGAGCTCGCCATCTACAAATCGCTCGAGGAAACCGACCGGCAGATCGCCGACGCCTATGGCGTCTGAGCCGGCGGCCGCGCCTCTTCTTCCCACTTCCATCCACGTCATCGACGGGAGACGACCATGCGCGACCTATTGAGCCCGGACGAGTGGCTGATCGAGGAACGCGGCTTCGAGCGCGACCGCGCCAATGTCGCCGAAACGCTGTTCACCATCGGCAACGGCTATCTCGGCACCCGCGGAACGCTGGAGGAGGGCCACAAGGGCGAGCGTTCCGGCACCTTTCTCAACGGCGTCTTCGACGGGCACGATTCGCCGGTCATCGATCTTGTCAATGCGCCGGACTGGCTGTCGGTCTCGGTCAGGGTCGACGGGCAGCGCCTCGACATGCAGTCCTGCACCGTCGTCTCCCATCGCCGCGCGCTGGACATGCGCCAGGGCCTGCTGTGGCGCAGCACCACGTTCGAGGACCGGCTGGGGCGGCGGACCCGGCTCGAGACGCTGCGATTCGCCTCCTTCGACGATCAGCATCTTTGCGGGCTGCGTCTCGAGATTACGCCCGAGAACCACGACGCGCCGCTGACGGTCGAGAGCGCGATCGACGGCCGCCGTTTCAATCTCGACCGGCTGCCGGCCTATGCCGGCAGCCCGGCCTTCGATCCGGAGGTCAAATGGGAGAAATGGGCGAAAGCCCGGCATCTTGAAGAGGTCGCGCGGATCGGCACCGGGGACCAGCTCTATCTCGAAATGACGACGATCGCGACCGGCATCGGCATCGGCTATGCTGCTGCGACCCTGCCTTCGGTTGCACCGCGCGCGCGCGTGGTCGAGGAGGGCTATGAGCGGATCGCCGAACGGCTGGACTTCGCGCCGCCTGCAGGCCGGAGGATCCGGATCGACAAGCTGGTGGCGATCTGCACCACGCGTGACCCGGACGTCGACCCCCTGCGCGAGCGCTGCCGCGCAGTGCTCGGCCGCCACCGCGCATCGGGCTTCGAGGCGGCGCTTGCGGCGAGCCGCGCGGCCTGGGCGGACATGTGGGAGGACTGCGACTGTTCCGTCACCGGCGACGAGACGGCGACGCGGGCGATCCGCTTCAACATCTACCATCTCCTGATCGCGGCGAACGGGAACGACCCGACCGTCAATATCGGCGCCAAGTCGCTCTCGGGCGAAGGCTATCGCGGCCATGTCTTCTGGGACACCGAGATCTTCATGCTGCCCTTCTTCATCTACACCCGGCCGGAGACCGCGCGGGCGCTGCTGCGCTATCGCTACCACACGCTCGCCGGCGCGCGGGCGAATGCCGCGGAGAACGGCTTCGCCGGCGCGCAATATGCCTGGGAATCGGCCGATACGGGCCGCGAGACGACGCCGAAATGGACGCCGGACGGCGTCCACCGGATCTGGACTGGCGAGGAGGAGATCCATGTCTCGGCCGATGTCGCCTACGGTGTCCTGACCTATGTGGCGGCGACGGGAGACACCGGCTTCCTGCTCGATGCCGGAGCCGAGATCCTGTTCGAGACCAGCCGCTTCTGGGCCGACCGGCTGGAATATAAGGGTGCCGAGGACGCCTATGTCCTGACCCGCGTCATCGGCCCCGACGAATTCCACGAGCATGTCGACAACAATGCCTTCACCAACCGGATGGCGCAGTGGCACCTGATGCAGGCGGTGAGGATCCATGCCGATCTGGCGCGCCACCATCCAAGGGAGCTCGCCAAGGTCGCCGGCAGGCTCGGCCTGCATCCGGACGAGGTCGAGCGCTGGCAGGTGATCGCCGAGAAGATCCTGATCCCCTTCGACGCGGAGCGCGGCTTGATCGAGCAGTTCGAGGGTTATTTCGCGCTGAGGGAGGTTCCGCTCACCGAATGGGACCTGAACGGCATGCCCTGCTATCCGGAAGGCTACCACCATTTCAACGCCGGCGGCACGACGCTACTGAAGCAGCCCGACGTCGTCATGCTGACCTATGTCCTTCCCGATGAATTCAGCGACGCGGTCAAGCGGGCGAACTACGACTTCTACGAGGCGCGCACGCTGCACAAGTCCTCGCTGAGCCCGGCGATCCACTCGATCATGGGCATTGAGGTCGGCGATCCGAGGCGCGCCCTGCAGTATTTCCGCCGCTCCGCCTTCGTCGACCTCACCGACAACCAGGGCAACACCCAGGACGGCATCCACGCCGCCTCCGCCGGCGGAACCTGGCAGGCGCTCGTCTTCGGCTTCGGCGGCTTCCGCGTGAGGGAGGGCCGGATGACGTTCCAGCCCTGGGTGCCGCAGGAATGGCAGTCCCTGCGTTTCAAGCTGAGGTGGCGCGGCGCGATCCTCTCCGTCTGCGTCCGCCACACCGACATCGAATTCGTGCTTCACGGACCGCCCGGCCTTGAGGAAACCGTCGTCGTGCGCGGCATGGCGGTCACGCTGCGGTCCGGCGCGGCCGAGCGCATCGATCTCTCGTGACGGAAGGATGTTCCATGACGCTCAAGGGCGTGATCTTCGACCTCGACGGCGTTCTCGTCGACACGGTGCCGGCGCATTTCGCCGCCTGGGCACGGCTCTTCAAGGAAGAGGGCTATCCCTTCGACGAGGGGGTGTATCACGACAAGGTCGACGGCCGCCGCCGGCAGGACGGCGTGGCGGCGGTGATGATCGGGGCGCCCGCGGACAGGATCGATGCGGCGGCCGAGCGCAAGGACGGCTATTTCCTCGAACTGATCGAAAAGGGCCAGTTCAAGGTGTTCGAGGGCTCGGTCGATTTCGTCAACACGTCCTGCAGGGCCGGTCTGCGGCTCGCGACCGCCTCGAGCAGCCGGAATGCCCGCTACATCCTGGACAAGGTCGGACTTCTCGACAGGTTCGACGCGGTGGTCGGCGGCGATGACGTGGAACACGGCAAGCCCGATCCCAGCATCTTCCTGACGGCGGCGAAGCGCATCGCGCTTACGCCCCGCCACTGCGTCGTCGTCGAGGACGCGATTTCGGGCGTCACCGCTGCCAAGACCGGTGGCTTCTTCTGCCTCGGCATCGACCGCCACGGCCACCCGGCGCGCCTGGCTGGCGCGGACCTGATCGTTGGCGACCTCGCCGAGCTTGACCTCGAACAGCTTCGCACCGCCTTCGAGGCGAAGGACGGCTGATCGGCGCGACACGCCGGACCGGCGTAACCCGTTGCCACTGTTCCCATCCGTCTCGTCTCCCCCGACGGACGTGGTGGAGCCACGGACGGCGACACTCCCCAACTGATTTTCGGCACGACAATGCGCTGCGCGAACGGGAACCAATCGGGCTCCCCCTGGTTCGTCTGTCGTGATGCGGGTCGTGTCAAGCCGACGCGGCAGGGATGGCGAACAGGGTGGTTTTTCGGCTTTCTCACCCTGGCCAACGAAATGGCAGACGAGCGCCCGACCTGTCCGACCCGCATCCGCACCCGGTTTGGAGGACGCCATGGACGACAGGGAACACCGTATCCGCAAGCGGGCCCACGCACTTTGGGAAGATGACGGGCGACCGGACGGCCGGCACGAGCATCATTGGCAGCAAGCAGAAGAAGAGTTCAATGCTGAAATCCGCCATGTTCACGCCGACACCCCGGCTTCGGCCGAACTGGAAGCCGGAACGGGCGAGAAATATGCCGCGGCAGGAGAAGCAGGTGCCGTTCCCGGGGAAGATCGGGCCCCACCCTCGGATCCTCACCCGGGTTCACTCTCCGACGGACGCCATCCTGAAGCGAAGGAAGGTGGCGTGGACCGTCGTTGAGCAGGCCCAGTGTCCGGACGCCCCGGCAACCCGCGGGCATGTAGCCGATATCTGTAACATGGACGATGAAGAAGCCGTCTAACCGCTATCTCGGGTACGGTATCCCGGCCCTTGATGCGGCCCATGCGTTGGCTACGTTCCCTTAAGGTCAGAGTGTCCATAAGATACCTGCATTATTCATCTTTATTTTTTCAATGAATGCCGCCTCTCAATGCTTGATCTCGACGTACTCCCCGAATCCTGGCCGTTCTCCCAAGCCTCCTATGGCTTCATCACCCGTACGGTGGCGCTCTTCGTCACGCAGGCTCGCCTCGCTGACGCGCGGGCAAAGCTTCCTGAATTGGTGCCTGAAGAACTGGTCGCTCCACTGCGACAGGCTGAGGCCAAGCGAGTCTTCTATGTCTCGGAGGGTCATCTCGATGGTCCGTAGGCGTTGATCGAAAAGGTTGCAGCGTCGCCGGGGCCGCGATTGGTTATCATGAACACAGTTCAGAGCGCGGCTGCCCTGGCTCTATCGATGCGACAGGGTGAGCATGACGTCCTGCATCTGTCGACGGCTCTCGCGCCACGCGACCGGGAACGGATTCTCGAAGTGGTCAAGACGCGGCTCGACGCGAACAGTCCATCCAGCGACTGGACGTTGGTCGCGACGAGCTTGATGGAAGCCGGCGTCGATCTTTCGTTCCGCACCCCATTTCGAGAACGTTTTTCCGCTGCCTCGCTCATCCAGATCAGCGGCCGAGGCAACCGCAATGCTGAGTGGAGCGAGGGCGTTACGGTTCATGATTTCACCATCTCTCATAGTGACAGACTGAAGCACATCCGGCCGCCAATATCCCGGCAAATATCTTGGCGCGCCTTTTCGAACAGGGAAAGTTTCGCGGACAGATCGATCCCGCGGAGTTGGTCACGCTGGCGATGAGAATGGAGATGCAACAAAGAAACTCGGGCGGCCGCATCGGCCTGCTCGTCGACGCGGAAAATGAGCGCCGCTACCCCGATGTGGCAGAGCAAGGTCGCGTCATTGATTCTGACAACCGACTCGTTGTCGTTGATTCCGTGTTACGTGATCGCCTCATCGGTCGTGATAAGGTCGCAATGCGAGATTTGCTCGCAGGTAGCGTACAGGTCTGGGCAAATCGCACCGGCCATCTTGGTCTTGATCCGCTGCCCGGTCGCGAAGACATCTATTGGTGGCCGCATGCCTATGACCCCAATTTTTTGGGCTATATGGCTGGAGCCTTGTTTTTGGATGCGGTTTCCAAGGGAGAGACTGTCATCTTCTGATTAATGGTGCCGGATGAGGGGATTGAACCCCCGACCTTCGGTTTACAAAACCGCTGCTCTACCGCTGAGCTAATCCGGCCCTTCGACATTGGCCTCGGGTGCCTGTTCGGTACTTACGCAGACCGTGCGCCTTAAGCGCATGATCCGGCTCACCTTCTCGTCCCCAGCGCATCCGATGACACATCAGGGGCGCTGCCGATCGACCTCTCAAGGCAACCGCAGCAGGGAGTTACCATATTCTGCCGTGCTGTAAAGGAAAAAGCCGCCGACGCGCGCGTCAAGGATGGGGGGAGCGCAGGCGCAATGTGGCCCTGCGCGGGCGCGCGTTCGCCAGACGGCGCTGCATGTGCGGCGGGACGAACAGCGAGGCGACGGCAAGAAGCGTGGCGATCGCGGTTGCGAACCAGAGGCCCGGACCGGGGCCGATCAGGTGGCCGATCGTGGCCCCCGAGAGCGCCCCCGCAGCCATGCCGAGCCAGGGCGCGGAATTCATCAGCCAGTCCGCACGCCGTTCTCCGGTCAGCCACCCGCCAAGCCCCTTGCCGAAACGCGACAGGGCGCCGGTGACGAAGGTCAGTCCGACCGGCAGGCCCTCCACCTGTTCGACGGCGACGTTGACGACGCCCATGGCCAGCACGAGGAGATAGAAGCGGGCCTCCGGCGCCGTGCCGGGCGGGATCGCGGCCGCGCCGGCGAGCAGCAGCGCGACGCCGATCATCACCCGCAACAGCCTGCGCTCGGCGCCGTGCGCGATGACGATGCCGAGCGTGTTGCCGGCGACGAAGACGAGAAGCGCCCCGGCCAGGAGCAGCGCCGCCGCGCCATCGCCGCCGGCCGCGGCCACGGCGGCGCGCGTGGTGTTTCCGCTCATGAAGGACACGAAATTGCCGCCGATCAGCAGTCCGAGCGCATCGGTCATTCCCGCGAGAAAGGAGAGAACGGCGACGAGCACGAGGCCGAGCGCCTTGCGCCGCCGCTCCACCAGCCTGCGTCGTCGTGCGTGCGTCATGCCCTGGTCCCCGTCAGCCCTCAGGCCGCGACGATAGCTGATTCGGGGCCGCCGAGGCGCGGGCGCCCTTGCCCCGTCGGGGGCGGAAACATCCCGTGCGGGACCCCCTTTCGGATCGCTGTGGCGAGAGGGGGGCGGACAAGCGCCCCAAGCACCGGCTTTCCGAAGGGCCAAGCCGGAAGGGCTCAGGCGATCGCGCGGCTGAGCCACCGGCTGTCGAGCGGCTCGACGTCGCGTTCGCGGCAGCGTGCCAGGGTCGGCGGCAGTTGCTCGGCGAGATAGTCGATCAGAACCCGCACCGCCGGCAGGAGGCCGATGCGGGACGGAAAGACCAGGTGGACGATCGTGTCGCGCGCCGCCCAGTCCGGCAGGACCGGGGCCAGGATCCCGGCGCGGAAGGCACGGTCGGAAATCGAACCCGGAAGAAGCCCGATGCCGACGCCTTCGACCGCCGCCCGTTCCAGGATGGTAAAGTCGCTGCAGCCGAGCACCGGCGCATGGCTCACCTCGACGGTGCGCCCGTCGGCATGATGCAGCGTCCAGCGGTCGGTCAGATGCCGCTCGTTCATCGACAGCGTCGGCAGCGAACCGAGCGTGTCGATCGTGACGGGGGGGTGCCGTGCGAGAAAGGCGGGGCTCGCCACCAGCGCGCTGCTCTCCTCGCCGAGTTTGCGCACGATCAGCGTCTGGTCGTTGTCGAGCTGGTTGCGCGCGCGGAGCGCGATGTCGATCCGCTCCTCGATCAGGTCGACCCGGCGGTTGGTCATCGTCAGCAGCAGGCGGATCTGCGGGTAGCGCCGATAGAACTCCGGCAGGATCAGGGCGATCATCGGGCTGAAGCCCGGCGGGATGGCGGCGCGCACGACGCCGGAAGGTTCGCGCCGGGCAGCGGCGATCAGCGCCTCGGCATCCTCGACGCCGGCGAGGATGCCCTCGCATCGCTCGTAGAAGGCCTGGCCGATTTCGGTGACGCGCAGTTTGCGGGTGGAGCGTTCGAGCAGGCGCACGTCAAGCTGTTCCTCCAGCCGGGCGACATGCTTGCTCAGCCGCGACTTCGGCATGTTCAGCGCCCGGGCGGCGGCGGAAAAGCCGTTGTGGCGGACCACCGCGGCAAAGAGGGCAAGGTCGTTCAGGTCCTGCATCCTGCCTCCAGCGCCGGCATCATCGTTTCCGCCGGGAAACGCAATGTTGGAAAATGCGCGGCTTATCGCTCGATTGTTTTGAATTCATATCAGGAGCACCCAATCACAGAACCGCACGCGACGAAAGGTGCAGCCCCATGAACATCCTCCACATCGATTCCGGAATCCTCGGCGACCATTCGGTCTCCCGCCGGCTGACGGCGGCTATCGTCGCGCGGTTGCAGGGTGAGCATCCCGAAGCCGCCGTCACCCATCGCGACCTTGCCGCCGAGCCGATCGTCCATCTGACCGGCGCCCATCTCGCCGCCTCCGCCGAGGACGGCACGGCCGAGGTCAAGGCCGGCCGCGAGGCGCTGGCCGAATTCCTCGCCGCCGACGTGATCGTCGTCGGCGCGCCCATGTACAATTTCACCATTCCGAGCCAGCTCAAGGCCTGGATCGACCGCGTCGTCGTCGCCGGGCAGACCTTCCGCTACACCGCCAACGGCGTCGACGGCCTTGCGAAGGGCAAGCGCGTCATCGTCGCCTCGACGCGCGGCGGCTTCTACACCGCCGGCTCGCCGATCAGCGCCATGGACCATCAGGAGAGCTATCTCGCGACCGTCTTCGGTTTCATCGGCATCACCGATGTCGAGTTCGTCCGCGCCGAGGGCCTGGCGATCAGCGCCGAAAGCAAGGAGGCGGGCATCGCCGCCGCGGAAAGCGCCGTGGCCGCCGTTCCGGCGCTGAAGCTCGCGAGCTGAGGCGAGAGGAATGTCGACGGCGCCGGAGTCCGCTCCGGCGCCTCCGCGTCCTTACGCTCTCGCGAGAAACCGGCGGGTGGCGTAAAGCGCGATCGCTGCCGCGTTCGAGACGTTCAGCGACCGGATCGCGCCCGGCATGTCGAGCCGCGCCAGATGGGTGACGGTCTCGCGCGTCTTCTGCCGCAGTCCCTTGCCCTCCGCGCCGAGGACGAGCGCGATCTTCTCGCCGGCAAGCGTTCCCTCGAGCGGTGCCGGTCCTTCCGAATCGAGCCCGATCGAGACGAAGCCGAGCCCGTGCAGTTCCTCGAGCACGTTCGCGAGATTGGTGATCTGCACATAGGGGATGAGTTCGAGCGCGCCGGAGGCGGATTTCGCCAGCACGCCCGATTCCTGCGGGCTGTGGCGCTGGGTGGTGATCAGCGCGCCGGCATCGAAGGCGACGGCGGAGCGCATGATGGCGCCGACATTGTGCGGATCCGTCACCTGGTCGAGCACGAGAACCAGCGGGCAATCCTTCAGCGCCGCCAGCCGGCGTACCGGCAGCGGCTCGGCCTCGATCATCACGCCCTGGTGGATCGCGTCCGCTCCGAGGATGCGGTCGAGATCCTGCGGTGAGACCGTCTCGACGGGGAAGGGCAGGGCCGGAATGTCGACGTCGAGGCGCTGGGCCGCATTGGCCGTCACCTTCATCGCGCCGATCCGGCGCTCCGGATTGAGGATCGCCGCGCGCACCGTATGCAGGCCGTAGAGCAGCACCTGCCCGGGAGGAGGCGGCTCGGGCCGGACATCCTTCTGCGCCGTCCGGCGCCTCTTGTCCGGCGCCGGCGTCGGGATTTCGCCGCGCTCGCGCCTGGCGTCGCGGTGGGCACGGCGCAGATTGGCGTAATGGGTGTCTTTGGCGCTCTTGTCGCCCGGAATGTCCTTGCTCATTCCCGCCTTATAATGCGGCCGCGCGGCAAAGGAAACGCCGGCATGGCCCGTGCGGCGCGTGTCGTGCGGGCAGGGGGGATCGCCCACCCCGGGATGTCGGGAACGGGTGCGATTTTCCCTCATCTTTTTGCGCGCCTGCGTGTTGACAGGACCGGATTGGGCGGTCATATAGCCGGCGCAGACCGAGAGGGCGCCGCCCGAAAAGGTCTCGATGCAATGCTTGATCGCACGGTCCCGACGGAACATGGAGGGATGCCCGAGTGGTTAAAGGGGACGGACTGTAAATCCGTTGGCTCAGCCTACGTTGGTTCAAATCCAACTCCCTCCACCATCCGTTGCGAAGGACCTGGGTCAAGCGGGTATAGCTCAATGGTAGAGCAGCAGCCTTCCAAGCTGAATACGCGGGTTCGATTCCCGCTACCCGCTCCAGCGCGACCGAAGCTCCGCAAAATATCGGGCAGCAAGCGCTGCTTGCACGCGCACAGCGGCATCTCCATTTAGGTCTTGCGCAATGGCTTCGAAAGCCTTACACGCCTGCGCAAACCGGCTTAGGTCCGGTCCCTCATCCGAGTGACGACAGGAAACGCATTCATGGCAAAGAGCAAATTCGAGCGGAACAAGCCGCACGTGAACATCGGCACGATCGGTCACGTCGACCACGGGAAGACGTCGCTGACGGCAGCGATCACGAAGTATTTCGGCGAGTTCAAGGCGTATGACCAGATTGACGCCGCTCCGGAGGAAAAGGCGCGCGGCATCACGATCTCGACGGCGCATGTCGAATACGAGACGCCGGCCCGCCACTATGCGCATGTCGACTGCCCCGGCCACGCCGACTACGTGAAGAACATGATCACGGGTGCTGCGCAGATGGACGGCGCGATCCTGGTGTGCTCGGCCGCCGACGGCCCGATGCCGCAGACGCGCGAGCACATCCTGCTCGCCCGCCAGGTCGGCGTTCCGGCGATCGTGGTGTTCCTGAACAAGGTCGACCAGGTCGACGACGAGGAACTGCTGGAGCTGGTCGAGCTCGAAGTGCGCGAGCTGCTGTCGTCCTACGACTTCCCCGGCGACGACATCCCGATCGTCAAGGGCTCGGCGCTGGCCGCGCTTGAAGACTCGAACAAGAAGATCGGCGAGGACGCGATCCGCGAGCTGATGGCCGCCGTCGACGCCTACATCCCGACGCCGGAGCGTCCGATCAATCTGCCGTTCCTGATGCCGATCGAAGACGTGTTCTCGATCTCGGGCCGCGGCACGGTGGTGACGGGCCGCGTCGAGCGCGGCATCGTCAAGGTCGGCGAGGAAGTCGAGATCGTCGGCATCCGCCCGACGTCGAAGACGACGGTGACGGGCGTCGAGATGTTCCGCAAGCTGCTCGACCAGGGCCAGGCGGGCGACAACATCGGCGCGCTGGTGCGCGGCGTCGCGCGTGACGGCGTCGAGCGCGGTCAGATCCTGTGCAAGCCGGGTTCGGTGAAGCCGCACAAGAAGTTCAAGGCGGAAGCCTACATCCTGACGAAGGAAGAGGGTGGCCGTCACACGCCGTTCTTCACGAACTACCGTCCGCAGTTCTACTTCCGCACGACGGACGTGACCGGGATCGTGACGCTGCCGGAAGGCACGGAAATGGTGATGCCGGGCGACAACGTGACGGTCGACGTCGAGCTGATCGTTCCGATCGCGATGGAAGAGAAGCTGCGCTTCGCCATCCGCGAAGGCGGCCGCACCGTCGGCGCCGGCATCGTCGCCTCCATCGTCGAGTAAGCGATCACCTGATCGGATAAAAGAAAGGCCTCGCGGGCGACCGCGGGGCCTTTTCCGTTGCGAAGAGGGCGTGTCGCCCTGCTGTTTTAGGGATAGGGCATAACCTCCCCAGATCTGCCAATGGAGCGAAGACGCGTTTCCGCGTAAGCCTTTCCGTGTCGCCCTTGAAGTATGGCCCCGCCGAAGCGGTCCGGGCCTTGATGCGTCGATCCGCGGGATCCGCTTGCCAGGGTGGACGGAATGCGGCGCACCCCGGCAGGGTGCGTCAAGACTCCCGAAACGACGAGGCAGACCCATCCGATGAAAAGGCCCGTGCGCGCGGCAGGCACCGCGCTTCTCATCACCGCGACCGTCCTCGCGATGCCGGCGGGCCGGGCGAGGGCGGACGAGCCGCTGCTGATCTGGTCGCCGTCGAAAATCGCGAGCCAGGGCTACCGGCTGCGCATGGGCATGCGGACGCCGACGGCGGCCGACATCAGCGCCGGGGTCGACCTGTCGCTGCGCGCCTCGACCTCAGGCCGCATCCGCGAGATCCGGGACAGCACGCGGCTCTGGGCGGAGGTCGCCGACAAGACGAAGGGCGGCCGCGAGCGCAGCGCCGCAGCGGGCTACAACCCGATGACCGGCCGTGGTTCCGCCAATGCGGGTGTCTCGCGGCGGTGGGCGATCAGCCCCTCCTTCGACATCGTCCTCGCGCCTTCGGTTGCCCTCGACCTCGACGTGGCCCATGGCCGGATCGGCCGCGCGCGGATGACGCAGAAGGCGCAGATCCGCGCCGTCGGAACCGGAACGTCGCTGACGGCATCCGGAACGGCGATAACCCGGAAGGGCGGAATCGGCGCCGAACTCGGCGTGGAGCAGCGCCTTTTCGACGGCCTCAGTCTCGGTGCCGCATTCCGGCGGCAGGAGGCGGCAACGACGGGGGCGCTGCAGGCACGGCTCCGCCTTGACTGGTAGGCGGGGGGACGCGGCGCGGCTCCTGTCTCGTCGTGAAAAAATCTGGCCTTCGCCCTTGCCAAGCGGCCCCCTTCGCCGTAAAGACGCCATGCCTTGCCGGAGACGGGCCTTGCGGCTTCGACGGTGGCAGGCGTGAAGGGGTATAGCTCAGTTGGTAGAGCGGCGGTCTCCAAAACCGCAGGTCGGGGGTTCGAGCCCCTCTGCCCCTGCCATTTCCGGCCGCACGGCGCAGTCACCTTGCAGCGACGGACCGGAATGGAAAGACGGATCGACCGTCTGAATTCGCGAAAGGCCCGGTTGCCTCTTGTTAAAAAGAGAATCGGCCTTTATGTAGGGCAAAACAGACACGCGGTGCGTGGAGCTGACCTGTCAGCTTTACGCGCCGTTATGGCGTGAGCATTCAATGGCATCGAAAACCAATCCATTCACGTTTCTGCAGCAGGTTCGCGCCGAGGCGTCGAAAGTCACCTGGCCGTCCCGGCGCGAGACGATGATCTCGACGCTGATGGTCTTCGTCATGGTGATCGTTGCGGCCGCCTTCTTTTTCGCGGCGGACCAGCTTCTGGGATGGGTCATCGGCCTCATCCTGAACGTCGGTCTCTGATCGGGCGGGGGTAGACATGGCTGCGCGCTGGTACATTGTTCACGCCTATTCGAATTTCGAGAAGAAGGTGGCGGAATCGATCGAAGAGAAGGCGAGGCAGAAGGGCCTCGAGCATCTGTTCGAGAAGATCCTCGTGCCGACCGAGAAGGTCGTCGAGGTGCGCCGCGGCCGCAAGGTCGATTCCGAGCGGAAGTTCTTTCCGGGCTACGTGCTGGTGCGCGCCGACCTGACGAACGAGGCCTACCACCTCATCAAGAACACGCCGAAGGTCACGGGCTTCCTCGGCACGGACAACAAGCCGGTTCCGATTCCGGACTACGAGGCCGAGCGCATCCTCGGCCAGGTGCAGGACGGCGTCGAGCGGCCGAAGCCCTCGATCTCGTTTGAGATCGGCGAGCAGGTCCGCGTTTCGGACGGTCCCTTCGCCTCGTTCAACGGCACCGTGCAGGATGTCGACGAGGAGCGTTCGCGCCTCAAGGTCGAGGTCTCCATCTTCGGGCGCGCGACCCCGGTCGAGCTCGAATACGCGCAGGTCGAGAAGGTCTGACGCGATCAGGGCGGCGTCCGCCGCCGAATGGCTTTGCTGCCCCGCAAGGGGCGGCATGGCGGGAACACTCCCGCATCGAAGCGTGGAAGGGCGGTGGCCGCAAGCCGGCGGTCGTCTTGCCCGCACCACGCAAACGCAGCCGCCGGTCTTCCCGTCGAGGGCCGGCCCATCGGCCGGGCAACCGGCCTGAGCGCTTCGGCCATGAGGCTGGAGCCGTCGTAAAGGCAGAGAGAGACTATGGCTAAGAAAGTTATGGGTCACCTCAAGCTGCAGGTGAAGGCAGGGTCGGCCAATCCGTCCCCGCCGATCGGTCCTGCGCTCGGTCAGCGTGGCATCAATATTATGGAATTCTGCAAGTCGTTCAATGCGGCGACGCAGGAACTCGAAAAGGGCATGCCGATCCCGGTCGTCATCACCTATTTCCAGGACAAGTCCTTCACCTATGTTATGAAGCAGCCGCCGGTCAGCTACTTCCTGAAGAAGGAAGCGAAGATCTCGTCCGGTTCGAAGACGCCCGGCAAGGGCGCGACCGCCGGCAAGCTCACCAAGGCGCAGATCAAGTCGATCGCCGAGGCCAAGATGAAGGACCTCAATGCCGCCGATCTCGAAGGTGCAATGACCATGATCGAGGGCTCCGCCCGCGCGATGGGTCTGGAAGTGGTGGCCTAAGACCATGGCAAAGATTGCAAAGCGTGTACAGAAGTCCCGCGACGGCCTCGATCCGGCGAAGATCTACGGCCTGACCGACGCGATCGCCGTCGTCAAGGAGCGCGCCAGCGCCAAGTTCGACGAGACCGTCGAGGTCGCCTTCAATCTCGGCGTTGACCCGCGCCATGCCGACCAGATGGTCCGCGGCGTCGTCAATCTGCCGAACGGCACCGGCCGCACCGTTCGCGTCGCCGTCTTCGCCCGCGGCGCCAAGGCCGATGAGGCAAAGGCTGCCGGCGCCGATATCGTCGGTGCCGAGGATCTCGTCGAGATCGTCCAGAGCGGCAAGATCGAATTCGACCGCTGCATCGCCACGCCGGACCTGATGCCGCTGGTCGGCCGTCTCGGCAAGGTCCTCGGCCCGCGCGGCCTGATGCCGAACCCGAAGGTCGGCACGGTGACGATGGACGTCACGGGCGCCGTCAAGGCGTCGAAGGGCGGCGCCGTCGAGTTCCGCGTCGAGAAGGCCGGCATCGTCCATGCCGGCGTCGGCAAGGTGTCCTTCGGCGCGGAAGCGCTGGAAGAGAACATCCGCGCCTTCGCCGATGCGGTCGTCAAGGCGAAGCCGACGGGTGCCAAGGGCAACTACGTCAAGCGCGTGGCGATCTCCTCGACCATGGGGCCGGGCCTGAAGATCGATCCCGCGACGCTGAGCGTCGCATGATGTTTTTCCCGCGGAAGACTTCCGCGGGACGGTGCTTTTCCGGCCCGCAAGGGCCGGGAAGACCGGTCCGCAAGGGCCGGAATTCCTGTCCGAGACTGCAGGTGGTCGTCCTTAATCACTTTGCCTGCATGAGACGGGTAAGTCCCGGAATTCGTCGCGCCATTGGCGTCGGTGTCCGGTTCGAACCTCGGCTTGCCTTGTACCGGTGTCTTTCCGTTCAGAGGGATGACGGGCAGGGGACAGGATCCTCGAGCGTCGCTCGGGATCTCTCATATGATCCCGTGCGGCAAAGGCAAACCCGGCAGGGCTGGCTCGCCAGACCTGTCAACTGGAGATAGGCAGTGGAAAGAGCGGAAAAACGCGAATTCGTCACGGAGCTGAACGGAGTCTTCAAGGCGTCCGGTTCGGTTGTCGTGGCCCGCTATGCCGGTATCACCGTCGCGCAGATGAACGACCTCCGGTCGAAGATGCGCGCCGCGGGCGGTACCGTCAAAGTCGCGAAGAACCGCCTGGCCAAAATTGCTCTTCAGGGCACGGAGTCGGAAGGGATCGATTCCCTTTTCAAGGGTCAGACGCTCATCGCCTACAGCGATGATCCGGTGACCGCTCCGAAGATCGCCATGGAATTCGCCAAGACCAACGACAAGCTCGTGATTCTCGGCGGCGCCATGGGGGCAACCAACCTCGATGCGGAAGGTGTGAAGTCGCTCGCGACCCTGCCTTCGCTCGATGAACTGCGCGCGAAGCTGCTCGGCATGATCAACACGCCGGCCACCCGCATCGCAGGGGTTGTCGCAGCACCGGCAAGCCAGCTTGCCCGCGTGTTCGCGGCCTATGCCAAGAAGGACGAAGAAGCCGCGTGAGGCGGTTTTTCGCTGTAATTCATCCAACCGGTTCGAACCGAAAAGCAATCAAGGATTAAGACAATGGCTGATCTCGCCAAGATCGTAGAAGACCTCTCCGCCCTCACCGTTCTGGAAGCCGCCGAGCTTTCGAAGCTTCTCGAAGAGAAGTGGGGCGTTTCGGCTGCGGCTCCGGTCGCCGTCGCCGCTGCCGGCGGCGCTGCTGCCGCTGCCCCGGTCGAAGAAGAGAAGACCGAGTTCGACGTCATCCTCGTCGAGGCCGGCGCCAACAAGATCAACGTGATCAAGGAAGTCCGCGCCATCACCGGTCTCGGCCTCAAGGAAGCCAAGGACTTGGTCGAAGGCGCTCCGAAGCCGGTCAAGGAAGCCGTCTCGAAGGGCGAAGCCGCCGACCTCAAGAAGAAGCTGGAAGATGCCGGCGCCAAGGTCGACGTCAAGTAAGTCGTTCTGACTTTATGACAGGGGAGGCGGCCTGGAAGACGGCCGCCTCTCTTTGGTCTTTTTCGGAAACTATTACCCAAAGGCCTCTGATCAGGCCTTTGGGTAATGGGTTCTCAAGAGGATGGTTCCCGCGCAGGTCGCCAGGCAATCCGGCCGGCCGCCTTCGCCAGAGGAACGGGATTTGAGACCATGATGCGACGGCGCCGACTGGCCAGCGGCCGCCGTCATCTGCAGGCCCGGGTGCACATTTGACAAGGAGCGACGATGGCTCAGACGCTTTCGTTCAACGGTCGCAGGCGCGTACGCAAGTTTTTCGGAAAGATCCCTGAAGTCGCGGAAATGCCGAACCTCATCGAGGTCCAGAAGGCGTCCTACGACCAGTTTCTGATGGTGGAGGAGCCGGCCGGCGGCCGTCCCGACGAGGGACTGCAGTCCGTCTTCAAGTCGGTCTTCCCGATCACGGATTTCTCCGGCGCCTCCATGCTCGAATTCGTGTCCTACGAGTTCGAGCCGCCGAAGTTCGACGTCGACGAATGCCGCCAGCGCGACCTCACCTATGCGGCGCCGCTCAAGGTGACGCTGCGCCTCATCGTGTTCGATATCGACGAGGATACGGGCGCGAAGTCGATCAAGGACATCAAGGAACAGAATGTCTACATGGGCGACATGCCGCTCATGACCGACAATGCGACCTTCATCGTCAACGGCACCGAGCGCGTCATCGTCTCGCAGATGCACCGTTCGCCGGGCGTCTTCTTCGATCACGACAAGGGCAAGAGCCATTCGTCGGGCAAGCTACTCTTCGCCGCCCGCGTCATCCCCTATCGCGGGTCCTGGCTCGACATCGAGTTCGACGCCAAGGACATCGTCCATGCGCGCATCGACCGCCGCCGCAAGATCCCGGTGACGTCGCTGCTGATGGCGCTCGGCATGGACGGCGAGGAGATCCTCGAGACCTTCTACACCAAGTCGTTCTACCAGCGCGACGGCAAGGGATGGCGCGTGCCGTTCCAGCCGGACCGCCTGCGCGGCCAGAAGACGCTCGCCGACATGGTCGACGCCGATACCGGCGAGGTCGTCGTCGAGTCCGGCAAAAAGCTCACCCCGCGCCTGCTGCGTCAGCTTTCCGACAAGGGGTTGAAGGCGCTGAAGTCGACGGATGACGAGCTTTACGGCAACTTCCTCGCCGAGGACCTCGTCAACCTGCAGACCGGCGAGATCTTCCTCGAAGCCGGCGACGAGATCGACGAGAAGACCCTGCCTGTCATCCTTGCGGCGGGCTTCGACGAGATTCCCGTGCTCGACATCGACCACATCAATGTCGGCGCCTATATCCGCAACACGCTCTCGGTCGATAAGAACGAGAACCGCCAGGACGCGCTGTTCGACATCTACCGCGTCATGCGGCCGGGCGAGCCGCCGACCATGGATTCCGCGGAAGCCATGTTCAACACGCTGTTCTTCGATGCCGAGCGCTATGATCTCTCGGCGGTCGGCCGCGTGAAGATGAACATGCGCCTCGACCTCGACGTCGCCGACACCGTGCGCGTGCTGCGCAAGGAGGACATCCTGGCGGTCGTCAAGATGCTGGTCGAGTTGCGCGACGGCAAGGGCGAGATCGACGACATCGACAATCTCGGCAACCGCCGCGTCCGCTCGGTCGGCGAGCTGATGGAGAACCAGTATCGCCTGGGCCTCCTGCGCATGGAGCGCGCGATCAAGGAGCGCATGTCGTCGATCGAGATCGACACGGTCATGCCGCAGGACCTGATCAACGCCAAGCCGGCTGCTGCTGCCGTTCGCGAATTCTTCGGCTCGTCGCAGCTGTCGCAGTTCATGGACCAGGTGAACCCGCTGTCGGAAATCACCCACAAGCGCCGTCTTTCGGCCCTTGGCCCGGGCGGTCTGACCCGCGAGCGCGCCGGCTTCGAAGTTCGCGACGTTCATCCCACGCACTATGGTCGTATCTGCCCGATTGAAACGCCGGAAGGCCCGAACATCGGCCTGATCAACTCGCTCGCCACCTTCGCCCGCGTCAACAAATACGGCTTCATCGAAAGCCCGTATCGCAAGATCGTCGACGGCAAGGTGACGACGGACGTCGTCTACCTCTCGGCGATGGAAGAGGCGAAGTATCACGTCGCCCAGGCGAATTCGGAGCTGAACGGCGACGGTTCGTTCGTGGAGGAGTTCGTCGTCTGCCGCCATGCCGGCGACGTCATGCTCGCCCCGCGCGATCAGATCAACCTGATGGACGTGTCGCCGAAGCAGCTCGTCTCGGTCGCGGCCGCGCTGATCCCGTTCCTCGAGAACGACGACGCCAACCGCGCGCTGATGGGCTCGAACATGCAGCGTCAGGCCGTGCCGCTGCTGCGCGCCGAGGCGCCCTTCGTCGGCACCGGCATGGAGCCGGTCGTCGCCCGCGATTCGGGTGCCGCGATCGCCGCCCGCCGCGGTGGCGTGGTCGACCAGGTCGATGCGACGCGTATCGTCATCCGCGCGACGGAAGATCTCGATCCCGGCAAGTCCGGCGTCGACATCTACCGGCTGCAGAAGTTCCAGCGCTCGAACCAGAACACCTGCGTCAACCAGCGCCCGCTGGTCACCGTCGGCGACGTTCTGAACAAGGGCGACATCATCGCGGACGGTCCCTCGACCGACCTCGGCGATCTGGCGCTCGGCCGCAACGCGCTGGTCGCCTTCATGCCGTGGAACGGCTACAACTACGAGGACTCGATCCTGCTCTCCGAGCGGATCGTCGCCGAGGACGTCTTCACCTCGATCCACATCGAGGAATTCGAGGTGATGGCCCGCGATACGAAGCTCGGTCCGGAGGAAATCACGCGCGACATTCCGAACGTCTCGGAAGAAGCGCTGAAGAACCTCGACGAAGCGGGCATCGTCTATATCGGCGCGGAAGTGCAGCCGGGCGACATCCTCGTCGGCAAGATCACGCCGAAGGGCGAAAGCCCGATGACGCCGGAAGAAAAGCTTCTGCGCGCCATCTTCGGCGAGAAGGCCTCGGACGTGCGCGACACGTCGATGCGCATGCCTCCGGGCACCTTCGGCACGATCGTCGAAGTGCGCGTCTTCAACCGTCATGGCGTGGAGAAGGACGAGCGCGCGATGGCGATCGAGCGCGAGGAGATCGAGCGTCTCGCCAAGGACCGCGACGACGAGCAGGCGATCCTCGACCGCAACGTCTATGCCCGCCTGATCGACATGCTGCGCGGCCACGTCGCCGTCGCGGGGCCGAAGGGCTTCAAGAAGGGCACCGAACTGTCGAACGCCGTCGTCTCGGAATATCCCCGCTCGCAGTGGTGGATGTTCGCCGTCGAGGACGAGAAGGCGCAGGGCGAGATCGAGGCGCTGCGCGGCCAGTACGACGAATCCAAGTCGCGCCTCGAGCAGCGCTTCATGGACAAGGTCGAGAAGGTCCAGCGCGGCGACGAGATGCCTCCGGGCGTGATGAAGATGGTCAAGGTCTTCGTCGCGGTGAAGCGCAAGATCCAGCCGGGCGACAAGATGGCCGGCCGCCACGGCAACAAGGGTGTCGTCTCGCGCATCGTGCCGGTCGAGGACATGCCGTTCCTGGAGGACGGCACGCATGTCGATGTGGTGCTCAACCCGCTCGGCGTGCCCTCGCGCATGAATGTCGGCCAGATCCTCGAGACCCATCTCGGCTGGGCCTGCGCCGGCATGGGCAGGAAGATCGGCGCGATGCTCGACGCCTACCGTCAGGGCGGCAACATCGAGCCGCTGCGCCAGACCATCGACAGCGTCATCGGCACCGGCCCGAAGGGCGAGCCGATCAAGGACTATGACGATCCGTCGATCGTCCGGCTTGCCGAGCAGACGCGTCGCGGCGTGTCGATCGCGACGCCGGTCTTCGACGGCGCCGTCGAGGCCGACGTCAACGAAATGCTGGAAAAGGCGGGGCTGAAGATCAGCGGCCAGTCGACCCTCTATGACGGTCGGACCGGCGAGCAGTTCGACCGACAGGTGACCGTCGGCTACATCTACATGCTGAAGCTGAACCACCTGGTCGACGACAAGATCCACGCCCGTTCGATCGGTCCGTACTCGCTCGTCACCCAGCAGCCGCTCGGCGGCAAGGCGCAGTTCGGCGGCCAGCGCTTCGGCGAGATGGAGGTCTGGGCGCTCGAAGCCTATGGTGCCGCCTATACGCTGCAGGAAATGCTGACGGTGAAGTCGGACGACGTCGCCGGCCGCACCAAGGTCTACGAGGCGATCGTGCGCGGCGACGACACGTTCGAGGCGGGCATTCCGGAGAGCTTCAACGTTCTCGTCAAGGAAATGCGCTCGCTCGGCCTGTCGGTGGAACTGGAGAACACCAAGCCCGAAGAAGGCCAGGTCCAGTTGCCGGACGCGGCGGAGTAAGGCCACAAGCGGCGCGTCGCTTTCGGCGACGCGCCCTTCGCCGGCCGCCCGGAAGGGCAGGGACCGGCTTTGCACCGCATCCGCATGCGGTTTTATCTGTTTGAAGGGGAGCGATCCGGCGCCCGGGTTAAAAGCCGGATCGACCTGCCCCAAGCCGAGGGCCACGGCCCGCAAAGGAGACAGGCATGAACCAAGAGGTCATGAATCTTTTCAATCCGCAGGTTCCTGCGCAGACCTTCGATTCCATCCGGATCTCGATCGCGTCGCCGGAGAAGATTCTTTCCTGGTCTTATGGCGAGATCAAGAAGCCGGAAACCATCAACTACCGCACGTTCAAGCCGGAGCGCGACGGCCTGTTCTGCGCGCGCATCTTCGGGCCGATCAAGGACTACGAGTGCCTGTGCGGCAAGTACAAGCGCATGAAGTACAAGGGCATCATCTGCGAAAAGTGCGGCGTCGAGGTGACGCTGTCGCGCGTTCGCCGCGAGCGCATGGGCCATATCGAGCTCGCAGCCCCCGTCGCCCACATCTGGTTCCTGAAGTCGCTGCCGTCGCGCATCTCGACGCTGCTCGACATGACGCTGAAGGATGTCGAGCGCGTGCTCTATTTCGAGCACTACATCGTCACCGAGCCCGGCCTCACCTCGCTGAAGGAGAACCAGCTCCTCACCGAGGAGGAGTACATGCTCGCCGTCGACGAGTTCGGCGAGGACCAGTTCACGGCGATGATCGGCGCCGAGGCGATCTATGAGATGCTCGCCTCGATGAACCTCGAGAAGATCGCGGGCGACCTGCGCTCCGACATGGCGGACACCACGTCGGAACTGAAGCAGAAAAAGCTGATGAAGCGCCTGAAGATCGTCGAGAACTTCATGGAATCCGGCAACCGGCCGGAATGGATGATCATGAAGGTCGTCCCGGTGATCCCGCCGGACCTGCGTCCGCTCGTGCCGCTCGACGGCGGTCGCTTCGCGACGTCCGACCTCAACGATCTCTATCGCCGCGTCATCAACCGCAACAACCGCCTGAAGCGGCTGATCGAGCTTCGCGCGCCGGGCATCATCATCCGCAACGAGAAGCGCATGCTTCAGGAGTCGGTCGATGCCCTCTTCGACAACGGCCGTCGCGGCCGCGTCATCACCGGTGCCAACAAGCGCCCGCTGAAGTCGCTGTCCGACATGCTGAAGGGCAAGCAGGGCCGGTTCCGTCAGAACCTGCTCGGCAAGCGCGTCGACTATTCCGGCCGTTCGGTCATCGTGACCGGCCCGGAACTGAAGCTGCACCAGTGCGGCCTGCCGAAGAAGATGGCGCTCGAACTGTTCAAGCCGTTCATCTATGCCCGCCTCGACGCCAAGGGATATTCCTCGACCGTCAAGCAGGCGAAGAAGCTGGTCGAGAAGGAAAAGCCGGAAGTCTGGGATATCCTCGACGAGGTCATCCGCGAGCATCCCGTTCTCCTCAATCGTGCGCCAACCCTGCACCGCCTGGGCATCCAGGCCTTCGAACCGACGCTGGTCGAGGGCAAGGCGATCCAGCTGCATCCGCTCGTATGCACGGCCTTCAATGCCGACTTCGACGGCGACCAGATGGCCGTTCACGTGCCGCTCTCGCTCGAGGCCCAGCTCGAAGCCCGCGTGCTGATGATGTCGACGAACAACATCCTGCATCCGGCGAACGGCGCACCGATCATCGTTCCGTCGCAGGACATGGTTCTCGGCCTCTACTACCTCTCGATCCTCAACCAGAACGAGCCGGGCGAAGGCATGGCGTTTTCGGACATGGGCGAACTGCACCATGCGCTGGAGACGAAGACCGTCACCCTGCATGCGAAGATCCGTGGCCGCTTCAAGACCGTCGATGCCGAGGGCAAGCCGGTGTCGAAGATCCACGAGACGACCCCCGGCCGCATGATCATCGGCGAGCTTCTGCCGAAGAACGTCAACGTGCCGTTCGACGTCTGCAACCAGGAAATGACCAAGAAGAACATCTCCAAGATGATCGACACGGTCTACCGTCATTGCGGCCAGAAGGACACGGTCATCTTCTGCGACCGCATCATGCAGCTCGGCTTCGCCCATGCCTGCCGCGCCGGTATTTCCTTCGGCAAGGACGACATGGTCATCCCGGCCTCGAAGGCCAAGATCGTCGGCGACACCGAGGCGCTGGTGAAGGAATACGAGCAGCAGTACAATGACGGCCTGATCACCCAGGGCGAGAAGTACAACAAGGTGGTCGACGCCTGGGGCAAGGCGACCGACAAGGTCGCCGAAGACATGATGGCCCGCATCAAGGCCGTCGAGTTCGACGACAACGGTCGCCAGAAGCCGATGAACGCCATCTACATGATGTCGCATTCGGGTGCCCGCGGTTCGCCGAACCAGATGCGCCAGCTCGGCGGCATGCGCGGCCTGATGGCCAAGCCGTCCGGCGAGATCATCGAGACGCCGATCATCTCGAACTTCAAGGAAGGCCTGACCGTCAACGAGTACTTCAACTCGACGCACGGCGCCCGCAAGGGTCTCGCCGACACGGCGCTGAAGACGGCGAACTCGGGTTACCTGACCCGCCGTCTCGTCGACGTGGCGCAGGACTGCATCGTCACCCATGTCGATTGCGGCACGGAAGCCGGCCTCACCATGACCGCCATCGTCGATGCCGGCCAGGTCGTCGCCTCGCTCGGCGCCCGCGTGCTCGGCCGCACCGCGCTCGACGACATCGATCATCCGGTCACCGGCGAGCGCATCGTCGATGCCGGCAAGATGATCCTCGAGCCGGATGTCGTCGCGATCGAGAAGGCGGGTATCCAGTCGATCCGCATCCGCTCGGCGCTGACCTGCGAGATCCAGACCGGCGTCTGCGGCGTCTGCTATGGCCGCGACCTCGCGCGCGGTACCCCGGTCAACATCGGCGAGGCGGTCGGCGTCATCGCCGCGCAGTCGATCGGCGAGCCCGGCACGCAGCTGACCATGCGCACCTTCCACCTCGGCGGCACGGCGACCGTGGTCGACCAGTCGTTCCTGGAAGCGTCGTATGAAGGCACGGTGCAGATCAAGAACCGCAACATGCTGCGCAACTCGGAGGGCGTTCTCGTCGCGATGGGCCGCAACATGGCGATCCAGATCCTCGACGAGCGCGGCATCGAGCGGTCGACCCAGCGCGTCGCCTATGGTTCCAAGATCTTCGTCGACGATGGCGACAAGGTGAAGCGCGGCCAGCGTCTGGCGGAATGGGACCCCTATACCCGCCCGATGATGACGGAAGTCGAAGGCACGGTCCAGTTCGAGGATATCATCGACGGTATCTCCGTTCTGGAAGCGACCGACGAGGCGACCGGCATCACCAAGCGCCAGGTCATCGACTGGCGCTCGACACCGCGCGGCACCGACCTGAAGCCGGCGATCGTCATCAAGGACCGCAACGGCGCCGTCGCCAAGCTGTCGCGTGGTGGCGAAGCCCGGTTCATGCTGTCCGTCGATGCGATCCTGTCGGTCGAGCCCGGCCAGAAGGTGAGCCAGGGCGATGTTCTCGCCCGCTCGCCGCTCGAAAGCGCCAAGACCAAGGACATCACCGGTGGTCTGCCGCGCGTCGCCGAACTGTTCGAGGCCCGTCGTCCGAAGGACCACGCGATCATCGCCGAGATCGACGGCACGATCCGCTTCGGCCGCGACTACAAGAACAAGCGTCGCGTCATCATCGAGCCGGCGGAAGACGGCGTCGAACCGGTCGAATACCTGATCCCGAAGGGCAAGCCCTTCCATCTTCAGGAAGGCGACTACATCGAGAAGGGCGACTACATTCTCGACGGCAACCCGGCACCGCATGACATCCTGGCGATCAAGGGCGTCGAGGCTCTGGCGTCGTATCTCGTGAACGAAATCCAGGAAGTCTACCGTCTGCAGGGCGTTATCATCAACGACAAGCATATCGAGGTGATCGTTCGCCAGATGCTGCAGAAGGTTGAAATCACCGATGCCGGTGACTCGACCTATATCGTTGGCGACAGCGTCGACCGCATCGAACTCGACGATGTCAACGATCAGCTGATCGAACAGGGCAAGAAGCCGGCTTTCGGCGATCCGGTTCTGCTCGGCATCACCAAGGCATCGCTGCAGACGCCGTCCTTCATCTCCGCCGCCTCCTTCCAGGAGACGACCAAGGTGCTGACGGAAGCGGCGATCGCCGGCAAGACCGACGCGCTGCAGGGTCTGAAGGAAAACGTCATCGTCGGCCGGCTGATCCCGGCCGGTACCGGCGGAACTATGACGCAGATCCGCCGCATCGCGACGGCCCGCGACGAGATGATTCTCGACGAGCGGCGCAAGTCGACGGGTGCGGAATCGGCGACCCCGATGCTCGTCGATCTCGCCGGCAGCGACGCCGCCGAGTAAGACCTGCCCTGCGGCATCGATGCCCTCAATTCTGGACCGCCCGGAGTCATCCGGGCGGTCTTCGCATTTTAAGGCTCAATAATTCACCCAAAACTGCGCGGTGCGACCGGGTTGCAAATCGGCGCAATTGCTATCTACTGCATATGAGAGGTTCGTGATCGACGCAGCGTCGGCAAACGGGGGGACGGTGCCATGGCAAGGATCGCAATCAGCGCGACGCTCGGTGAAAACTGGCTCGAGGATTATTACGACACCGAGAGTCTCGAGGTCCTGACGACGTCGGCGACCAAGGTCGTCTTTCGCGACGACAACGGCTCGAGCATCGTCTTCACCGGCAAGGGCATGCGCTTCAACGATGACGGTCCGACGGCCGGAACGGTTACGGGCGTGTCCTTCGTGACGGTGGACGGCGCAAAGCTGATCACCATCACCGGCGGCAATTACAAGGCGACGGAAGGCTTCCGGGCCTATGACGAGAACGAGAGCATTTTCGACCTGATGACCTTCCTGACGGCCGGAAACGACACGATCGTCGGGTCCGCCGGGTATGACGAGATCATCATCGGCTCGAACGCCGGAAACGACACGATCCTCGGCAAGGGCGGCGAAGACTTCATCAAGGGGTCGGCCGGCAACAACCGCTATGACGGCGGCGCGGATTTCGACGTGCTCACCTATCAGGATACCTACTTCGACAAGAAGAACGCGACGAAGGGCGTCGTGGTCGACCTCGACAAGGGCACGGCGACCAACAGCTGGGGCGGCAAGGACACGCTGAAGAACATCGAAGGTGTTCGCGGCTCCTATCTCCGGGACATCATCACCGGGTCGGGCGGCGACGAACAGTTCATGGGTCTTGGCGGCAAGGACGTCATTGACGGCGGCGGCGGCTGGGATCGTCTCCGCTACGACCGCGACGAGAATTTCGGCGGCCTGAAAGGCGTCGTCGTCAACCTCTTGAAGGGCACGGTAAAGGACGGCTTCGGCCAGATCGACAGCGTCAAGAATATCGAGGAAGTGCGCGGCACCGCTTTCAACGACAAGTTCACCGGAAACAGCGGCGACAATCTGTTCCAGGGCGGCAAGGGCAGGGACACCTATATCGGCGGCGCCGGCTCGGACACGGTCCGGCTGGAAACGTCGGGCGGTGTCGATCATGGCGCGCGCGTCGACCTCAGGCTCGCCTCGGGCCAGATCCAGGACGATGGTTTCGGCAACAGGGAGCTTGCGCGCGGCATCGAGAACGTCGAAGGCACCCAGGCCGGCGACATCATCATCCTTGGGCGGTTCGACGGCTATGCGACCGGCGGCGACGGCGACGACACGCTGGTCGCGGGCGCCGGCGAGAACTGGTTTGCCGGTGGCGGCGGTGCCGACATCTTCATCTTCATGAGCACGCGTGATTCCGCCGCAGGGACGACGAAGCGCGATTTCATCGATGATTTCTCGGCGGCCGAAGGCGACAAGCTGGATCTGTCGGGTCTCGGCGCGATGAACTTCGTCGGCAGGGCCGGCATCTCGGGCGGCACAAGCCAGCTTGCCTATGCCTTCAACACCGACGGCAACACTATTGTCAGCGCGGATATCGGCGGCGACGGACGCGCCGACCTCCAGTTCCTCCTGCGCGGCAAGATCGCCCTGACGGAAACCGATTTCATCCTGCTGTGACGAGGGCAAAAGGGGCCGTCGTCGTGTGGGAACGGCCCCGATCCGATCTCAGCCGAAGCGGATGATCGCCACTTCCCCTTCGAGCGCTCCCTTGTAGGCGGAAGCATGCGGCTCCTCGTCCGGGATTTCCTCGATGGTGCCGATCTGGTCGAGGTCGGCTTCGAGAAACCCTTCCTCCGAGAGGGCGTTCAGCGCCTCGCGCACCGCCGTGTCGTCGTCGGGTGCCCTCAGCAGCACGTGAATGTCGACGCCGTCGTCGCCCTTTTCCTCATAGGCCTTGCCGATGATGATGAAGACCATCGGCTCGTCGGCATCATTGTCGTTGTCGGGCGAAACCTGCATGCGGAATCCTTTCGTTCATGCTGACTCCGTCTTATCGGATTCATCCGCGTCCCGCGCGGCAAATCGCATGCGAGGCCTCGAGAATCGCCTCCGCTGATTCCCTTGTCCCGGCCTTAGCGCGATTGCGTCGCTTCTCCAGGCAACGGGCGCTCCGATGACAGTAAAAGGGTTCGGCAGGCGCGCAAAAGCCTTGCGATACAGGCATATCCGCCGCCCAGAACCGATAATGTCGGGACCGAGCCCTTGACGTCTCGGACCGAAACCAGTAAACCCCGCGCCATCAGAGCCTATGTGAGGCTGGCTGTTTCGGAACGACGCGTTCTGGAGTTCGCCTCAAACAGGGTTCGCAACGCACGCTGATACGACAATGCTGCACGCAAGACGCGCCGTCTCCGGTGCGTCCTCTGCCATGGCCGGGCTATTCGCGGGATAGGCGATAGCCCCGGCTTTCGCGCATTTTGAGACGTGTTCGTGGTTGCCGGCGACGGCGAAAATCGCCCGAAAGGGTATCGTGACAAGAATTCAAGGGATGGGTCCATGCCTACCGTAAACCAGCTGATCCGCAAGCCCCGCCAGGCACAGGTCAAGCGCAACAAGGTTCCTGCCCTGCAGGAAAACCCCCAGAAGCGCGGCGTTTGCACCCGCGTCTACACGACGACCCCGAAGAAGCCGAACTCGGCGCTGCGTAAGGTCGCCAAGATCCGCCTGACCAACGGCTTCGAGGTCATCGGCTATATTCCGGGCGAAGGCCACAACCTGCAGGAACACTCTGTCGTGATGATCCGCGGCGGCCGCGTCAAGGACCTTCCCGGTGTTCGCTACCACATCATCCGCGGCGTTCTCGACACCCAGGGCGTCAAGAACCGCAAGCAGCGCCGCTCGAAGTACGGCGCCAAGCGTCCGAAGTAATCCTTAGAATTCGTTTTGATCGGGCGCCGCGCGAGGTTCTCCGCGTGATAAGGCGCCGCCAACAGGTTGAGAGACAGAACATATGTCCCGTCGTCACAGAGCAGAAAAGCGCGAGATCAACCCGGACCCGAAGTTCGGTGATCTGGTCGTCACGAAGTTCATGAACGCCATTATGCTGCACGGCAAGAAGTCCGTGGCCGAAAGCATCGTCTATGGCGCCTTCGATGCCGTCCAGGCCCGCGTCAAGCAGGAGCCGGTCGCGATCTTCCATTCTGCGCTCGACAATATCGCTCCGCATGTCGAAGTCCGTTCCCGTCGCGTTGGCGGCGCGACCTATCAGGTTCCGGTCGACGTGCGTCCCGAGCGTCGCCAAGCCCTTGCGATCCGCTGGCTGATCGCGGCCGCGCGCAAGCGCAACGAAACCACCATGGTCGATCGTCTGTGCGGCGAGCTCATGGATGCGGCGAACAACCGCGGCAGTGCCGTCAAGAAGCGCGAAGACACCCACAAGATGGCCGATGCGAACCGTGCGTTCTCGCACTATCGCTGGTAATCCGAACACACGTCTCGAAAGGCAGTCATCATGGCTCGCGAGTATAAGATCGAAGACTATCGCAACTTCGGTATCATGGCGCATATCGACGCCGGCAAGACGACCACGACCGAGCGTATCCTGTACTACACCGGCAAGTCGCACAAGATCGGCGAAGTCCATGACGGCGCGGCCACGATGGACTGGATGGAGCAGGAGCAGGAGCGCGGCATCACCATCACCTCCGCCGCCACCACGACCTTCTGGAAGGGTCGTGACGGCAAGATGCGCCGCTTCAACATCATCGACACCCCCGGCCACGTCGACTTCACCATCGAGGTCGAGCGTTCGCTGCGCGTTCTCGACGGCGCCGTCGCCCTCCTCGACGCCAATGCCGGCGTCGAGCCGCAGACGGAAACCGTCTGGCGCCAGGCCGACAAGTACAACGTCCCGCGGATGATCTTCTGCAACAAGATGGACAAGACCGGTGCGGACTTCTACCGCTCGGTCGAGATGATCAAGACGCGCCTCGGCGCGACGGCGGTCGTCTGCCAGCTGCCGATCGGCGCGGAAAGCGAATTCAAGGGCGTCGTCGACCTGATCGAGATGAACGCGCTCGTCTGGCGCGACGAGTCGCTCGGCGCCGCCTGGGACGTCGTCGAGATCCCGGACGATCTGAAGGATCGCGCCGAGGAATGGCGCGAGAAGCTGATCGAGGCTGTGGTCGAGATCGACGAAGAGGCGATGGAAGCCTATCTCGAAGGCAACTATCCCGACAACGACAAGATCCGCGCGCTGATCCGCCGCGGTACGATCGACGTCAAGTTCTTCCCGATGTTCTGCGGCTCCGCCTTCAAGAACAAGGGTGTCCAGCCGCTGCTCGACGCCGTCGTCGAATACCTGCCGTCGCCGATCGACATTCCGGCGATCAAGGGCATCGACGTGAAGACCGAGGCCGAGATCGAGCGTCATCCCGACGACAACGAGCCGCTGTCGATGCTGGCGTTCAAGATCATGAACGACCCCTTCGTCGGTTCGCTGACCTTCTGCCGCATCTATTCCGGCAAGCTCGAAAAGGGCTCGTCGGTGATGAATACGGTGAAGGAAAAGCGCGAACGCGTCGGCCGCATGCTGCAGATGCACTCGAATTCGCGTGAGGACATCGAGGAAGCCTTCGCGGGCGACATCGTCGCTCTCGCCGGCCTCAAGGAAACGACGACGGGCGACACGCTCTGCGATCCGCTGAAGCCGGTCATCCTCGAGCGCATGGAGTTCCCCGAGCCGGTCATCCAGATCGCGATCGAGCCGAAGTCCAAGGGCGACCAGGAGAAGATGGGCCTCGCGCTCAACCGTCTCGCTGCCGAGGATCCGTCCTTCCGCGTCAAGACCGACCAGGAGTCCGGCCAGACCATCATCGCCGGCATGGGCGAACTGCATCTCGACATCATCGTCGACCGCATGCGCCGCGAGTTCAAGGTCGAGGCGAATGTCGGCGCGCCGCAGGTCGCCTATCGCGAGACGATCACGCGCCGCACCGAGGAAGACTACACGCACAAGAAGCAGACCGGCGGTACCGGCCAGTTCGCCCGCGTCAAGCTGGTGTTCGAGCCGAACGAGGAAGGCGAAGACTTCAAGTTCGAGTCGAAGATCGTCGGTGGTTCGGTTCCGAAGGAATACATCCCCGGCGTGCAGAAGGGCATCGAAAGCGTGCTGTCCTCCGGTCCGCTGGCCGGCTTCCCGATGCTCGGCGTCAAGGCGACGCTGATCGACGGCGCCTTCCACGACGTCGACTCCTCGGTCCTGGCGTTCGAGATCGCCTCCCGCGCCTGCTTCCGTGAAGCGGCGAAGAAGGCCGGTGCCCAGCTGCTCGAGCCGATGATGCGGGTCGAGGTCGTGACGCCGGAAGACTATGTCGGCGACGTCATCGGCGATCTGAACTCGCGTCGTGGCCAGATCCAGGGTCAGGAAGCGCGCGGCGTCGCGGTGGTGATCAACGCCAACGTGCCGCTCGCCAACATGTTCAAGTATGTCGACAACCTGCGGTCGATGTCGCAGGGCCGTGCGCAGTATTCGATGGTCTTCGATCACTACGCACCGGTTCCGAACAACGTCGCCCAGGAAATCCAGGCGAAGTATTCCGGTCAGCGTTGACCGGACTACGATTTCACGCTGACCCTATCAGAGAATAAGCGCCGCAAGGGCGAAGAAGAACGGAGAGCCGGAAATGGCAAAGAGCAAATTCGAGCGGAACAAGCCGCACGTGAACATCGGTACGATCGGTCACGTCGACCACGGGAAGACGTCGCTGACGGCAGCGATCACGAAGTATTTCGGCGAGTTCAAGGCGTATGACCAGATTGACGCCGCTCCGGAGGAAAAGGCGCGCGGCATCACGATCTCGACGGCGCATGTCGAATACGAGACGCCGGCCCGCCACTATGCGCATGTCGACTGCCCCGGCCACGCCGACTACGTGAAGAACATGATCACGGGTGCTGCGCAGATGGACGGCGCGATCCTGGTGTGCTCGGCCGCCGACGGCCCGATGCCGCAGACGCGCGAGCACATCCTGCTCGCCCGCCAGGTCGGCGTTCCGGCGATCGTGGTGTTCCTGAACAAGGTCGACCAGGTCGACGACGAGGAACTGCTGGAGCTGGTCGAGCTCGAAGTGCGCGAGCTGCTGTCGTCCTACGACTTCCCCGGCGACGACATCCCGATCGTCAAGGGCTCGGCGCTGGCCGCGCTTGAAGACTCGAACAAGAAGATCGGCGAGGACGCGATCCGCGAGCTGATGGCCGCCGTCGACGCCTACATCCCGACGCCGGAGCGTCCGATCAATCTGCCGTTCCTGATGCCGATCGAAGACGTGTTCTCGATCTCGGGCCGCGGCACGGTGGTGACGGGCCGCGTCGAGCGCGGCATCGTCAAGGTCGGCGAGGAAGTCGAGATCGTCGGCATCCGCCCGACGTCGAAGACGACGGTGACGGGCGTCGAGATGTTCCGCAAGCTGCTCGACCAGGGCCAGGCGGGCGACAACATCGGCGCGCTGGTGCGCGGCGTCGCGCGTGACGGCGTCGAGCGCGGTCAGATCCTGTGCAAGCCGGGTTCGGTGAAGCCGCACAAGAAGTTCAAGGCGGAAGCCTACATCCTGACGAAGGAAGAGGGTGGCCGTCACACGCCGTTCTTCACGAACTACCGTCCGCAGTTCTACTTCCGCACGACGGACGTGACCGGGATCGTGACGCTGCCGGAAGGCACGGAAATGGTGATGCCGGGCGACAACGTGACGGTCGACGTCGAGCTGATCGTTCCGATCGCGATGGAAGAGAAGCTGCGCTTCGCCATCCGCGAAGGCGGCCGCACCGTCGGCGCCGGCATCGTCGCCTCCATCGTCGAGTGATGTTTCCGGAGGTCGCGACCGTCCTTCTCGGGAAGGGCGGTCGCGGCTTTCGCTGTGAAGACAAGCAGACCCGTGCGCCGGCCGATGGCGACACAGGGAACGAGCAAGGACAAGTCGTATGAACGGCCAGAATATCCGCATCCGCCTGAAGGCGTTTGATCACCGGATCCTCGATGCCTCCACGCGGGAAATCGTGTCGACGGCCAAGCGGACCGGCGCGAGCGTTCGCGGCCCCGTGCCGCTGCCGACCCGCATCGAGAAGTTCACGGTCAACCGGTCGCCGCATGTCGACAAGAAGAGCCGCGAGCAGTTCGAGATGCGCACCCACAAGCGCCTTCTTGACATTGTCGATCCGACCCCCCAGACGGTGGACGCGCTGATGAAGCTCGATCTCGCCGCCGGTGTCGACGTCGAAATCAAGCTCTGAGGCGAGGGCGCCGCAAGGCGCCCGCGTTGGGTCCGGCGAAAGCCGTCAACAACAAGGAAGGTACGTGGGTTCGCGCCCAACGGCTTCCAGGAACGGGCGACCTCGACTGCCGTGAGGCAGGCGAAGAAACCTTAAACAAGAGGCACGACGGGGTTGAAGAGCCCCGGCAGGGACTCTCGAGAGGAATGAACCGATGCGTTCAGGTGTGATTGCACAGAAAGTGGGAATGACCCGCGTCTATAATGACGCAGGAGAGCATATCCCTGTAACAGTTTTGCGTCTGGAAAACTGCCAGGTCGTCGGCCAGCGTACCGAAGAGAAGAACGGCTACACCGCCGTCCAGCTCGGCGCCGGCCAATCGAAGGTGAAGAACACGAACAAGGCGCAGCGCGGCCAGTTCGCAGCCGCCAATGTCGAGCCGAAGGCGAAGCTCGTCGAGTTCCGCGTCTCGACCGACAACCTGATCGATGTCGGCGCGGAACTGACCGCCAGCCACTTCGTCGCCGGCCAGCTCGTCGACGTCACCGGCACCTCGTCGGGCAAGGGGTTCGCCGGCGCGATGAAGCGCCACAACTTCGGCGGCCTGCGCGCCACCCACGGCGTGTCCGTCTCGCACCGCTCGCACGGCTCTACCGGTAACAACCAGGATCCGGGCAAGGTCTGGAAGGGCAAGCGCATGGCCGGCCATATGGGCCAGACCCGCATCACCACCCAGAATCTCGAAGTCGTGTCCACCGACGAAGGCCGCGGCCTGATCCTCGTCAAGGGTGCCGTCCCCGGCTCCAAGGGCTCGTGGATCGTCGTTCGCGATGCCGTCAAGTCCGGCACGCCGGAAAGCGCGCCGCGCCCGGCCGGCATTCGTGCAGCAGCAAATGAGGGAGCCGAATAATGGATCTCATCGTCAAGACCCTGGATGGGGCAGACGCAGGGAAGGTTTCCCTTTCCGACGCGATTTTCGGGCTCGAGCCCCGCGAGGACATCCTCGCCCGCGTCGTGCGCTGGCAGCTCGCCCGCCGGCAGCAGGGCACGCACAAGTCCAAGACCCGTGCGGAAGTCTCGCGCACCGGCGCCAAGATGTACAAGCAGAAGGGCACGGGCCGCGCCCGTCACCATTCCGCCCGCGCGCCGCAGTTCCGTGGCGGTGGCAAGGCGCACGGCCCGGTCGTGCGCAGCCATGAGCACGACCTGCCGAAGAAGGTCCGCGCGCTCGGCCTGCGCCACGCGCTGTCGGCCAAGCTGAAGGCCGAGGAACTGATCATCATCGATCAGCTGACGGCGGCCGAGGCGAAGACCAAGGCGCTTGCCGGCCACTTCGAGACGCTCGGGCTCACCAACGCGCTGATCATCGGCGGCGCCGAGCTCGACAGCAACTTCAAGCTCGCCGCGCAGAACATCCCGAACGTGGACGTCCTGCCGGTCCAGGGCATCAACGTGTACGACATCCTGCGCCGCGGAAAGCTGGTTCTTTCCAAGGCTGCCGTGGAAGCTCTGGAGGAGCGGTTCAAATGACGGATCTTCGCCACTACGACGTGATCGTGTCCCCCTCGATCACCGAAAAGTCGACGCTGGTTTCCGAACAGAACCAGATCGTCTTCAACGTCGCCAAGGGCTCGTCCAAGCCCGAGATCAAGGCCGCCGTCGAAGCGCTCTTCGGCGTGAAGGTCAAGGCCGTCAACACGCTGCTGCGCAAGGGCAAGACGAAGCGCTTCCGCGGCTTCAAGGGCAAGCAGAAGGACGTCAAGAAGGCGATCGTGACGCTGGCCGAAGGCCAGACCATCGACGTCTCGACCGGTCTGTGACGGCGAGCCCAAAGGGAACAAGAACATGGCATTGAAAAGTTTCAATCCGACGACTCCGAGCCAGCGGCAGCTCGTCATCGTGGACCGCTCCGGTCTCTACAAGGGCAAGCCCGTCAAGGCCTTGACCGAAGGCCTGACGTCGAAGGGCGGCCGCAACAATCTCGGCCGCATCACCGTCCGCTTCCGCGGCGGTGGCCACAAGCGCAGCTATCGTCTGATCGACTTCAAGCGTCGGAAGTTCGACGTCGAGGGCACGGTCGAGCGGCTGGAATACGACCCGAACCGGACGGCGTTCATCGCGCTCGTCACCTATGCCGATGGCGAGCAGGCCTATATCCTGGCGCCGCAGCGCCTGGTCGCGGGCGACAAGGTGATCGCCTCCGACAAGGCCGTCGACATCAAGCCCGGCAACGCGATGCCGCTGCAGTACATCCCGGTCGGCTCCATCATCCACAACGTGGAAATGAAGCCGGGCAAGGGCGGGCAGATCGCCCGTTCCGCCGGGACCTATGTGCAGCTCGTCGGCCGTGACCAGGGCATGGCGATCCTTCGGCTCAACTCCGGTGAGCAGCGCCTCGTGCATGCCACCTGCCTCGCCTCGATCGGCGCCGTCTCCAACCCGGACCACGGCAACATCAACGACGGCAAGGCCGGCCGCACGGTCTGGCGCGGCAAGCGCCCGCATGTCCGCGGCGTCGTCATGAACCCGGTCGACCATCCGCACGGCGGTGGTGAAGGCCGCACCTCGGGCGGCCGCCATCCGGTCACCCCCTGGGGCAAGCCGACCAAGGGCAAGCGGACGCGCTCGAACAAGTCGACCGACAAGTTCATCATGCGCTCGCGCCACCAGAAGAAGAAGTAAGAGGATAGTCTCACATGGCTCGTTCAGTATGGAAAGGCCCGTTCATCGACGGCTATCTTCTCAAGAAGGCTGAGAAGGTTCGCGATGGCGGCCGCAACGAAGTGATCAAGACCTGGAGCCGCCGCTCCACGATCCTGCCGCAGTTCGTCGGCCTGACCTTCGGTGTCTACAACGGCACCAAGCACATCCCGGTCAGCGTCAACGAGGACATGGTCGGCCACAAGTTCGGTGAATTCTCTCCGACCCGGACCTATTACGGTCACGGTGCGGACAAGAAGGCGAAGAGGAAGTAACGATGGGCAAGGCAAAAGCCGAACGCCAGTTGAAGGACAACGAGGCACAGGCTGTCGCTCGCACGCTCCGCGTCAGCCCGCAGAAGCTCAACCTCGTCGCAGCGATGATCCGCGGCAAGAAGGTCGGCAAGGCTCTGGCCGAGCTGGAGTTCTCGCGCAAGCGCATTTCCGACACTGTCAAGAAGACGCTCGAGTCGGCGATCGCGAATGCGGAAAACAACCATGATCTCGACGTCGACAATCTGATCGTCGCCGAGGCCTTTGTCGGCAAGTCGATGGTGATGAAGCGTTTCCACGCACGCGGCCGCGGCCGCGCCTCGCGCATCGAGAAGCCGTTCTCGCACCTCACGATCGTCGTCCGTGAAGTCGCGGAAAAAGGGGAGGCCGCATAATGGGTCAGAAAATCAATCCGATCGGCTTCCGCCTCGGCATCAACCGCACCTGGGACAGCCGCTGGTTCGCCGACAATGCCGAGTATGGCAAGCTGCTCCATGAAGACCTGAAGATCCGGGCCTTCATCCTCGAGGAGCTGAAGCAGGCCGGCATCGCCAAGGTCGTGATCGAGCGTCCGCACAAGAAGTGCCGCGTCACGATCCATTCGGCCCGCCCGGGCCTGATCATCGGCAAGAAGGGCGCCGACATCGAGAAGCTTCGCAAGAAGCTGTCCGAGATGACGAGCTCGGAGACGCACCTCAACATCGTCGAGGTGCGCAAGCCCGAGGTCGACGCAACGCTCGTCGCCCAGTCGATCGCCCAGCAGCTCGAACGCCGCGTCGCCTTCCGCCGCGCCATGAAGCGTTCGGTGCAGTCGGCCATGCGTCTTGGTGCCGAAGGCATCAAGATCACCTGCGCCGGCCGCCTCGGCGGTGCCGAGATCGCACGGACGGAATGGTACCGCGAAGGCCGCGTGCCGCTGCACACGCTGCGTGCCGACATCGACTACGGCACGGCCGAAGCCGAGACCGCCTTCGGCATCTGCGGCATCAAGGTATGGATCTTCAAGGGCGAGATCCTCGAGCATGATCCGACCGCGTCCGAGCGTCGGGCTGCGGAGAGCGACAGCCAGGGCGCTGCGTCCAACAACCGGCGTCGTGACAACGCTTAACAGTCGCGTGTGGCAGCCAATATCGGAGAAGTAAAAAAATGTTGCAGCCAAAGCGTACTAAGTACCGCAAGCAGTTCAAGGGCCGCATCAAGGGTGTGGCCAAGGGCGGCACCGATCTCGCCTTCGGCGAGTTCGGACTGAAGTCGCAGGAACCGAACCGCGTCAACGCCCGCGAGATCGAGGCGGCCCGCCGCGCGATCACGCGTGCGATGAAGCGTGCCGGCCGCGTGTGGATCCGTGTGTTCCCGGACGTTCCGGTGACCGCGAAGCCGACCGAAGTCCGCATGGGTAAGGGCAAGGGCGGCGTCGAATACTGGGCCTGCAAGGTCAAGCCCGGCCGCATGATGTTCGAGATCGACGGCGTCAGCGAGGAACTCGCCCGCGAGGCTCTTCGCCTTGGTGCTGCGAAACTCTCTGTCAAGACGCGCTTCGTGCAGCGCATCGCAGAGTAAGGAGTAAAGCCCATGAAAGCCGCAGATGTTCGCGCCCTGAGCGCAGACCAGCTGAACGAAGAGCTTGCCAAGCTGAAGAAGGAGCAGTTCAACCTGCGCTTCCAGAAGGCGACGGGCCAGCTCGAGAAGACCGCGCGGATCAACGAGGTCCGCAAGGACATCGCCCGCATCAAGACCATCGCCCGCCAGAAGGCGGCAGAAGCCAAGGCTTAAGGAAGAACACTATGCCGAAACGCATTCTGCAGGGCACTGTCGTCAGCGACAAGAACGACAAGACCGTCGTCGTCCGGGTCGAGCGTCGCTTCGCCCACCCGATTCTCCAGAAGACCGTGCGCCGCTCCAAGAAGTACAAGGCGCATGACGAGACCAACCAGTACAAGGTCGGCGACGTCGTTTCCATCGAGGAATGCGCGCCGATCTCGAAAGACAAGCGCTGGACGGTCGTTTCCGTCCAGGCCTGATGGCCGGATAATCGCGCGCCGGCCCTTGCGCCGCGCGCGAAAATCTGTATGAAGCTGCGTGAGGGACGCTCGATGCTTCGGGCGTCTTTTGCTTTGAGCGCACGGAAGGTCCTGGTTTCAGGAAACCACCCTGGCAATGATCCATCCCGCGCCGATCTTTTATCCGGCCCTTTGCCGGACGCGACGAGAACCGACTGTCGGATCTCGATTGACTGTCGCCTCTTCGCTGGGGCGTGATTACTGTTGACGCGTGATGCCTCGCTTGCAGGGGTCTCATGCGGATGCAGCGCGAGTTTTCATAAGCCGGAACAGGGGGTGCCTCCGAGGGAGGGATCCAACCGGTCCGGTAACAACAAGAAGGCGACCTGACATGATTCAGATGCAGACAAACCTCGACGTCGCGGACAATTCCGGCGCGCGTCGTGTCATGTGCATCAAGGTGCTGGGCGGCTCGAAGCGCAAGTATGCTTCCGTTGGCGACATCATCGTCGTCTCGATCAAGGAAGCGATCCCGCGCGGGCGCGTCAAGAAGGGCGACGTGATGAAGGCGGTGGTCGTGCGCACCGCCAAGGACATCCGTCGCGCGGATGGAAGCGTCATCCGCTTCGACAACAATGCAGCCGTTCTGATCGACAACAAGAAAGAGCCGATCGGCACCCGTATCTTCGGGCCGGTTCCGCGCGAGCTTCGTGCCAAGAACCACATGAAGATCATCTCGCTGGCGCCGGAAGTGCTCTAAGGAGGCGATGGAACATGCAAAAGATTCGCAAGGGCGACAGCGTCGTCGTGCTGACCGGTAAGGACAAGGGCCGTACCGGGGAAGTTCTCCAGGTTCTGCCGAAGGAAGGACGCGCGGTCGTTCGCGGCGTCAACATCGTCAAGCGCCACCAGCGCCAGACGCAGAGCCAGGAAGCCGGGATCATCAGCAAGGAAGCGTCGATCCACCTGTCCAACATCGCCATTGCCGGCAAGGACGGCAAGCCGACCCGCGTCGGTTTCAAGGTGCTTGAGGATGGCAAGAAGGTCCGCGTGGCCAAGCGTTCGGGAGATGTGATCGATGGCTGAGGCAAAGTACGAGCCCAGGCTCAAGGCGGACTACAACACCCGCATCCGCAAGGCGCTGCAGGAGCAGTTCTCGTTTTCCAACGAGATGCAGATCCCGCGCCTCGAGAAGATCGTGATCAACATGGGTGTCGGCGAGGCCACGGCCGATTCGAAGAAGCCGACGGTCGCCGCCGCCGACCTCGCGCAGATCGCCGGCCAGAAGCCGGTCATCACTCGCGCCCGCAACTCGATCGCCGGCTTCAAGGTGCGCGAGAACATGCCGATCGGCGCCAAGGTGACGCTGCGCGGCGTGCGCATGTACGAATTCGTCGACCGGCTGATCAACATCGCGCTGCCGCGCGTTCGCGACTTCCGCGGTCTCAATCCGAAGAGCTTTGACGGCCGTGGCAATTTCGCCATGGGCATCAAGGAGCACATCGTGTTCCCGGAGATCAACTACGACAAGGTTGATCAGATGTGGGGCATGGACATCATCGTTTGCACGACGGCAACGAAGGATGAGGAAGCACGGGCTCTCCTGAAAGAGTTCAACTTCCCCTTCCGCCAGTAACCGTAACGACAAGCGTATAGAAGGATAACGCTTATGGCGAAGACAAGCGCAGTTGAAAAGAACAAGCGCCGCCGCATTCTCGTCGCTGGCCAGGCCTCCAAGCGGGCCGCGCTGAAGGCGATCATCATGAACCAGTCCCTGCCGATCGAGGAGCGCTTCAAGGCCTCCCTGAAGCTCGCCGCGCTGCCGCGCAACGGCTCGAAGACCCGCATCCGCAATCGCTGCGAAGTCACCGGCCGCCCGCGCGCCTATTATCGCAAACTCAAGATGTCGCGTATTGCGCTGCGCGAACTCGGCAACTTCGGCCGCGTGCCGGGTGTCGTCAAGTCGAGCTGGTAAGGAGAGGCGACCATGTCCATGACTGATCCGTTGGGCGATATGCTCACCCGCATCCGCAATGGCGCTGCCCGTCGCAAGACCAGCGTCACGACGCCGGCCTCCAAGCTGCGCGCCCGCGTTCTCGACGTGCTCCAGTCGGAAGGCTACATCCGTGGCTATTCCGAAGTGACCTTCGATGGCGGCAAGACCGAGCTCTCGATCGAGCTCAAATACTACGAAGGGGCCTCGGTGATCCGCAAGATCGGCCGCGTCTCCAAGCCGGGCCGCCGGGTCTATGTCTCGGTCAAGTCCATCCCGCAGGTCGCGAACGGCCTCGGCATCACCATCCTTTCGACCCCGAAGGGCGTGATGGCCGATCATCAGGCACGCGAACAGAACGTTGGTGGCGAGGTTCTCTGCGAAGTCTTCTAAGACTTGACGCAGGCGATCTCCATAGCGAACAGACAGGTTTGAAAAAATGTCTCGTATCGGTAAGAAGCCCGTTCCGGTTCCGGCAGGCGTGACGGCGACCGTCAATGGCCAGACCGTGACCGCGAAGGGCCCGAAGGGCGAACTGGTTTTCGTTGCAAACGACGAAATCCAGCTGAAGCTCGAAAACAACAGCGTCTCGGTGACGCCGGCCAATGACGGCAAGGATGCCCGGTCGAAGTGGGGCATGTCCCGCACGATGATCGAGAACATCTTCAAGGGCGTCAAGGACGGCTACGAGAAGAAGCTCGAGATCAGCGGCGTCGGCTATCGCGCGGCCCTGCAGGGCAAGAACCTGCAGCTCCAGCTCGGCTTCAGCCACGACGTGATCTACCAGACGCCGGAAGGCATCTCGATCGCGGTCCCGAAGCCGACGGAAATCACCGTCAGCGGCATCAACAAGCAGCAGGTCGGCCAGGTCGCTGCGGAAATCCGCGAATATCGCGGCCCCGAGCCCTACAAGGGCAAGGGCGTCAAGTATGCCGGCGAGCGGATCGTCCGCAAAGAAGGCAAGAAGAAGTAAGGATCTCGCGATATGGCTAGCAGGAAAGAGACTCAGTCGCGTCGCGCGAACCGCGTTCGGCGCCAGATCAAGGCGGTCGCCAACGGTCGTCCGCGCCTGTCGGTTCATCGCTCGTCGAAGAACATCTACGTACAGGTCATCGACGACGTGGCCGGCAAGACGCTTGCCGCCGCTTCGACCCTCGAAGCGTCTCTGCGTTCGTCTCTGAAGACGGGCGCCGATACGGCGGCGGCTGCCGCCGTCGGCAAGCTGATCGCCGAGCGGGCGACGGAAGCCGGCGTCAAGGACGTGGTCTTTGACCGCGGTTCCTTCATCTATCACGGCCGTGTAAAGGCGCTCGCGGATGCGGCGCGCGAAGGCGGTCTGAACTTCTGACCAGAGGGCGCCCGGTTCAGCCGGGCGCTTTTCAGGGTCTGGAGAGGGCGGTCGCCATGCCTCCAAGGATGCGGGCGACCTTTGTCAATCTGCCGATTGCACCCGGAAAAGAAAAAGGAAAAGGACAATGGCACAGGAAAGAAGAGGCTCGCGCGAGGATCGCCAGAGCCGTGAGGAACGCGACAGCGAGTTCGTCGACAAGCTGGTCGCGATCAACCGTGTCGCGAAGGTCGTCAAGGGTGGCCGTCGCTTCGGTTTCGCCGCGCTCGTCGTCGTCGGCGACCAGAAGGGCCGCGTCGGCTTCGGCCACGGCAAGGCACGCGAAGTGCCGGAAGCGATCCGCAAGGCGACCGAATCGGCGAAGCGCGACCTGATCTTCGTCCCGCTGCGTTCGGGCCGCACGCTGCATCACGATGTGCACGGCCGCCACGGCGCCGGCAAGGTCCTGCTGCGCGCCGCCAAGCCCGGTACCGGCATCATCGCCGGCGGCCCGATGCGCGCCGTCTTCGAGACGCTCGGCGTCCATGACGTCGTCGCCAAGTCGACCGGCTCGTCGAACCCGTACAACATGGTTCGCGCGACCTTCGACGCGCTGAAGAACCAGGTTCACCCGAAGGACATCGCGGCACAGCGCGGCCTGAAATACGCCACGCTCCAGGCTCGCCGCGCGTCCGCCGGCGACACCGCTGAAGAATAAGGAGTGACGTCGATGGCAAACAAGACGATCACGATCGAGCAGATCGGTTCGCCGATCCGCCGTCCGGCCGTCCAGCGCGCGACGCTGATCGGTCTCGGTCTCAACAAGATGCATCGGGTTCGTACCCTGGAAGACACGCCGTCCGTTCGCGGCATGATCCGGGCCGTCCAGCACCTCGTTCGCGTCGTTGACGAGAAGTAAGGGGTAAAACGATGAAACTGAATGATATCAAGGACAACGAAGGCGCCACCAAGAACCGCAAGCGTCTTGGCCGCGGCATCGGCTCCGGCTCCGGCAAGACCGGCGGCCGCGGCGTCAAGGGCCAGAAGGCCCGTTCCGGCGTCGCGATCAACGGCTTCGAAGGCGGTCAGATGCCGATCTACCGCCGCCTGCCGAAGCGCGGCTTCAACAACATCTTCTCCTCCGACTTCGTCATCGTGTCGGTCGGCCGCATCCAGACGGCCATCGACGCGAAGAAGCTCGATGCTGGCCAGACGATCGATGCGGCGGCGCTGAAGGCCGCCGGCGTCATCCGCCAGGTGCGGGACGGCGTTCGCATCCTCGCCGACGGCGAGCTGACGGCGAAGGTGACGATCGAGGCCGCCGGCGCGTCGCGCGCCGCGGTCGAGAAGATCGAGAAGGCCGGTGGGTCGATCAAGCTCCCCGCCGTCGCGGAAGCGGAATAATTGATGCATCTGAACCGCCCGGAGTGCTTCACTTCGGGCGGTTTTGCTCCCATATGAGAGCTTCACGTCCGGGGCAGGCGAATCGGCTGCGTTCGGGATTGCGGAAACGGCGGCGACGCGACGGCCCGGGGCGGGCAGGGGTGGCGGATGCGGTTTTCAGGACACACGGATAGCTCTTTCCGGATCCGACCGGGTTTCCCCGCGCTCGCCGGATGAGGGTTGCGCGGAGAATTTCATGGCTTCTGCAGCGGAACAACTTGCCTCGAACCTGAATTTTTCGACCTTCGCCAAGGCGGAGGATCTGAAGAAGCGGTTGTGGTTCACCCTCGGCGCCCTGCTCGTCTATCGGCTCGGCACCTATATCCCGCTGCCCGGCCTGAACCCTGAGGCCTTCGCCCAGGCGTTCCGCGGCCAGAGCGGCGGTATTCTCGGCCTGTTCAACATGTTTTCGGGCGGCGCCGTCGAGCGCATGGCGATCTTCGCCCTCGGTATCATGCCCTATATCTCCGCCTCGATCATCGTGCAGCTGATGACCTCGGTCGTCCCCTCGCTCGAAGCCTTGAAGAAGGAAGGCGAGCAGGGCCGGAAGATCATCAACCAGTATACGCGCTACGGCACGGTGCTGCTCGGCACGATGCAGGCCTACGGCATCGCGGTCGGGCTGGAGAGCGGCAACGGGCTCGTCGTCGATCCCGGCTGGTTCTTCCGGATTTCCACCGTGATCTCGCTGCTCGGCGGCACGATGTTCCTGATGTGGCTCGGCGAGCAGATCACCTCGCGCGGCATCGGCAACGGCATCTCGCTGATCATCTTCGCCGGCATCGTCGCCGCCCTTCCGACCGCGCTCGCTGGCACGCTCGAGCTCGGCCGCACCGGCGCGCTGTCGACGCCGCTCATTCTCGCGATCATCGTCATGGTCGTGCTGGTCATCGCGCTCATCGTCTTCGTCGAGCGCGCCCAGCGGCGGCTTTTGATCCAGTATCCGAAGCGGCAGGTCGGCAACAAGATGTTCCAGGGCGATACTTCGCACCTGCCGCTGAAGCTGAACACGGCCGGCGTGATTCCCGCGATCTTCGCCTCATCGCTGCTGCTGCTTCCGGCGACGCTGGCGGGCTTCGCCAACACGGCGACCCTGCCGACATGGGCGACGACGATCATCGGCGCTCTCGGCCATGGTCAGCCGCTCTATATGGTCCTCTACGGCTCGATGATCGCCTTCTTTGCCTTCTTCTACACGGCGATCGTCTTCAACCCGAAGGACACGGCCGACAATCTGAAGAAGCATGGCGGCTTCATCCTCGGCATCCGGCCGGGCGAGCGCACCGCGGAATACATCGACTATGTGCTGACGCGCATCACCGTGATCGGCGCGATCTACCTGATCTTCGTCTGCATCCTGCCCGAAGTGCTGATCGCCCAGACCGGCGTTCCCTTCTACCTTGGTGGTACCTCGCTTTTGATTGTTGTCAGCGTCACCCTTGATACGGTAGCACAGATCCAGGGTCATTTGATCGCGCAGCAGTATGAGGGACTTATCAAGAAGTCGAAGCTGCGCGGAGGAAAGAGGGGACGATGAGACTGATACTTCTGGGGCCGCCCGGGGCCGGCAAGGGAACGCAGGCCCAGCGGATCGTGGAGGCTTACGGCATCCCGCAGCTGTCGACGGGCGACATGCTGCGCGCCGCGGTCGCCCAGCAGACCGAGGTCGGCAAGCGGGCGAAGGCGGTGATGGATGCGGGCAGGCTCGTCTCCGACGAGATCGTCAATGCGATCGTCTCCGAGCGCATCGATCAGCCGGACTGTGCCAAGGGCTTCATTCTCGACGGTTATCCCCGCACGCTGGTGCAGGCCGACGCGACGGAGGCGATGCTTGCGGCCAAGGGAATCGCTCTCTCCGTCGTCATCGAGCTGAAGGTCGAGGACGAGGTGCTCGTCGATCGCGTCTCCGGGCGCTACACCTGCGCGAAATGCGGCACCGGCTATCACGACCACAATCTCAAGCCGAAGGTCGATGGCGTCTGCGACAAATGCGGCTCGACCGAGTTCAAGCGGCGCGCCGACGACAATCCCGAGACCGTGCGCACGCGGCTCCAGTCCTATTACAAGGACACGTCTCCGCTGATCGGCTATTACTGGGCGAAGAAGAAGCTCACCTCGGTCGACGGCATGGCCGAGATCGATTCGGTCACCGCCGAGATCAACCGCATTCTCGACGCGGTTTAGTATTTGTCATCCGTCCCCGAATCCGCCTATGGCGGGGACGACGACCTCCGGTCTTGTCTGCGCCTCGGTGCGGGAGGGCCGGTGGAAGACTTCCGTCAAGGAAAAACCGCCGCAGAGGTTGACTTTCGTCCCCTTTTCGGTAAAGACCGCGTCAACTCGCGACATGGGTGCGATCGACGCGGACTTCAGTTTCACGAAGTCCGGGTACGATCGTTTTTTGATATGTCCCGAACGCATCATTTCAGCCGGGGGATGGCCTTCTTGAAGGGTGTCGTCAGCCGGAGGGCAACAGGAACGCAAGGAGAAGAGACGTGGCACGTATCGCTGGCGTCAACATCCCGACGGCAAAGCGCGTGGTCATAGCGCTGACCTATATTCACGGGATCGGTCCGAAATTCGCGCAGGAGATCATCGAGAAGGTGGGCATCCCGGCTGAGCGCCGCGTGCACCAGCTGACCGACTCCGAGGTTCTGCAGATCCGCGAAGCCATCGACCGCGACTATCAGGTCGAAGGTGACCTGCGTCGCGAGACCTCGATGAACATCAAGCGTCTGATGGACCTCGGCTGCTATCGCGGCCTGCGCCATCGCCGCTCGCTGCCGGTTCGCGGCCAGCGCACGCACACCAATGCCCGCACCCGCAAGGGTCCGGCAAAGGCGATCGCCGGCAAGAAGAAGTAAGTGTCCTTCAACGGGCACGAGCCAGGGGCTGGCGTCCGCGCCGGCCTCTTTTGTGGTTTCGGAGGGGGCGGTCCGCTCGCCCTCCCGGTGGAGCTGCTGGCGCTACGGCAGTGACGATATCACCGCGCGAAGGACGGAACGTCCCTCGCGCAGAGCACATTCAGGGAGCGGGCGAGACGCTCCTCCCGGTGGAGCCGCTGGCATTACGGCGGTGTCGAGATCAACGAAAGGATACCCATGGCCAAGGAAGCCGCACGCGTCCGCCGTCGCGAACGCAAGAACATCTCCTCGGGCGTCGCCCACGTCAATTCGTCGTTCAACAACACGATGATCACCATCACCGACGCGCAGGGCAATGCGATCGCCTGGTCGTCGGCCGGTTCGAAGGGCTTTAAGGGCTCGCGCAAGTCGACCCCCTTCGCCGCGCAGATCGCCGCCGAGGACGCCGCCAAGAAGGCGCAGGAACACGGCATGAAGTCGCTGGAAGTCGAAGTCTGCGGTCCGGGTTCGGGCCGCGAATCGGCACTGCGCGCCCTGCAGGCCGCCGGTTTCCTCATCACCTCGATCCGCGACGTCACGCCGATCCCGCACAATGGTTGCCGCCCGCGCAAGAAGCGCCGCGTCTGATACCCGCATACGGACCGGCCGGGCTTGAGGGGGATCTCCGGCCGCCCGGCACGTCAAGGCTCGGTTGCCACGAGTGGATGGTGGCAACGAACGGAAGGCAAGACAGATGATCCAGAAAAACTGGCAGGAACTCATCAAGCCGAACAAGGTGGATTTCACCTCGTCCGGCCGCACGAAGGTCAGCCTCGTCGCCGAGCCGCTGGAACGCGGCTTCGGCCTCACGCTCGGCAATGCGCTGAGGCGCGTGCTGCTGTCGTCGCTGCGTGGCGCCGCGGTCACCGCGGTGCAGATCGATGGCGTGCTGCATGAATTCTCCTCGATCCCGGGCGTCCGCGAGGACGTGACCGACATCGTGCTCAACATCAAGGAAATCGCCATCAAGATGGATGGCGACGATGCCAAGCGCATGGTCGTGCGCAAGCAGGGTCCGGGGACCGTTACCGCCGGCGACATCCAGACGGTCGGCGACATCGAGATCCTCAACCCCAACCATGTGATTTGCACGCTGGACGACGGCGCGGAGATCCGCATGGAGTTCACGGTCAACAACGGCAAGGGCTATGTGCCTGCCGACCGCAACCGCTCGGAAGACGCGCCGATCGGCCTCATCCCGGTCGACAGCCTGTATTCGCCGGTCAAGAAAGTCTCCTACAAGGTGGAAAACACCCGTGAAGGACAGGTTCTCGACTACGACAAGCTGTCGATGACGATCGAGACCGACGGTTCCGTCACCGGCGAGGACGCCGTCGCGTTCGCCGCCCGCATCCTGCAGGACCAGCTCTCGGTCTTCGTCAACTTCGACGAGCCGCAGAAGGAAACCGAGGAGGAAGCGGTCACCGAGCTCGCCTTCAACCCGGCGCTGCTCAAGAAGGTGGACGAGCTGGAATTGTCGGTGCGTTCGGCGAACTGCCTGAAGAACGACAACATCGTCTATATCGGCGATCTCATCCAGAAGACCGAAGCCGAAATGCTGCGCACGCCGAACTTCGGCCGCAAGTCGCTGAACGAGATCAAGGAAGTGCTCGCTTCCATGGGCCTGCATCTCGGCATGGAAGTGCCTGCCTGGCCGCCGGAAAACATCGAAGACCTCGCCAAGCGCTACGAAGACCAGTACTGAGCCGGTCCGACCAAGAAGAACGAAGGCAGGGTTCGCTGCCTTTCCCCGTCAAACAGCAGGCCTTGCCTGTATGTGCCAGGAAAACGGCAGGCCGAGCCTGCGAAGTAGGAGAAACGTAAATGCGTCACCGCAAAGCCGGCCGCAAGCTGGGCATGACCGCCAGCCACCGCAAGGCCATGTTCGCCAATATGGCCGCCTCGCTCATCGAGCACGAGCAGATCGTTACGACCCTGCCGAAGGCCAAGGAAATCCGTCCGATCGTCGAGAAGCTCGTCACCCTCGGCAAGCGCGGCGACCTGCATGCCCGCCGTCAGGCGATCTCGCAGATCCGCGACGTCGCCGTCGTCTCGAAGCTGTTTGACGCGATCGCCACGCGCTATGCCAGCCGCAACGGCGGCTACCTGCGCATCATGAAGGCTGGCTTCCGCCACGGCGACAACGCCGCCATGGCCGTCATCGAGTTCGTCGACCGCGACACCTCCGCCAAGGGCGCGAAGGATCTGGCCCGCGTCGCCGCCGAGGCCGAGGCTGCCGAAGCCGCGTAAGGTTTCTGGCCGCGACACCTATCGGGAAAGGCCGGCAGTGCGATGTGCCGGCCTTTTTCTTTGCCGTCTGTCTCTGTGCGTTCGGAGGTCTGCAAGCGATGCTGATTCGTGACGCCGCGCCGGCGGATGCCCGGTTGCTTCTACAGCTCCTGCGCCAGATCGCCGACAGTTCGGAAGGCCTAGCCCATGGCCCGCAGACGCCCGATGGCGAATTGCACGCGATGCTGGACCAGTGCCGCACCTTCGTCGTCGAGGAGGAGGGACGGGTGGTCGGCCTCAATGCCGTCCGCGTCCTCGACCTCGCCGATCGCCTGCCCGGCATGCAGCACCGCAGGATGGCCTTCATCGTGGCCTTCGGCGTCGACCGGGCCGAACGGCGCAGGGGCTACGGCGCCGCGCTCTTCCGCCACATGCGCGAGTGGCTTCGCGACAAGGGCGTGACGCTCCTCAGCCTGAACGTCGCGGCGTCCAATCAAACAGCGCAGGCCTTCTACCGCCGCATGGGGCTTGAGGCGCGGTCGGTGCAGATGGAGCAGGTCCTTTCCTGAAAGACGTCCGGTACAATCCCGATCCCCCGACATGCGGCCTGTTTTCGCGCGTGTTGCATGGGTTGACACCGAGGCGACGTGGCACCGGCTGAACATTCTCCAAAGCGTGTGGCGGTCTTTCCTCGCTCATGCGGTTTAAGTGTTGTTTCACGTCTGTCTTTTCGTAATGAAGCCACATGCTTCAGCGATTTCCTCGCGGTATTTCGGCATCTCCTTGACGATCGAAATCACGTGCATTCGGAGAGTGCTGATCCGGATCGACGTGCAAAAGTTTTGCTCTCATTTCGGAATCCATGGCAAACGCCCTGCGGATTGCCTCGCGAGATCGACGCGCGGCGCGTTCCGCACGCAGGCGTATCTGACGGATGGTCTCCGGGCTCCGCGCGGCAAGCCGTGCGGCCTCGCGCTGGCGCTCCAGCGGCAGCGGACCGATGGCGGTCAATACGATCTCGCGATGCTCGGATGTGTCGGCTAAAATGAAGTATGACGTACAGTGCTGCTGCACGACGTCCGCCATTGCGACATCGATGTCTTCTTCCGATGGCACCGTCAGTCCCAGGATAACCCGCTGGGACGTAGTCCAGCGGGAGGGCGGGCCGTCGCTGTGCAAATTCCAGAGCGCAGTCCAGCGGGAACGGTCAGGGCCGCCATGCAAGGTTTCCAGGGTGCGAAGCCCGAGGATGGCTCCCCCTTCTGGCGACCGCCTCGTGTAGGACATGATTTCGGCTCTCAAGATGACGGTCGCCTTGCGGAGGCGCGTATAGTCCGGGGTCTGGCTGATGGTGCAAGCCCCTGCGGAACCGACGGGCGAGACTGTCATGGCGGCTGTCGTCAGCATCAGAGCTAGAATATCTGCTGCCCGCCTTACGGTCGTCCTACCGAGTGGCGGCCTCCGGCTGCGATAGATGTCCATATCGCCCCCTCTTGCGTTTCGGCAGATAGGGCTTTGTCAGGCGATATCCGAGCAGAAGAATGACCAGCGCGATATAGACGAGCTGTTCGGCGCCGATCACCTTCACCGATAGGGCGAAATGGACGACGCCGGCGATGGCGATCGCATAGATCAACCGGTGCAGTCGTACCCAATTGCGCCCGAGCCGCCGGATCGAGCGGTTGTTGGAGGTGATCGCGAGCGGCAGCAGCATCAGGAAGCCGGCCATGCCGATGGTGATGAAGGGGCGCTGCAGGATGTCGACGAGGATCGTGCCGACGTTCAGATACTGGTCGAGCAGCAGATAGGCCGCGAGATGCATCAGCACGTACCAGAAGGCCAGCAGGCCGAGCGCGCGGCGATAACGCACCCAGTTGATGCCGGCGAGATCGCGCAAGGGGGTGATGGCCAACGTCGCGATCAAGAAGCGCAAGCCCCAGAGACCGAGCAGATGCTCGAACTCCTTGACGGGATTGCCGGGCAGTTGGCCGGTCGCGCCGAGATAGAAGCCCCAGGCGGCCGGCAGCAGCCCCACGGCATAGAGCAGCCAGACCGATGCCGCATGATAGCGCCGGGGCAAAGCGGGCAGGGGCGGCATCAGTAATTCGCCTTCAGGTCCATGCCGGCATAAAGGCTCGCCACTTCGTCGGCATAGCCGTTGAACATCAGCGTGTCGCGCCGGTTGGCGCCGAAGAAGCCGCCGCCGCCGACGCGGTTTTCCGTGGCCTGGCTCCAGCGCGGATGATCGACGGTCGGGTTGACATTGGCGTAGAAGCCGTATTCTCCGGCATTGGCGATGTTCCAGCTCGTCGGCGGCTGCGTCTCCGTCAGCGAGATGCGGACGATCGATTTGATGCCCTTGAAACCGTATTTCCACGGAACGACGAGGCGGATCGGCGCGCCGTTCTGGTTCGGCAGCGTTTCCCCGTAAAGCCCGGTCGCAAGGATGGTCAGCGGGTGCATCGCCTCGTCGAGGCGTAGGCCCTCGACATAGGGCCAGGCGAGCGCCTGGAAGAACCCCTTCTGCCCCGGCATTTCCTCGGGGCGGACCACCGTTTCGAAGGCGACGTATTTGGCGCTGCCAAGCGGCTCGACCTCCCTGAGGAGGGCGGCGAGCGGAAAGCCGACCCAGGGAATGACCATCGACCAGGCCTCGACGCAGCGCATGCGGTAGATCCGCTCCTCCATCAGCATGCGCGCCATGAGATCGGCAATGTCGAAGGTTTTCGGCTTGGCCGCGAGGCCGTCGACCGTGATCGACCACGGGGTCGGCTTGAAGGCGCCGGAATTGGCGGCCGGATCGCCCTTGCCCGTGCCGAACTCGTAGAAATTGTTGTAGGCGATGACGTCGTCCTTCGGCGTCGGCGTCTCGTCGGCGCCGAACTCCGTCTTCTTTGCCGGGATCGGTGCGGCTGCGACAGGCGCGATGCCGGACGCCGCCAGTCCGCCGGCTGCCGCGAGCGCCAAGAGCTCCCGCCGCCGCAGATAGGTGTCGCGCGGGGTGATCTCGGAGGAGAGGACTTTCGGAATGCGGATGAGAGACATGGTCTTGGCTCCGGAACGAACCGCCACGGGATACCGGCGGCGTATCAGCAGGAAGAGATATATTGTCCTGCCGGAATTCAACGGCCCGCGCGAACCACGTTTTCGTGTTCTGCGCGCGACGACGAACGGACCGGAGGACGGGGATCGGTCATCTCCACATACGTCCCGAGGGGCGCAAAAGTTACAGGCGGGATCGAAATTTTGTCCCCTGCGCGCAAGCCGTTGAATAAAGCCGCGCTGCGCGCCGTTTCACCCCAGAATAGCCGGTTGACGGAGGCTTGAGAGCAGGCCAGTCTCCGGTCCGGCAGGGCGTGTGGGGAGCGTGGAGAAGGTGGGCGCATTCATCGTCTGGACGCTGGTGGTGCTGGCGGGGCTTCTGGCCGTTCCCGCGGTCAGCCACACCAACGCGGAAACGACCGTCTCGCTGATGGCCTCGTCCATGGCCTTCGTCGCGATGGCGCTCGCGCAGTGTCTGGCGGTCCGGCCTGCCTATGTCGAGCGTCTGTTCGGCGGGCTCGACCGGATGTACCGCCTGCACCGGCGGCTCGGTATCGCCATCCTCGTGCTCATCCTCGTCCATTATGTCGTCACGCCGGATTTTCGCGGGCTGGCGCTGACCGGCGGTCTGAATGAGATCGCGCGGCTCCTTGGCGAATACGCCTTCTACGGTTTCGTCGTTCTTCTGCTGCTGAGCCTCGTCAAGGCGGTCCCGCGCACGAGGATCGAGTTTCCCTACCACCTCTGGCGGTTCACCCACCGCTTCATCGGCCTCCTGTTCGTCCTGGTCGCCTTCCACCAGATGTTCATCAAGCGGCCCTATGACGGCACCGCGCTGATCGCGGCCTATCTCAATATCTTCGCCCTCGTCGGCATCGCGGCCTATGCCTATACCCAGCTCCTGCCCTGGCTCAGGACCCGCGCCTACGAGGTCTCTTCCGTCGAGCGTCACGACGGCGCGACGATCGTTTCGGCCCGTCCCGTCCGGGGAGCGCTGAAGGCCCGTCCCGGCCAGTTCGGCTTCTTCCGCGTCAACAAGCCGGGCTTGCGCGAGCCGCATCCCTTCACCATCGCCGGCCTCGATCCGGACGGCACGGTGCGCTTCGCCATCAAGCCGCTCGGCGACTACACCAAGGCGCTGCGCGACGGGGTTGCGGCCGGCGACCGGCTGACGCTCGAAGGCGGCTACGGCCATTTCAACCACAGGCGCGGCGGCAGGAAGCAGATCTGGCTTGCCGGCGGCATCGGCGTCACGCCCTTCCTCGCGATGGCCGAACGGCTGAAGGGCGACGAGGGGCAGGAGATCCAGCTCGTCTATTGCGTGCGCGATCCGGCCGAGGCGATCGGTCTCGAGACGTTCGAGGCGCAGGCGGAAAAGCTCGCCAATTTCGATTTTGCCCTCCATGCGACGTCCAGGGACGGCCGTCTCGATGCGGAGACGCTCGCGGGGCTGTCGAAGGTCGACCCGAACGGTGCCGATCTCTGGTTCTGCGGCCCGCCGGCGCTGCGCAAGGCGATCGTCGCCGGGCTGCGCCGGCTCGGCAAGCCGCCGGGGCGCGTCGAGTTCGAGGCGTTCGAGTTCCGGTAACCCCGGGAACAGGCGGCGGCCTTGGGATGGTGTATTCACCCGTGACGGGAACTTTGACGGGAAGGGACAGGGGCGATGGCACATTCGGGAAGAGGGCGGACGAAGATGGCGACGACGTTCGGACGCCGCGCGGGCCTCGTGGCTCTGGGCCTGATCGGCCTTTCGGTCTGTCCCGCCGGGGCGGGGGCCCGGGACGCCTTCAGCGATGACGCCTACGCCACCTATTCGGCCAATGTCGAAAACGGCAGGTACATGTTCAACGCCGCCGGCTGCGGCGCCTGCCACGGCTCGGGCGACAACACCGAGCTTCTCTCCGGCGGCATGGAGATGCAGACGGCGATCGGCACCTTCTTCGCCCCAAACATTTCGCCCGATGCGAACGGCATCGCCGGCTGGAGCAACGCGCAATTCCTGAACGCGGTGATGATCGGGCTCAACCGCGACGGCGACCATCTCTACCCGGTTATGCCCTATACGTCCTATGGCGGCATGAAGCCGGAGGACGTGCTCGACATCAAGGCCTATATCGAGACGTTGCCCGCCTCGGACGCGCCGCGCAAGGACCATGAGATCGCCTTTCCCTTCAGCCGCCAGACGACGATCACGCTCTGGAAGCGCAGCCATTTCCAGGTTCCTGCCTACCAACCGCGCGCGGAGACGCAACTGGAGCGCGGACGCTATCTCGTCGAAAATGTCGGCGGCTGCGGCGACTGCCACACGCCGCGCACCACCACCTACGGCCTCGATCTCGACCATGCCTATGAGGGCGAGAAGGGCCTGACGGGCGCCGTCGCCCCCGATATCAGCACGCCGGTGATGGCCGCGCTCGCATCGCCCGAGGTGTTCACCACCGGACTGATCGACGAGGGCAAGAAACTCTCCGGCGCGCCGATCAGCGATCCGGTGATGCGGCGCATCGCCAAAGGCCTGTCGGCGCTGACCGAGAGGGACCGTACCGCGATCTATGCCTTCCTCGCCGATCGCGAGGTGAAGGCGCCGGAACCCGTGGCGCAATCCGTGACCGCCGTCTGCAAGGAGACGACGCCGGAGGCCTCCCTTGCCGGCGACAATGCCGGTCTCGCCCAGCAGGCGGACGCCTTCATCGGCAAATATTGCCGCAACTGCCACGGCCCGGGCGAAAGCTCCGAAGGCTCCTATCCGGCCGGCGACCTCGCCTCGATCGCGAAGAACCCCGCCTTCGTGACGCCGGGGGATGCGTCGAAATCGCGGCTCTTCACCTCGGTCACCAGCGGCCGCATGCCGCTCGGCAAGCGTCCGGACGCCGCCGAGGTCAAGGCGCTCGAGGACTGGATCAACGGGCTGAAGGACCAGCCGGCGCCGCAGACGCTCGCATCGTCCGGCCCACAGCGCGCCCGCCCGATTCTCTCCTATCGCAGCTTCGTCGAGGCGGCGCTGAAGGACATTTCCGCCGTCAAGCCGGCCGACCGCGCCTTCATGCGCTATTTCTCCTATCGCAGCCAGTATAACGGCATGATGGGCTGCGAGGACGACAAGACCTTCATGAAGCGGGTCGACGTGCTCGCCGGAGGCTTCAAGAAGCTCCTCAACTCGCTGTCCTACGGGCCGGAACTGGTGCTTCCGGCGGCGGTGGACGGCACCAACGGCCTGCTCGTGCGTGTCGATTTGCGCGACCTGCAATGGACGAACGCCGATTACGACTTCCTGATCGGTGAATATTTCTACGGCTTCGATCCGGCCGGCGACGGTTCGCTGCAGGCCTTGAGCAGGGAGACCGCGACGGAGCTGCCGATCATGCGCGTCGACTGGTTCATGGCGAACGGCGCCAAGCCGAAATTCTACAACAAGCTGATGAGGCTGCCGACCGAGATCAGCGAACTGGAAAAGCGCTTCCAGGTCAATGTCGACGAGAATATCCGCCGCCGCAAGGTCGTGCGCGCCGGCTTTGCCGACGGCTCGTCGGGCGTTTCCGATCACAACCGCATGCTGGAGCGGCACGACATGCCCTTCGGCGGCTATTACTGGAAGTCCTACGATTTCGCCGGCGACCTCGGCCACCAGGTGCTGAAGCGTTTCCCCCACGGCCCGAAGGAGATCGCACCGCTCGAGGCGGGGCTGGTGCCCTTCGAGCATGACGGCGGCGAAATGATCTTCTCGCTGCCGAACGGCCTGCAGGGCTACTATCTCTCGACGGCGGCGGGCAAGCAGCTCGATGTCGGCCCGACGGCGATCGTCTCCTTCCGCAAGCGGCCGATCGGCAAGGGTGTCGAGATCGTCAATGCGCGCTCCTGCTTCGACTGCCATGCGAACGGCATCCTATCGAAGCGCGACCAGCTGCGCGAGCATATCCAGACCTCGACGCTCTTCACCAAGGACCAGCAGGACGTGCTGCTCGACATGTACGTGCCGCAGGACAAGCTCGACGAATTCTACAACAAGGACCGCGAGCGTTTCGTTGCCGCCCTGCAGAAGCTCGGCATTACCGAGCCGACGCCGGACGGTCTCGCCCAGAGCATGCCGGCGCCCGGCAATGCCGAGCTCGTCACCTACGGCTCGGACAAGTACGAGGACGAACTCGACTTCGAGGCCCTCGCCGCGGAATTCGACATGACGCCGCCGGAATTCTCGCAGGCGATCCGCAGGGTCACTGACACCGACGTGCTGCGGCTCGGCCTCGACTGGGTGACGACGCTGGAGGCGGGCGCCACCATCCCGCGCGCGGAAGTTGAGGAGCAATATGCGCTGCTGCTGCCGCACCTCATGCAGGTGAAGCCGCTCGACCGCGCGCCCTTCCTCGCCGCGCAGCAGCCCCAGGCCGGCAGCGCGGAAACGGCCGCGGCCGGCGGTGAGGCGACGCCGGCAGTGACACCCGCAAGCGTGGCCGAGGCGATGCCCGCCTATCGCAAGGAGGAGAGCGGCACGCTGAAGCTCGCTCTCCATGTCGCCTCGACGACGGCGAAGGTCGGCGATCTCCTGTCTTTCGAGCTTTCCACCGACAGGGCCTGCGAGTTGCAGGTGCTCTATGTCGAGGAGGGCGGCAAGGTCGAGATCATCCCCGACGTGATGATCGGCAACACCACGCTTCAGCCCGGCGAACGGCGGCTGATCCCGCAGACGGACACTGGCACGCTGACCTTCGATACGCCCGCACCGGCCGAGACGATGATCGCCTTCTGCCGCGCCGGCGGACTCGGCGACCAGAAGCTGACGGAGGAGACGGCGCGCGCGCTCGTCGCCAATTCCCGCCAGCCGGTGACGCGCGGCCTCGCGATCAAGCTCGCCGACCGGGCCGAGCAGGACAAGGGCGCGAGCGGCCTGCAGATGGTGACCTTCGAGATCAAGGCGGAGTAGGGTCGTGGCGACAAGGGCAACCGGAATGCTCGGACTGGCGCTCTTCGCAGCGATGCTATCGCTTCTTGCCGCAGCCGGGCCGGCGCTCGCCGCCTGCCCGGCGCTGGACGAAGCGGCCGCCGCCGTCAATGCGGGGGACGAGGTGGCGGCCCGCGCCGCGACGTCGAAGAGTGCGGGATGCAGCGCCGAGGACCAGGCGCTGGTGCGCCGCGTCGCGGGGCTCGCCGCCTTCAACCGCATCGTCGCCGGCGTCGCAGACGGCCGGCCGCTCGCGTCCTTCGAGACGGAACTCTCCGGCCTCCGTACGGATTACGGCGCGCCCTGGCAGGTGCTCGACGCGCTGGCCGATATCGCGCGCGCGCGCAAGGACTATGCGGCCGCCGCGCGGCTCTACCAGTCGGCGCTCGAAGATGCCGGCAACGAGACGCTGACGCCGGACTGGATGGCGCCGCCGCCGGACTATCTCGTGCGCCTCGACAGGCTCGCGACGGAGATGCGTCTCGCCGCGCCGCAGCCGGTCCAGCTCGCCATGCGCGGCGGCTGCAGGATCACCTATCGCGGCATCGCCATCCGCAAGAAGACGACGCCGGTGCGCTACGTTTTCGGCACGGCCGACTTCACCCCCGAAGGGCTCGAATCGGCGAGGAACCTGTCGGAATGCCTGAAATCGGTGCAGCCGAGCGCGATCACGCTGACCGGCCATACCGATCCGATCGGCTCCACTGCCGACAACCAGCGTCTCTCCGAACACAGGGCGGAGGCGCTCGCCGCCTATCTGGTCGCCGAGGGGTATCGGGGCCGGGTGACGACGGCGGGGCGCGGCGAGGACGAGCCCTTCGTCCCTGACGATGCGTCCGCCTATGACGAGGAAACGCTGAACCAGATGCACCGCCGCGTCGATGTCGATGTGGAGAAGTGAGACGATGCTTCGCCGCCTGCTCCTCTGCCTCGGCCTCGCGATGATGGCGGTGCTGCCGGCCAAGGCCGCGACCTTCGCGCTTGTCGTCGGCATCGACGACTACCCCCACGACCTGAGGCTTGACGGAGCGGCCGAGGATGCGCGCGATGTCGCCACCGCCTTGCGCACCATGGGGGTGGACGACATCATCACGCTGACGGACGGCGAGGCGACCAAGGACGCGATCCGCACCGCCTGGATCGGCATGGTCGGCCGGTCGCTGGCCGGCGACACGCTGATCTTCCATTATGCCGGCCACGGCGCGCAGATGCCCGAACTCGTGCCGGGCGACGAGCTGGACGGGCTCGACGAATTCCTCCAGCTTCCGGGCTTCGACCGCTCGCGCGCCGCCGAAACCAGCCGCGAGATCATCGTCGACAACGAGCTGAACGCTTGGTTCTCGGAGGCCGACGCGAAGGGCGTGCAGGTTCTCTTCGTCTCCGACAGTTGCCATTCCGGCGGTATGAGCCGGTCGTTTTCCGGCAAGTCGCGGCTGGCTCCGGCAGTCACGATCAAGCTGCCGGCGCCGTCTGCCGAGGCGGTTTCGGGTGCGACGGTCAAGGAAAGCGGCTTCCGCCAGGTCACGGTGCTGGCGGCCTCGCTCGAAAGCCAGCAGACGCCGGAAGTCGTCATCGACGGCAAGCCGCGCGGCGCGCTGAGCTGGAGCTTCGCCCGCGCCGTCGAGGGTGCCGCCGACCGGGACGGCGACGGACGTATCTCGCGCATCGAGCTCGAAGACTATGTCTTCGCCACGGTGAAGAGCCAGTCGGAAGCCCTGCAGGTGCCGAATTTCACGCCCGCCGTGCCGCGCTCCCAGGGCGAAGTGGTGGTGAGCCTGGCGCAGGCCGGCGAAAGCGGCGGCGGGGTTTCGGGAGAGGGCGCGGCCAGCGTCTCGTTCCGCCAGCGGCCCGTCGCGGATGCCGGCTGGAGCCGGCAGCTGGCGCTGACGATCGAAGGGTCGCAGACGGTGCCGGAGCGTGTCGGGGGCAGCGGCGTTCCCTATCGTTGGGATGCCGTCACCGAGGTTGTCTACACGCCGAACGGCGATGTCGCCGCCGAACATGTCGGCCCCGCGGAGATCCAGGAGGTCGTCGACAAGTTCATCCTGCTCGATTTCCTCAAGGTGATGGCGAGCAACAATCCCGGCGCCGTGTCGCTGTCGCCGGAGCAGGACATCTATGCCTCGGGAACGCGGCTCGCCTTCGACGCGCCGGCGACCGCCTACAAGGGCACGCTGGTCTTCAATCTCGCCAACACCGGCGAGGTGCAGCTTCTCGACCTGCAGGATGGCGGCAAGGGCTTCAGCCTGTCGCATCTCGAGGTGACGAAACCGTTCGGCGCCGATCATCTCGTCGTTCTCTCGACCAACGAACCGCTTGATGCCATCGGCGCGGCGATGGGGAAAGGCGTGATCAGCCCCGCCGCTCTGCTCGACCTGTTGCTGGCGCGTCTCGACGGCACCGACACGATGGTGGCGATCCAGCCGCTCTATACGCGGGAGCGGCTCTGATGAGGGCGATCCGCATGCTTCTCCTGGCGGTTGCCTGCCTTGCCGCCGGTGCCGCGGGCGCCGCCGACCGGGCGCTGCTGATCGGCATCGGCCGCTACCAGAACCTGCCGCCGGAGATGACGCTGCACGGGCCGAAGAACGACGTTCCGGCGATCCGCGACCTGCTGACGGGGACGCTCGGCTTCGCGCCCGACGCGATTCGCGTGCTGATGGATGAACAGGCGACGCGGGCCGCGATGATCGGCGGCATCGAGGACTGGCTGATCGACGGGACGAAAGCGGGCGACCGCGTCTTCCTGTTCTTCTCCGGCCACGGCCTGCAGGTCAAGGACCGGAACGGCGACGAGCCGGACGGGCTCGACGAGGCGATCTCGACCTATGACATCGAGGCGGTCGACGGCGAATGGGCGAATGTCGTGCTCGACGACGATCTCGACGGGCTGATCGCGCGCATGGCCGGACGGCAGGTGACGATCGTCGTCGACGCCTGCCATTCGGGAACGATCTCGCGCTCGCTGTCGCCGCTTGCCGCCACGGGTGAGGCGGGCGCGCGTTTCCTGCCGCGACCCACGGCGGAGGCGGGCGCACGGCCGAAGACGCGCGGCATCCGCATCGATGTCGGCGTGGTCGACAGGCCGGAACAGGCGCGGATCTCCGGCGTCACCACCTGGAGCGCCGCGGCCCCTTACCAGGTCGCCTGGGACGATACGCGCCTGCCGGAGGAGCATCGACAGGGCGTCTTCACCGCCGCCTTCGTCGCCGGCCATACGCAGGGCGACGGCAATGGCAACGGACAGGTGAGCAATTCCGAACTTCTGACCTACGTGAAGACGGAATCCTCGGCCTATTGTGCCCTTGAAAAGAGCTGCCAGTCGCTCGACCCTCAGCTCGACATCGTCGAGACGGCGCTCGGTGCCGATGTCTCGAAGCCGGAAGAGCAGGTCGCCGTCGCGCCGCCGATCGAGGTGATCGGTGACATTCTTGGCACGGTCGACACGGGCGACGTCGCGCTCGCGCTCGACCGCGACCCTGCGATGAAGGCCGGCGACATCTTCCGCATTTCCGTCACCAGCCGTGACGGTGGGGGTCTGGTGCTGCTCGACGTCGCCGAGGACGGCACGGCGACGCAGATCTTTCCGAACGAATTCGCGCGCAAGATCACGCCGCTTTCGCCCGGCCGCATGCTGACCCTTCCCGACGACGACTACGGCTTCGATTTCGAAGCGTCGGGGAAAGGCCGCAACATGCTGGTCGCGCTGGTCGTCGCCGATCCGCTCGATCTCGAAAGGCTGGCGCCCGCGTCCCAGGGCATCACCACGACCCTCGACGCGACAAGGACGATCAGCGCGATCGTCGGCGATCTCGGCAAGGTCTGGACGCGGGACGCGGAAAACCGGGCGATCCGCTGGTCGGTCGCAACGCTTGCCTACACGGTCGAATAGAACGTTTCCGGAAAAACGGGATGGCCGGACATGCCACATCGTTTTTTTGCCGGCGCTTTCCGGCGCCGAGACGATCCCGATGCCGCTGGAACTGCGCCGTGATTCTTCTCCTCCCGCCTCTCCAATAAGAAGCGCGCCCGGCTGAGGAGCGGACGAGGGCAGTCTTCGAGATGCGCCTTGCAAAAATGCGTCGCGGCTTTGCCAAAAAACATGGAGAAAACAAAGAGACGAACGTGTCGCGACGCCGGGTCGCGACATGCCGCAGGCGGGCGTTTGCGATGTCCCTGTCAGTGCAGGATCTGGCTGAGGAACAGCCGGGTGCGCTCGTGCTGGGGATTGTCGAAGAAGTTGATCGGGTCGTTCTGCTCGACGATCTGGCCCTGGTCCATGAAGATGACGCGGTTGGCGACCTGCCGGGCGAAACCCATTTCGTGGGTGACGCAGAGCATGGTCATGCCTTCCTCGGCAAGGCTTACCATCGTGTCGAGCACCTCCTTGACCATTTCCGGGTCGAGCGCCGAGGTCGGCTCGTCGAAGAGCATGATCTTCGGCTTCATGCAGAGCGAGCGGGCGATCGCCACGCGCTGCTGCTGGCCGCCGGAGAGCTGGCCCGGATATTTGTTCGCCTGTTCGGGGATCTTGACGCGCTTCAGATAGTGCATTGCGATCTCCTCGGCATCCTTCTTCGGCATCTTGCGCACCCAGATCGGCGCGAGCGTGCAGTTCTCCAGGATGGTCAGGTGCGGGAAGAGGTTGAAGTGCTGGAACACCATTCCGACCTCGCGGCGCACCTCGTCGATCTTCTTGAGGTCGTTGGTGAGCTCGATGCCGTCGACGATGATCTGGCCCTTCTGGTGCTCCTCCAGCCGGTTGATGCAGCGGATCATCGTCGATTTGCCGGATCCGGAAGGGCCGGCGATGACGATGCGCTCGCCGCGCATCACCTTGAGATTGACGTCGCGGAGCACGTGGAAATCGCCGTACCACTTGTTCATGCCGATGATCTCGACCGCCACGTCCGTGGAGGAGACCTGCATCTTCGGGCTTGCGCTTGTTGTTGCCATTGTTGTTTCCCCTGAGGATTAGCGTTTGTGGCCCTTGTCGAGGCGGCGCTCGATGAAGAGGGAGTAGCGGGACATGCCGAAGCAGAACAGCCAGAAGACGAAGCCGGCGAAGATGAGGCCTGTCAGCGGCGTCACCGGCGAGATCCAGTTGGAGTCGCCGAAGCTCGCCTTGACGATGCCGAGCAGGTCGTACATCGAGATGATCGAGACGAGCGACGTGTCCTTGAACATGCCGATGAAGGTGTTGACGATGCCCGGGATGACGAGCTTGATCGCCTGCGGCATGATGACGAAGGTCATCTTCTGGAAGTAGTTGAGGCCGAGCGAATCGGCACCCTCATACTGGCCCTTGGGGATCGCCTGCAACCCGCCGCGGATGACCTCCGCCATGTAGGCCGAGGCGAAGATCGACACGCCGACGAGCGCCCGCAGGAACTTGTCGATCGTGCTGCCCGGTTCCATGAACAGCGGCAGGAGCACACTGGCCATGAAGAGGACGGTGATCAGCGGCACGCCGCGCACAAGCTCGATGAAGGCGATGCAGAGCGTCTTGACGATCGGCATCTTCGAGCGGCGCCCGAGCGCCAGAAGGATCCCGACCGGCAGCGACACGGTGATGCCGACGAAGGAGATGATCAGCGTCACCATCAGCCCGCCCCAGAGCGAGGTCTCGACATGGCGCAGGCCGAGCATGCCGCCGAGCAGCAGCACATAGGCGACGATCGGCAGGGCGACGAGCAGCAGCAGCGCGTTCAGTCCCTTGCGCGGCACCGACGGCATCAGCATCGGGATGAGCAGGGCGACGAAGAGGATGGCGACGAGATACGGCCGCCAGACCTCGTTGCGCGGATAGGAGCCGATCATGAACTGCTGGAACTTGTCGCCGACATAGGCCCAGCAGGCGCCGCTCCAGCCGTCCGGCTTCGTGCCGCCCTGCACCAGCGTGGCGCAGGCGGTGCGGTCCGTGCCGGTCCAGGCCGCCTGGATGAACAGCCAGTCGATCGCGTGGTAGAGGAACCAGACGATCGCCAGTCCGGCGACGATGGTGAGCACGCTGTCGGTCACGCTGGCGAACAGGTTCTTGCGGGCCCAGCCGACGGCGGTGGAATCCCCAAGCGGCGCGGCGCTCGGCGCGATGAAGTCCTGGCGGACGAAGGTGATATCCTGGGCCATCTCAGCGCTCCACCAGTGCCATCTTGGCGTTGAACCAGTTCATGAACAGCGACGTCACCAGGCTGATCGAGACGTAGAGCATCATCCAGATGGCGATGATCTCGATCGAATGGCCGGTCTGGTTGAGGATCGTGCCGCCGACCGCGACCATGTCGGCATAGCCGACCGCGACCGCGAGCGAGGAGTTCTTGATCAGGTTGAGATATTGCGAGGTCAGCGGCGGGATGATGATCCGGAGCGCCTGCGGCAGCACGACGAGCCGCGTCGTCAGGCCAGGGCGGACGCCGAGCGCGTGCGCGGCTTCTGACTGCCCCTTCGACACGCCCTTGATCCCGGCGCGGACGATCTCGGCGATAAAGGAGGCGGTGTAGAAGGACAACGCCAGGTAGAGCGACAGGAATTCCGGGCCGATCACCGCTCCGCCGGTCATGTTGAAGCGGCCGAGCACCGGCACGTCGAAGGAGAGCGGCGCGCCGATCGCGAGGAAGACGAGAACGGGCAAGGCGAGGATCAGGCCGAGCGACACCCAGAGGATCGGGTACTGCTTGCCGGTCGCCATCTGCTGGCGGCGCGCCCAGACCGAAAAGGCGATCGCGCCGAGAATGCCGAGGACGAACACGATGGCGACCAGTCCGCTGCCCTCGCCGAAGACCGGCTTCGGCATGTAGAAGCCGCGATTGCTGAGGAACACCGACAGGGGAAGCTCAACCGCCTCGCGGATGTTCGGCAGCAGCGACAGGACGCCGAGATACCAGAAGAAGATGACGAGCAGCGGCGGCAGGTTGCGGAACACCTCGACATAGACGGTGCAGAGCCGCGCGATCAGCCAGTTGCTCGACATGCGGCCGATGCCGACGAGAAGGCCGAGGATCGTCGCGGTGACGATGCCGATGACGGCGACGACCAGCGTGTTGATCAGGCCGACCTGGAGCGCCCTGAGATAGGAGGAGTCGCTCGTATAGGCGATCAGGCTCTGGGCGATGTCGAAGCCGGCCCGACCGTTCAGGAAGTCGAAGCCGGTGGTCAGGTTGGCGCGGGCGAGGTTCTCGGACGCATTGGTCCACACCTGGTAGACCAGCCAGAGGATGATGAGGATCGTCACCGCCTGGAAGGCGTAGGAGCGAAACTCCGGATTGTAGAGCAAGGATTGCGACGGCCGGTCGTTGCCGGCCCGCTTGCGGTCGTCCACTGCCATGTTTTTCCCCATTTTTTCGGCCGCCCTTTTGTCCGGGCGTTCCGGTCGAGGGGGCGGGCGGGCCCGCCCCCGGAATGCGTGCCGTGCCCGCTTAGCGGATCGGCGGGGCGTATTGCAGGCCGCCCTTGGTCCACAGCGCGTTGAGGCCGCGGTCGATCTTCAGCGAGCTGCCCTGGCCGACATTGCGCTCGAAGGATTCACCGTAATTGCCGACCTGCTTGACGATCTGCACGGCCCAGTCCTTCGGCAGGCCGAGATCGGCGCCGATCGTCGATTCGGCTTCCTCGCCGAGGAAGCGCTTGATGTCCGGGTTCTCCGACGCCTTCATCTCCTCGACATTTGCCGAGGTGATGCCGAATTCCTCGGCCGTCACCATGGCGTAATGCGCATAGGAGACGACGTCGAACCACTTGGAATCGCCCTGGCGCACGGCGGGCCCGAGCGGCTCCTTCGAGATGATCTCGGGCAGGATGACGTGGTCGGCCGGATTGGCGAGCGACAGGCGGATCGAGTAGAGGCCGGACTGGTCGGTGGTGTAGACGTCGCAGCGGCCGGCATTGTAGGCCGCGTCGACCTCTTCCTGCTTCTCGAAGACCACCGGCTTGTATTCGAGCTTGTTGGCCTTGAAATAGTCGGCGAGGTTGAGCTCGGTCGTCGTGCCGGTCTGGACGCAGACGGCGGCGCCGGACAGCTCGAGCGCCGAGGAGACGCCGAGTTCCTTGCGGGTCATGAAGCCCTGGCCGTCATAATAGTTGACCGCGCGGAAATCGAAGCCGAGCTGCGAATCGCGGCTCGCAGTCCAGGTCGTGTTGCGGGCGAGCACGTCGATCTCGCCGGACTGCAGCGCCGGGAAGCGGTCCTTTGCCGAAAGGGGCGTGTACTTCACCTTCGTCGCGTCCCCGAAGACGGCGGCGGCGACCGCGCGGCACAGGTCCACGTCGAGACCGGACCAGTTGCCCGAGGAATCCTGCGCGCCGAAGCCCGCCAGGTTCGAGCCGTTCACGCCGCACTGCACGAAACCCTTCGCCTTGACGTCGTCGAGCGTCGCCCCCGAGGCTGCCTGGGCGCCGAGGCCCAGCACAGCGGCGCCGGCCAGAACTGTCAGAATTTTTTTCGCCATTTTCCCAACCTTTTTCTGTTGTCTTTGTATTGTGTCACGTTCGCCTTGTGACTTTGAGGGCGGTGTACCGGCCCATCACCTCCCGGCGCGCGTGAAACCTATCACATGCGCAAATTGGCCGAGGGTCAAGCCGTGCTGCCGAAATTCTGTGCCATCTGTGGGAAATCGATATAATTGACATTTCTTTGGGCGGAATAAGGGGATTCGGGCATTCCCTTGCGTAAAAAACCGACAGTTTTCCCTTCGGCCCGCATCGTCCTCTTCCTTCTTTTGTCTTGACCCCGGCGGCGCGCCCGTCGAAAAGTCCGGCCTCATATTCGGATCTGAAGAGGCAAGACATGGCGAAGTCCCCGGAAACTCTGGACGAGGCGGGCGTCAATACGCGGCTCGCCCATATCGGCAACCGTCCAGGCGACTATCACGGCTTCGTCAATCCGCCGGTGGTCCATGCCTCGACGGTGCTCTTTCCCGATGCAGGCACGATGGAGCGCCGGGCGCAGAAATACACCTACGGCACCCGCGGCACGCCGACGACCGATGCGCTCTGCGAGGCGATCGACGCGCTGGAGGGCTCCGCCGGCACGATCCTCGTGCCGACGGGGCTCGCCGCCGTCACCGTGCCCTTCCTGGGCTTCCTCTCGGCCGGCGACCACGCCCTGATCGTCGATTCCGTCTATGCACCGACCCGCCATTTCTGCGACACGATGCTTTCGCGCCTCGGCGTGGACGTCGAATACTACGATCCGGGCATCGGCGCCGGCATCGCCGCGCGGATGCGGCCGAACACCCGGCTGGTCCACACCGAGGCGCCGGGCTCGAACACCTTCGAGATGCAGGACATCGGCGCGATCTCGACCGTCGCCCACGCCCATGGCGCCGTGGTGGCGATGGACAATACCTGGGCGACGCCGCTCTATTTCCGCCCCCTCGACCATGGCGTCGACCTGTCGATCCACGCCGCGACCAAATACCCCTCCGGCCATTCGGACATCCTGATGGGAACGGTCTCGGCCAATGCCGCCTGCCTCGGCCGGCTGAAGGAGGCGGCGATCACGCTCGGCATCTGCGGCGCGCCCGACGACAGCTACCAGATCCTGCGCGGCCTGCGCACCATGGGCCTCCGGCTGGAACGGCATCAGGCGGCGGCGCTCGAACTGGCGACATGGCTTTCGCAGCGCGACGAAGTGGCGCGCGTCCTCCACCCGGCGCTGCCGGATTTCCCCGGGCACGATCTCTGGAAGCGCGACTTCAAGGGCGCGAGCGGCATCTTCTCCTTTGTGCTCAAGGTCGACACGCAGGCCGCCTTCAAGCGCAAGGCCCATGCCTTCCTCGATGCGCTGAGGATCTTCGGGCTCGGCTATTCCTGGGGTGGCTACGAGAGCCTTGCCGTCCACGTCAACCTCTCCGACCGCACGATCGCCAAGGCGCCGTCGGAGGGACCGGTGCTCCGGCTGCAGATCGGCCTCGAGGACGTCCCGGACCTGAAGCGTGACCTTGAGGCAGGCTTCGCGGCTGCCGCGGGGGTCTGAGCGCCCGCCTCAGTCGCGGGCGCGGTAGCCGTAAAGCCAGTCGAAGCCGGAGGCGAGCCGCTCGGGCCCGCGCAGCGACAGGACGATGTCGCGGCCAAGGCGCACGGGGCCGCGCGCGTGATAGGCGAAGCGGTTGAAGTCGCCGCGCGCCCGCACGCGGCGGATGCGCGGCCGGCGGTGCGCCTCGAACGCGGCGAGGGCCGGGGCGACCGCGTCGCCGCGGGAGACGAAGGTCGCGAGCTCGAACGCGTCCTCGATCGCCATCGCCGCCCCTTGCGCGGCGAACGGCATCATCGCATGGGCGGCATCGCCGATCAGCACGGTGGCATTGCCATCCTGCCACCGGCCTTCGCCGATGCCGTGCAGCAGCCAGACGCCGATCTCGTTTTCCGGCCGGTCGAGGAGGGACCGCAGCGACGGATGCCAGCTGGAAAAAGCCGCGCGCAGGGTCGCTCTGCCGGCCGCATCGTCTCCGTCCGCTGGCGCCGCGGTGATCGCGACGATGTTGAAGCCGCGGGCGCCGCCCATCGGATAGCTGACGAGATGGGCGCCCGGCCCGAGGAAGGCCGCGACATTGCTGCGGTCGAGCACCTCCGGTGCCTCGGCCGGCGGCACGACGAGACGCCAGGCGGCGACACCGGCCGGCTTCATCAGCCCTGCCTGCGGGACATGGCGGCGAAGCGTCGAGCGAAGGCCGTCGGCGCCGACGACGAGCGCCGGTGCGTCGCCGGTGACCGTCGCGATTTCGCGTGCCGGATCGGAGGCGCCGATCGCGCAGCCGGTGACGAGGCGGCAGGAGGGGCTGGCGCGCACAGCGTCGAGAAGGGCGGAGTGCAGGGCCGCGCGCGACAGCGCCGCATAGGGCGCCCCCCATCTGTCCCGGGCGAAGGCGCCGGTCGAAACGGCCGCGACGGGCTTCAGCGTCGCGCCGTCGCAAAGGCGAATCGTCTCGGGCTCCAGCCAGTCCCGCGCCAGCACTGGAAGGAGGCCGAGCCGGTCGAGGATGTGCGTCGCATTGGGCGACAGTTGCAGCCCCGCGCCCGTTTCGCTCAACTGGGCGGCCTTCTCGATGACGACGACACGCCAGCCCTTGCGCGCCAGCGACAGGGCCGCCGTCAGGCCGGCAATGCCGGCGCCGACGATTGCCGCATGCCGCATCCGCTCGCTCACCGGTTCACCGGTCGGGGCATGCCCGCCCCGTCGATCACGCGGCCTCGAAGGCGAAGGTGCAGCCCGGCGGCTGGGTGGCGTCGCCGTGGAGGCTCGGATTGTAGCGGTAGAGCGTCGAGCAGTAGGAGCAGACCTTTTCCGAATCGGACCCCATGTCGATGAAGATGTGCGGGTGATCGAAGGGAATCGACGCGCCGGTGCACATGAATTCCTTCACGCCGATCTCGATGACCCGGTATCCGTTGTCGTTCTGGAAATGGGGAATGCTGTGCCCGGCCATGGATCGCTCCGCTTGCGCTCTTCTTCTGTCATTGCTTGACATGCGGCGGCACCATAAAAGGCTTTATCCGAAATGTGTAGCGTCAAAGATGTCGCTGTGCCGGCTTGACGACGGACCCGCGCCGACAGCGCGGGGAGAGAAAGACGAAGGACACCGCCGCCGATGGACCTCACGCCGCCCCCCCAGTCGCGGTTCCTCTCCGAGGGGCTGGAGATCGCCTATTTCGATGCCGGCGATCCGGACGGCCCGCCCGTGCTGCTGATGCACGGCTTTGCCTCGACCGCCCGGGTCAACTGGGTGTATCCCGGCTGGCTGAAGACGCTCGGCGACGCCGGCTACCGGGTGATCGCCTTCGACCATCGCGGCCACGGCGAAAGCGCCAAGCCGCATGAGGCGGACCTCTACCGGCCGGAGGCGATGGCGCGCGACGGGCTGGCGCTGCTCGACCACCTGAATGTCGCGCGCGCCCATGTCATGGGCTATTCGATGGGCGCGCGCGTCGCCGCCTTTCTCGCCCTTGCCGCGCCCGGGCGCGTCGGCGCGCTGATCCTCGGCGGGCTCGGCATCGGCATCGTCGAAGGGGTGGGCGACTGGGACCCGATCGCCGACGCGCTCCTCGCCCCGTCGATCGACACGGTCACCCATGCGCGCGGGCGCATGTTCCGCGCCTTTGCCGACCAGACGAAAAGCGACCGGGAGGCGCTCGCCGCCTGCATCTCGACCTCGCGCACGCTTCTGACGCGCGAGGCCGTGTCGCAGCTTTCGGTGCCGGTGCTGATCGGCGTCGGAACGAAGGACGACATCGCCGGTTCGGCTGCGCAACTGGCGGCGCTGATCCCGGATGCGACCGCCCTCGACATCCCCGGACGCGACCATATGCTGGCGGTCGGCGACAAGGTGTTCAAGGCGGCGGTGCTGGCATTCCTTAAGCGCCACCCCCTCTGTTGACGCCTGGCGGAAGTTTCAGGGGGGCGGCCGCGTCATCGCTGCGTCACCCATTGGTGTCATCGAACAAATGTCCTATAATTCGCGGCCGGCAGAGGAAACCATTCCGCTTCCGCGGACCCGCAAGAAGGAGAGCGGCCATGGTCGCCAAGACAGACATGCGCCCGGGCGAGATCGTCAAGACGATCGATCCGATCTGGGATGCGCTGCGGCAGGAGGCGGCGCTCGCCGCCGAGCGGGAGCCGGTGCTCGCCACCTTTTTCTATGCGACGGTGCTGAACCAGGCCTCGCTCGAGGAAAGCGTCATCCACCGGATCAGCGAGCGCCTCGATCACGCCGACGTCAGCGCGAGCGTCATCCGCCAGGCCTTCCTCGACCTGCGCGACGAGATGCCGGAATGGGGAAAGATCCTGCGCGTCGACATCCAGGCCTTCTACGACCGGGATCCGGCCTGCATCCGCTTCCTCGAGCCGGTGCTCTACTTCAAGGGTTTCCACGCCATCCAGACCCATCGCCTCGCCCACTGGCTGCTTGGCCACGGGCGCCGTGATTTCGCGCTCTACCTGCAGAGCCGCGCATCGAGCGTGTTCCAGACGGACATCAATCCGGCGGCGCGCATCGGCATGGGCATCTTCCTCGACCACGCGACCGGGCTCGTCGTCGGCGAGACCGCCGCGATCGGCGACAACGTCTCCATCCTGCACGGCGTCACGCTCGGCGGGACCGGCAAGGAGGGCAGCGACCGCCATCCGAAGATTGGCAACGGCGTGCTGATCGGCGCCGGCGCAAAGATCCTCGGCAACATCCATATCGGCCATTGCTCGCGCGTTGCCGCCGGCTCCGTCGTGCTGAAGCCGGTGCCGCCGAAGACGACGGTCGCGGGCGTGCCGGCGAAGGTGGTCGGCGAGGCGGGATGCTCCGAGCCGTCGCGCTCGATGGACCAGCTCCTGGCGCCCTACGAAATCTGACGGGCCGCGGCGCGCGCATGGCTCCCCGACCGGCCGGGGTTTACACCGGGCGGATCGCCATGCAAGAAGCGGCCCGCATCAACAGACGACGGAGACAGCGACCGTGAAGCCCGACGAAATCAAGAAGCTCGAAGCCTATTTCAAGCGCACGCTGAACCAGCAGATCGTGGTGAAGGCCCGGCCGCGCAAGGACGAATCGGCGGAGGTCTATCTCGGCGACGAATTCCTCGGCGTCATCTTCAAGGACCAGGAGGACGGCGAGCTGTCCTACAATTTCTCGATGGCGATCCTCGACATCGACCTTTGATCCGCGCTTTCCTTGATGAAGGTCAAACGCCCGACTCAATCGGGCGCTAGTTTCTCCCGGTACGCGCCAGGGCGCTGAGGGTGGCCCGCCCCGCCACGGAGCCGTTCATTGTGCAATGCAACATGACACTTGACAAATTTGTGCATCGCACATAAATTGCGTCGTAGAAACCAAGACGGGAGAAATGCCATGTTCAATTTCGAAGACAGCACCAAGAAGAGCAAGGAAGCCGTCGACGCGGCCCTGAAGAGCTATTCCACGCTCACCCGCGGCTTCCAGGCGATCGCCACGGAAGCCGCCGACTACTCTAAGAAGTCCTTCGAGGACAGCCTGTCCCATTTCGACCGGCTGACCAAGGTCAAGAGCGTCGAGGCCGCGTTCGAGCTGCAGACGGCCTATGTCAAGTCGGCCTATGAGGGCTATGTCGCCCAGGCGACCAAGGTCGGCGAAATGTATGCCGATCTCGCCAAGGAAGCCTACAGGCCCTACGAGGCGCCGGTCGCCAAGGCGACGGCCGTGGTGAAGTCGGCGGCGACCGCAGCGGCGGCGTAAGCCCGACGCCATCCTGGCGAACGATCATCGAAACCGGCCGCGGCTCGTCCCGGCCGGTTTTTTGTTTGCCGTCGTCCGGCCCGCTCGAATTTGCGATCAAATCACGCCTGATCATGCGAATATGATTGCAGTGCGGCGGAAGGGTCTTAAAATCGGTCGACAAACCACTAGATGTGGACAGACACGCAACGACCGCAGAAGGATGCCGGCCCGGGCCGGCGGCGCAAGGGAATTCAGACGAAATGATCGCCAAGCCGGTCACGATGCAGGACAAGGATCAGGACGGGGAGGGCCCCGGGCGCGGGACCTCCGTGATCACGCGCACCCAGCCGAAGACGAAGAAGCCGAGCCTCTACCGCGTTCTCCTCCTCAACGACGACTACACGCCGATGGAGTTCGTCATCCACATTCTCGAACGCTTCTTCCAGAAAGACCGGGAGGCGGCGACCCATATCATGCTCCACGTCCACAATCACGGCGTGGGGGAGTGCGGCGTCTTCACCTATGAGGTCGCCGAGACGAAAGTCACCCAGGTGATGGACTTCGCCCGCCAGCACCAGCATCCTCTGCAATGCGTCATGGAAAAGAAATGAGGAACGAACGTGCCAACATTTTCGCCCAGTCTTGAAAAGGCGCTGCACCAGGCTCTGACGTTTGCGAACGAGCGCCACCACGAATACGCGACGCTCGAGCACCTGCTGCTGGCGCTGATCGACGATGCCGACGCATCGGCAGTCATGGGCGCGTGCAATGTCAATCTCGACGTGCTGCGGAAGACGGTGTCCGACTACGTCGACAACGAACTCTCCAACCTCGTCACCGGATACGACGAGGATTCGAAGCCGACCGCCGGTTTCCAGCGCGTCATCCAACGCGCCGTCATCCACGTCCAGTCCTCGGGCCGCGAGGAGGTGACGGGTGCCAACGTGCTCGTCGCGATCTTCGCCGAGCGCGAAAGCCACGCCGCCTATTTCCTGCAGGAGCAGGAGATGACGCGCTACGACGCGGTCAACTTCATCTCGCACGGCATCGGCAAGCGGCCGGGCGCCTCCGAGACGCGCCCCGTGCGCGGCGCCGAGGAGTCCGAGGCCGAGCAAAAGCCGCAGCGGGAGCAGGAAGAAGGCAGCGCCAAGAAACCGCAGGATGCGCTGACCGCCTATTGCGTCAACCTCAACGAGAAGGCCAAGGTCGGCAAGATCGATCCGCTGATCGGGCGCCATGCCGAGGTCAACCGGACGATCCAGATCCTCTGCCGGCGCTCGAAGAACAATCCGCTCTATGTCGGCGATCCCGGCGTCGGCAAGACGGCGATCGCCGAGGGTCTCGCCAAGCGCATCGTCGAGGGCAAGGTGCCCGAGGCGCTCGCCAACGCGACGATCTTCTCGCTCGACATGGGCACGCTGCTCGCCGGCACCCGCTATCGCGGCGACTTCGAGGAGCGGCTGAAGCAGGTCGTCAAGGAACTCGAGGACTATCCAGGCGCCGTGCTCTTCATCGACGAGATCCACACCGTCATCGGTGCGGGAGCGACGTCGGGTGGCGCGATGGATGCCTCGAACCTCCTGAAGCCTGCGCTCTCTTCCGGCGCGATCCGCTGCATCGGCTCGACGACCTACAAGGAATACCGCCAGTTCTTCGAGAAGGACCGGGCGCTCGTCCGCCGCTTCCAGAAGATCGACGTGACGGAGCCGTCCATCGACGACGCGATCGAGATCATGAAGGGTCTGAAGCCTTATTTCGAGGACTACCACAAGCTGAAATACTCGAACGACGCGATCAAGGCGGCGGTCGAGCTCTCGGCCCGCTACATCAGCGACCGCAAGCTGCCGGACAAGGCGATCGACGTGATCGACGAGACCGGTGCCGCGCAGATGCTGCTGCCTGTCGGCAAGCGCCGCAAGACGATCACCGAGAAGGAGATCGAGGCGACGATCGCGACCATGGCACGCATCCCGCCGAAGACCGTCTCCAAGGACGACGAGGCGGTGCTCGCCAATCTGGAGCGAGAACTGCGCTCGGTGGTCTACGGACAGGATCTGGCGATCGAGGCGCTGGCCTCGGCGATCAAGCTGGCGCGGGCGGGCCTTCGCGAGCCGAACAAGCCGATCGGCTGCTATGTCTTCTCCGGTCCGACCGGTGTCGGCAAGACCGAGGTCGCCAAGCAGCTCGCGAGCTCGCTCGGCGTCGAGCTGCTGCGCTTCGACATGTCGGAATATATGGAGCGGCACACGGTGTCGCGCCTGCTCGGTGCCCCTCCCGGCTATGTCGGCTTCGACCAGGGCGGGCTTTTGACCGATGGCGTCGACCAGCACCCGCATTGCGTTCTGCTGCTCGACGAGATCGAGAAGGCCCATCCGGACCTGTTCAACATCCTGCTGCAGGTGATGGACCACGGCTCGCTGACCGACCACAACGGCAAAAAGATCGACTTCCGCAACGTCATCCTGATCATGACGACCAATGCGGGCGCATCCGACATGGCCAAGGCCGCGATCGGCTTCGGCTCCTCGAAGCGCGAGGGCGACGACGTCGAGGCGATCAACCGGCTGTTCACGCCGGAATTCCGCAACCGCCTCGATGCGGTGATCCCGTTCGGTTCGCTGCCGACGCCGGTCATCCACCAAGTCGTGCAGAAGTTCGTCATGCAGCTCGAGACGCAGCTCGCCGAGCGCAGCGTCACCTTCGACCTCGATCCGGCGGCGATCGCCTGGCTCGCGGAGAAGGGCTATGACGAGAAGATGGGCGCGCGGCCGCTGGCGCGCGTCATCCAGGAGAACATCAAGAAGCCGCTCGCGGAAGAAATCCTCTTCGGCAAGCTGAAGAAGGGCGGCGTCGTCCGGGTGGCGATCGGCGAGAAGGCGGACGGCAAGGAGGGCATCGTGCTTTCCTTCGTTCCCGAAACCGTGCCGATCAAGCCGAAGGCGGAAATCGTGCGCCCGCCGCGCAAGTCGTCCAAGGCGAAGCCCGTGAAGGAGGCCGAGGTGATCGGCGCCGAGACGGGATCGCCGAAGGGGGGCGAAGACGGCGCTTCTGATGCCGCTGCACCGCGCAAGGGCAAGACCGTGCCGAAGGTGCCGCGCAAGAAGGCCTGACCGCCTCCGTCCTCGATCGGGCATGACGACGCCGCGCCGGAATACCGGAGCGGCGTCGCTTTATGCCGGACCGGCAACCCATCCGCGACAATGGATCCCGTCGGCAATCCTCCGTCTCCGCACCCGGCCTCAAGGCTGCCACTCGCCCCTGTCGCAGCGTCTCCCCGCAATCCTGTATCGCAGTCCGCCGGATCCGGCCGTGCGCGTTTGTACGCATGTCTTCCCGATACACCGCTGCGGATCCTGCAAGGCGTGCTGTCGAGGAGTCCGAAATTCGCGACGCGTCGACAGACGTCGCCCGGATCTGCGCTTTTGCGCATGACGTCATGACAAAAGCGCTGCATGCTTTTGCGCGACATGCTGTAGGTTAAGACAGGTTGCGAAGCCGTTGAATCGATTCCCTCATCATGCGCGGGACCGGTTGGAAGGCGGCCCGCCGCCGTCTTTGTCCCCGTTCGCCGCCTCTGGCGAAGGGGCCAGCCGAAGTCCGATGAGGCCCGCCGTCGTGAAAGACGATCCTGCGTCCTGCCGTGTTCGATCTGCGGACTCCTTCCCGGGGACGGTAGCAGCGCCGGGCGGGAACAAAGGGCGCCGTTTCATGCGGCCGCCCGGAGGCCGACGGTGACGGGCGCCGGCGCGGAAGGCACGGGTCTCTCGTGGTTCCTCAGGGGCGTGCGCGGCATCGCCAGCCTGCCCGCGATCATCCTGATGCTCTCCTTCGTCGGCTTCGGTGCCTTCGCCTCCGAGGCGGGGGTGACGATGGGGCAGGCGGTGTTCATGATCGGCAGCGTCTGGGCGCTTCCGTCCAAGGTGATCCTGATCGGCTCCGTCATGGCCGGCGGCAATCTTGCGGCGACCTTCATCGCCGTGACGCTTTCCGCCGTCCGGCTGATGCCGATGGTGGCGGCGCTTGTTCCCGAGATCCGCACGGAGCGCACGCCGACCTGGCTGCTGCTCCTCGTCTCGCACCTCATCGCCATCACCGCCTGGGTCTTCGCCATGGAACGGGTGCGCGACGTGCCGCGTGAACACAGGGTCAGCTTTTTCGCCGGCTTCGGCACCACGCTGGTGCTGGTCAACATGGTCCTCGTGGCCCTGGTCTACAATCTCGTCTCCGCCTTCCCGCCGATCGTCGCCGGCTGCCTGTTCTTCCTGACGCCGGTCTATTTCCTCGCCTCAATCTGGACCTCGGCCCGCCATCCGGTCATCCATGTCGCGCTGGCGGTCGGTCTTGTCGCCGGGCCGGTCTTCTACCTGCTGGCGCCGGAATTCGACATCCTGCTCGCCGGGTTGATCGGCGGCACGGCGGCCTGGGCGATCGAGCGCGCGTGGCGAAGGCGCCGGGAGGCCCGCACATGATCTGGCAGGACGGCTGGTGGGCCTATGGTTTCATCGCCATAGCCGGATGGCTCGCGACCGATCTCTGGCGCTGGCTGGGGGTGATTGCCGGCAACAGGCTCAGGGAGGATTCCGAGGCGCTGAACTGGGTGAGAGCGGTGGCGACGGCCCTCGTCGCGGCGGTCGTCGCCAAGCTGATCCTCTATCCGACCGGCACGCTGGAAACCTCGCCGCTGTGGCTGCGGCTCGGCGCGGTTGCGGTCGGTGCCACGGCCTTCTTCCTCTTCGGCCGCCGGCCCGCGATCGGCATCGCCTCTGCGATCGCGAGCCTCGCCGCCGGGCTTTATGTGCTCGGTTCCTAACCCATTTCCAGCCGAAGCGGGATCGCTTCGGCGTCGGACAATGCGATAAAAAGAAGGATTTAGAGCATTTCCAGCCGAACCGGGATCGCTTCGGCATCGGATACTGCGGCAAGGACAAAAGGAGAGAGCCCGTTCGGTGAACCGGTCGTCACCGAACGTGCTCTCAATGAAGAACCGGATTCATTTTGCCAGCATTTTGAGGCAAACGACGGAAAGGACTCCGTTTTCCGCGTTCAGCCGGCAAGTGCCGCGCGGTATTTCTCCGCATTGGCCGCAAGCACGGCGCCGTCCTCCATCGCGCCGGAATGGGCCTTCATCGGTGCGCCCTCGACGCGCGGAATCACATGGAAATGCAGGTGGAAGACCGACTGGCCGGCCGGCGCCTCGTTGAACTGCATCACCGTGACACCGTCGGCGTCGAAGGCCTCCATCGCCGCATTCGCCACTGTCTGCACGGCCGCGACCAGCGCCGGCAGCGTCGCGGGATCCGCGTCGAGCAGGTTGCGGCTCGCCGCCTTCGGGATCACCAGCGCATGGCCGTTCGCCTGCGGCATCACGTCCATGAAGGCCAGAACCTCGTCCGTCTCGTAGATCCGGTGGCAGGGGATCTCGCCACGAAGGATCTTCGCGAAAATATTGCCGCTGTCATAGGCCATGGAAAGAACCCTCTCTGTCTTCATGCGGAGCCGACGCGGGATCGCCCCCGGCCGGAAACGTCTCAATCCTCGTCCTGTCGCGGCCCCTTGCGGAAGGGGGCATGCTCCAGGAGGATGTCGCCCATCGCCTCGACGTCACGCCGCTCACGGTCCAGATAGGCCTCGACGGCGCGGGCAAGGCCCGGATGGGTGATGTGGTGGGCGGAGTGGGTGGTGACCGGCAGGTAGCCGCGCGCCAGCTTGTGTTCCCCTTGCGCGCCCGCTTCCACCCGCTTCAGCCCGCGCGCGATGGCGAAGTCGATCGCCTGATGGTAGCAGACCTCGAAATGCAGGAAGGGATGATCCTCGATCGCTCCCCAGTGCCGGCCGTAGAGCGCGTCGCCGCCGATGAAGTTGATGGCGCCGGCGACGTAGCGTCCGTCGCGCTTTGCCATGACCAGCAGGATGTCGTCGGCCATGCGCTCGCCGATCAGCGAATAGAAGCGCCGGGTCAGGTAGGGACGGCCCCATTTGCGGCTGCCCGTATCCATGTAGAAGGCGAAGAACTGGTCCCAGATCTCCTCGGTGAGGTCGCGGCCGGTCAGCCAGTCGATGGTGATGCCGGCGTCGAGCGCGGCGCGCCGCTCCTTCTTCAGCGCCTTGCGCTTGCGCGATGCGAGCGTCTCGAGGAAGTCGTCATGGCTGCGATAGCCGTCGTTGACGAAATGGAACTGCTGGTCGGTGCGGTGGAAGAAGCCGTGCCCGGCGAGGCTTTCCACCTCGTCTTCCGGCGCGAAGGTCACATGGACGGAGGAGAGCCTGTGCCGGCGGGCCAGTTCCTTGAGGCCACCGGCCAGCGCGGCGCGGGCGCTTTCGGCGTCGACGTCAGGGCTCCGGAGCAGGCGCGGACCGGTTGCCGGCGTGAAGGGCACGCAGCATTGCAGCTTCGGATAGTAGCGCCCGCCCGCCCGCTCCAGCGCATCGGCCCAGCCATGGTCGAAGACGTATTCGCCCTGGCTGTGCGTCTTGACGTAGCAGGGTACGGCGCCGAGGAGCCGGCCCGCCGCATCCTCCATCAGGAGGTGCTGACCGAGCCAGCCGGTTTCGGCCGTCGCCGATCCCGAATCTTCGAGCGACGAGAGAAAGGCGTGCGAGATGAAGGGATTGTAGGGCGTTGCGGAATCGTTTCGCGAGGTGCCGTTGAGCCCGCCCCATCGTTCCGCGCCGATGGCGGAGACGTGCGTCTCGACGCGCAGGGTGATCTCGCCGGCCATGCTCACGCGATCAGGCTTTCGGGGCGATCGAGGCTCTCGCGGGGATCGAATCCCTCGAAGGTGATCTGGTCGGCATTTGCGTAGCTGTGTGCCATCGCCGCCCGGTCCCGCACCGTCCAGGTGATGATCTTCATGCCGCGCGCCCGTGCCGCCTCGACGAAACCGTTCGGCAGGTCGCCATAGTAGAACGACATGAAATCAAGGCCGAAGGCCATGGCCTTCTCATGCTGCGCGACCTGCTCGGGTCGTGCGCCCTCCGCCGTCAGTCCGAGCGGCAGCGTCGTGCCGAGCGCGCGCAGGTCCTTGAGCAGCCAAGGGTCGAAGCTCATCAGCGCGACGGGGCCGGAATAATCCTCCAGCGCTTCGAGCACGGCGGCGGCAAAACCTTCGTCGTCGCCTTCGCGGCCCTTCAGTTCCAGCACGATCGGCACCCGGCCGCGGACGAGGCGCAGCAGCGCGCCGAGCGTCGGCACCCTGTCCGCCGTCCCGCCGACCGCGAGCATGCCGAGCTCGCCCGCGGTCTTCTCGCGCACGTCGCCCTCCACGCCGCAGAGCCGCTTCAACCCGTCGTCATGGAAGACGACGGGGACGCTGTCGGCGGCGTAGTGCAGGTCGCATTCGATGGCGAAGCCGGCTTCGGCCGCGCGGGAAAACGCCGAAAGCGTGTTTTCCCAAACGGTCCGGTTCATGTCGTGATAGCCGCGATGGGCGATCGGCTGGGCGGTGAGCCAGGAAAGATCCGTCATGGCCGGTCCGCTCAGGCGATCTCGATCACCGCGTCGATCTCGACGGCGGCGTTGAAGGGCAGGGCGGCCATGCCGACGGCGGCGCGCGCATGCACGCCCTTGTCGCCGAGCACCGTGGCGATCAGGTTCGAGGCGCCGTTGATGACGAGGTGCTGTTCGATGAAGCGCGGGCTCGAGGCGACGAAGCCGTTGAGCTTGACCACGCGGACGATGCGGCCGAGATCGCCGCCGAGCGCGGCCTTGGCCTGGGCGAGGATGTTGATCGCGCAGAGCTCGGCGGCACGCTGGCCTTGCGCGACGTCGACGCCGTCGCCGAGATGGCCGGTGACGGCGACCTTGCCGTTTTCGATCGGCAGTTGCCCGGACACGTAGAGCATCGCGCCGCTGATCACGGTCGGCACGTAGTTCGCCGCCGGCGCGGCCGCGACGGGCAGGGTGATGCCGAGCTCCTGAAGGCGTGCCTCGATCTCTGCTGACATGGTCGTCTCCCGCTCGGTTGTCTTTTGGGTCCAAATCCGGCATGCAGGCGGGCATGCCCTCAAGGTGCGGCCGTCGTTTCGCTGGTTTCGCCTCGACGCCGCCGCAGTTGCTCATATAGCATCATGCGGCAAATCCAACAGGAGGAAACGGATGTTTCGCCGTCGCCCGATCGTCGCCATCCTCGCCCTGGCTCCCTTCGTTTCCGCTCTGACGGGGGCGGCGGGCGCGGCCACAACCGGCCTGCTCGTGCCGCATCGCGCCGTCTACGATCTGGAGCTCAAGGACGCCTCCGAGCGCTCCGGCATCGCCGGCATGTATGGTCGCATGGTCTACGAATTCAACGGCTCGCCCTGCGAGGGCTATACCGTCTCCTTCCGTTTCGTCACCCAGGTCGACAATGGCGAGGGCGTGCGCCTCAGCGACCAGCAGACGACGACCTACGAGGATCTGAAGGGCCGCAACTTCCGCTTCCTCACCCGCACCTTCACCGACGAGGCGCTGGACAAGGAGGTACGCGGCTCCGCCCATGACGGACCGGACGGCGTCAAGGTCGATCTGAGCGCGCCGGAAAAGCGCGAGGTCAGCCTCGCCGACGGCCTGTTCCCGACCGCGCACATGATGGCGGTCATCGACCGGGCGAAGAAGGGCGAGCGATTCTTCGAGCAGCGCATCTTCGACGGGTCGGATGCCGGCGACAAGACGCTTCTGACGACGACGACGATCGGCGCGCGCACCGCGCCGAAGGGGGACGATGCAGAAGCGAGCAAGGCCGACGAACTGGCGACCGCCGCCTACTGGCCGGTGACGATCGCCTATTTCGACGACAAGAGCAGCGGCGATTCCCTGCCGATCTACCGCATGACCTTCAAGCTTTACGAGAACGGTGTCACGCGCGACCTGACGATGGACTATGGCGATTTCGTCCTCTCCGGCCGGTTGACCGATCTGGAACTCTTCAAGCAGGAAAGCTGCGAATAGCGACGCTCATTCCCGAAAATACGCGCGAAAATCCCGCCCAGGCCTTGATTTCATCGGGTCAAGCGGGTATGGCGCCCGCATTCCACACGTAAGGCTTGGGGCATTGCGGGAGACATCCGCTCTGTTCCGCCCGGTGGCGCGGTCTCGGTCGCGCTGTTCGCCTTGCGGAGGTTCAACCGGAAAAGGAGAAAAAGGCATGGCATTGCCTGATTTCAGCATGCGCCAGCTTCTGGAAGCCGGCGTTCACTTCGGCCACCAGACCCATCGCTGGAACCCGAAGATGAAGCCCTACATCTTCGGTGAGCGCTCCAACGTTCACATCATCGACCTCGCCCAGACCGTTCCGCTGTTAAGCCGCGCGCTTCAGCAGGTCAGCGACACGGTCTCGCGTGGCGGTCGCGTTCTCTTCGTCGGCACCAAGCGCCAGGCCTCGGAGATCATCGCCGACGCCGCCAAGCGTTCGGCCCAGTATTACGTCAACGCCCGCTGGCTCGGCGGCATGATGACCAACTGGAAGACGATCTCCAATTCGATCCAGCGCCTGCGCAAGCTCGACGAGATCCTCGCTTCGGACGCCTCGGGCTATTCGAAGAAGGAGCGCCTGAACCTCGAGCGCGAGCGCGAGAAGCTGAACCGCGCCCTCGGCGGCATCCGCGACATGGGCGGCACGCCGGACCTGATGTTCATCATCGACACCAACAAGGAATCGATCGCCATCGATGAAGCCAAGCGCCTGGGCATCCCGGTCGTCGCCATCATCGATTCGAACTGCGATCCGGACCAGATCGACTACCCGATCCCTGGCAATGACGACGCCTCGCGCGCCATCGCCCTTTACTGCGACCTGATCGCGCGCGCCGCCCTCGACGGCATCGCCCGCCAGCAGGGCGCGTCCGGCCGCGACCTCGGCGCCTCCGCCGATGTCGAACTGCTGGAGCCGGCCCTCGACGAGAGCGCCGACGCCTGATCGGGCATGCCGGGGAAGGCGGACGCCGGTCCGCCCCTCGTGCGCCCCGCCGGGATGCATGCGAGGCCGTTTGCATGTCTGTGAACGGCCTTCGCGGTTTCTGGGCGAGGCGAAAATGCGAGGCAGGCCCTTGGGGCCGCGCTTCATGACGGTGTTACATTCAGGGACCATTCCCTGCCCCCAAGGCGCCGGCAGGCGCGCCGGCCAGACCGGCTGCACACCGGCCCAAAATCGAAGAGGCGAGAAGATGAGCGTTACCGCTGCAATGGTGAAGGAACTGCGCGACAAGACCGGCGCAGGCATGATGGACTGCAAGAAGGCGCTGGCCGAGACCAATGGCGACATCGAGGCGGCCATCGACTGGCTGCGCGCCAAGGGCATCGCCAAGGCCGACAAGAAGTCCGGCCGCACCGCCGCCGAGGGCCTGATTGGCATCGCCTCGGCCGGCACCAAGGCGGTCGTCGTCGAGATCAACTCGGAAACCGACTTCGTCGCCCGCAACGACGCCTTCCAGGACCTCGTCCGCGGCGTTGCCGCCGTCGCGCTTAACACCGACGGCACGGTTGCCGGCATCGGTGCCGCCAGCTATCCGGCGACCAGCACCACCGTCGGCGAGGCGGTTACCGCCGCCGTCGCCACGATCGGCGAGAACCTGACGCTGCGCCGCGCCGCACTGCTTTCGGTCGAGGACGGCGTCGTCGCGACCTATGTCCACAATGCCGTCGCCGACGGCCTCGGCAAGCTCGGCGTGCTCGTCGCTCTGTCGTCGACCGGCAACAAGGAGGCGCTGACCGCCATCGGCCGCCAGGTCGCCATGCACATCGCCGCCACCAACCCGCTCGCCATCCGCTCGAGCGAGGTCGACCCGGCCGTCGCCGAGCGCGAGCGCAACGTCTTCATCGAGCAGTCGCGCGCCTCCGGCAAGCCGGACAACATCATCGAGAAGATGGTCGACGGCCGCATGCGCAAGTTCTTCGAGGAGGTCGCCCTTCTGTCGCAGGCCTTCGTCATCAATCCGGACCTGACCGTCGAGGCCGCCGTCAAGGCCGCCGAGAAGGAGGTCGGCGCGCCGATCGAGATCACCGGCATGGCCCGCCTGCTGGTCGGCGAGGGCGTCGAGAAGGAAGAGACCGACTTCGCGGCGGAAGTCGCCGCCGTCGCCAAGGGCTGATTTCTTCATCCTTTCCGATGAAAAGCCGAAGGGCATCGCGTGACAACGCGGTGCCCTTCGTGTATCCGGCAAGCACATTCATGCGGGCGGCATGACGACGGCATGACGCATGCCGCGCGATGACGATGCGGGAGCGACGATGGCGGCAGACCCTCTCTATAAACGCGTGCTTCTGAAGGCCTCGGGCGAGGCGCTGATGGGAAGCCAGGGCTTCGGCATCGACGTCGCGGTCGCCGACCGGATCGCCGGCGACATCGCCGAGGCGCGCGCCATGGGCGTCGAGGTCGGGGTCGTCGTTGGCGGCGGCAACATCTTCCGCGGCGTCGCGGTGGCCTCGAAGGGCGGCGACCGGGTGACCGGCGACCACATGGGCATGCTTGCCACCGTCATCAACGCGCTGGCGCTCGCCACATCGCTGCGCAAGCGCGACATCGACACGGTCGTGCTCTCTGCCATCGCCATGCCGGAGATCTGCGAAAGCTTCTCGCAGCGCGCGACCCTCTACCATCTCTCGCTCGGACGCGTGGTGATCTTCGCCGGCGGGACCGGCAACCCGTTCTTCACCACCGATTCCGCCGCGGCGCTGCGCGCCGCCGAGATCGGTGCCGAGGCGATCTTCAAGGGCACGCAGGTCGACGGCATCTACTCCGCCGATCCGAAGAAGCATCCGGACGCGACGCGCTTCGACCGGCTTACCCACGGCGAGGTGCTGGAACGGGGTCTTGCCGTCATGGACGTGTCGGCCGTCGCGCTCGCGCGCGAGAATTCGATCCCGATCATCGTCTTCTCGATCCACGAGAAGGGTGGCTTCGGCGCGATCCTGAAAGGCGGCGGGCGCTCGACGATCGTCACGGACGGCTAGGATGTATTCCCGGCGGCCTGTCAGACCGCCGCAGGCAGAAAGATGGAGAGCTGAACCATGAGCGAAGGTATCGACCTCAAGGAAATCAAGCGCCGCATGGACGGCGCGATCACTGCATTCAAGAGCGATATCGCATCGCTGCGCACCGGGCGCGCCTCGGCGAACGTGCTCGACCCGGTCACCGTCGAGGCCTACGGCTCGCGCATGCCGCTCAATCAGGTCGCCAACATCTCGGTGCCCGAGCCGCGCATGCTCGCCGTATCCGTCTGGGACAAGTCGATGGTCGGCGCCGTCGACCGGGCGATTCGCGAATCGAATCTCGGCCTCAACCCGATCATCGACGGACAGAACCTGCGCATTCCGCTGCCGGAACTGAACGAGGAGCGGCGCAAGTCGCTGGTCAAGGTCGCGCACGAATATGCGGAGAAAAGCAAGGTCGCGATCCGGCATGTACGCCGTGACGGTATGGACGACCTGAAAAAGGCCGAAAAGGACGGTGCCATTGGCCAGGACGTCAGCCGCGCGCAATCCGAGCGTGTTCAGAAGATGACTGACGAAACGATTTCCGAAGTGGACCGCTTGCTGGCGGACAAGCAAAAGGAAATCATGCAGGTCTAGTCGGCAGACGCCGTCGATTCCGTCTCAAACGTGGGCCGTTCATGTCGAAAATTCAATCCAGACCCGTCCCGGCCCACGTTGCCATCATCATGGATGGAAATGGCCGCTGGGCCAATGCCCGCGGCCTGCCGCGGACCATGGGCCACCGCAAGGGTGTCGAGGCGGTGCGCGAGGCGGTCCGCACCGCGGGCGGCGCGGGCGTGCGCTACCTGACGCTCTTCGCGTTTTCCTCCGAGAACTGGCGCCGGCCGGAGGAGGAGGTCTCCGACCTCATGGGTCTCCTCAAGATGTTCATCCGGCGCGATCTCGCGGACCTTCACCGGGAGAACGTGCGCATCCGGGTGATCGGCGACCGCGACGGGCTGCGCTCCGACATCCTGCCGCTTCTGGTCGAGGCGGAGGAGACGACCTGGAACAATACGGGCATCACCCTCGTGATCGCCTTCAACTACGGTGCGCGCGACGAGATGGCGCGTGCCGTCCGGGCACTCGCGATCGATGTCGCCAACGGGCGGCTGCGGCCGGAGGAGATCACGCCCGCCTGCATTTCGGCGCGGCTCGACACGGCCGGCATCCCGGATCCCGACCTCATCCTTCGCACCAGCGGCGAGGAACGGCTGTCGAACTTTCTGCTGTGGCAGGGTGCCTATTCCGAGCTGATGTTCGTGCCGGAACTCTGGCCGGATTTCACCCGCGACGTCTTTCTGTCGGCGCTGGAGCGCTATGCGGCGCGCGAACGTCGCTTCGGCGGGCTGTCGCCACAGCCGCGCGCCGTCGCCGGTTCCTGATGCGCAGTGAACTGAAGCTGAGGATCCTGTCGGGCATCGTCATGGCGGCGGTGACGCTCGCGGCCACCTGGTCCGGAGGTCTGGCGTTCCGGGTGCTCTCGGTCCTGATCGGTCTTCTTGTCTTCTACGAATGGACGACGATCACCGGTCTTGCAACGCGGGACCGGATCGGCACCTTCCTCGGATGGGCCGCCATGGCGCTTGCATCCGTCGCCATCCTGACGGGGGCAGACCGCATCGCCGGCGGCGTGATCGGTATCGCCGTTCTTTCCACCGCTCTTGCATCGCTCGTCCTGCCGAACGGCAGCCGCTGGCTCGCCGGCGGGCTTGCCTATGCCGGGCTTGCCAGCCTGTCGCTGGCGGTGATCCGCGGCGATGACGCCGCCGGGCTGATCGCGATGGTCTTCGTCTTCGCGGTCGTCTGGTCGACCGACATCCTTGCCTTCTTCGTCGGCCGCGCCATCGGCGGGCCGAAGCTCGCGCCGCGCATTTCGCCGGGCAAGACCTGGTCGGGCGCAATCGGCGGTGCGATCGCGGCGGTCGCGATCGCGACGCTGGTCGTCGGCAGCGTCGTTCCGCTCGACGGCATCCGCCTGCCGCTCGTCGCCCTCGTGCTGTCCGTTCTCAGCCAGTGCGGCGACCTTTTCGAATCGCACATCAAGCGCCGCTTCGGCGTCAAGGACTCCGGCCGGCTCATTCCCGGTCACGGAGGCGTGATGGACCGGGCGGACGGGTTAATTTTCGCTTGCGTTGCCGCGCTCTTCTTGGTCTTGCTTGTCACCATGACGGGCGGGGCAACTGGGGCGAGCGCCGGGGCCCTGCTGCTCGGGCTTTGAGCCGGAGATCCGCGCGCTGCCGGTCCTGCGGCTGCAGGCGCGCGTTCCGGCGGGAACAAGGATAGACGATGGCCTATATCACGGATCTGTTCCAGTTCATCACTGGCTACATCATCCCCTTCCTGCTCGTGCTGACGCTGATCGTGTTCGTCCACGAAATGGGCCATTATCTTGCCGGCCGCTGGTCGGGCATCCGCATCACCGCCTTTTCGATCGGCTTCGGCCCGGAGCTTCTCGGCTTCAACGACCGCCACGGCACGCGGTGGAAGATCAGCGCCATTCCGCTCGGCGGCTATGTCAAGTTCTACGGCGACGAGGACGCGGCAAGCCGGCCGGATTATGAAGCGCTGGCGCGGCTTGCGCCCGGCGACCGAGACCGCACCTTCCTCGGCGCCACCCTCTGGAAGCGCGCGGTGACCGTCGCCGCCGGTCCGATCGCCAATTTCCTACTGGCGATCGCGATCTTCGCGGTGATCTTCTCGATCTACGGCCGGCAGGTCGCCGATCCGGTGGTCGCGGAGCTGAAGCCCGGAAGCGCGGCCGCGAAGGCCGGGGTGCTGCCCGGCGACCGGCTCGTCTCGATCGACGGAACGACGGTGACGACCTTCGACGACGTGCGCCGCTATGTCAGCGTCCGTCCGGAGCAGCCGATCACCATCGGCATCGAGCGTGGCGGCGAATTCCTCGACCTGACCATGGTGCCGGAGCGCACCGAGCTCACCGACGAGTTCGGCAACAAGATGGAAGTCGGCCTCATCGGCATCGTCACGAATCAGGAGGCCGGCAACTTCCGCGTCATCGAATACGGCCCCGTCGAGGCGGTCGGGCAGGGCGCGCTGCAGAGCTGGCACATCGTCACGGGCACGTTCAACTATCTGTGGAACCTCGTCACCGGCCACATGAAGGCCGACCAGCTCGGCGGCCCGATCCGGGTGGCGCAGGCCTCGGGCCAGATGGCGACGCTCGGTGTCGCCGCCGTCCTCCAGCTCGCCGCCGTCCTCTCGGTCTCGATCGGGCTCCTCAACCTGATGCCGGTGCCCGTTCTCGACGGTGGCCATCTCGTCTTCTACGCGGTCGAGGCGATCCGTGGAAAACCGGTGGGTCCGCGCACGCAGGACATTGCATTCCGCATCGGTTTCGCCATGGTCCTGATGCTGATGGTCTTTGCCACCTGGAACGACATCAGCATGCTGGCAGGCTGAGGGACGTCGCTTCGCCGCTATGGGCGACTTGACGGGGATGCGGGAATCAAGCCCTTGGTTCGAAAGGATTTGTTCAGCATAACGCAAGCCCGTAGTGTCCATAAGGACACGGTTCCAATTGAAGTAAACAGAAATTAACCCCCTCCCTTGCTTGTATGGGAAAAGCGGTTAAAACGGCAAACAGTGACCGGAGTCGGTTTCGAGTGCGCTGCGGGACATTGGAAAAAGGTAAGAAGTGAACATGAAAGCTGGTTCGAGGTTTTTGAACGCGGTGTCGGCGTTTGCGCTGTCGACCGGGCTTGTCGTTACCGGTGCCGGTGTCGCGACCATCGCGGGAACGTCGATTGCCGAAGCGGCGGTTGTCCGTAACATCGAGGTTCGTGGTGCAACCCGCGTCAGTCCGGAAACCGTGCGCGCCAACATCACGATCGTGCCGGGCAAGGCGTTCAGCAATACCGACATCGACGCATCCGTGAAGCGGCTGTTCTCAACCGGCTATTTCTCCGACGTCAACATTACCGTATCCGGCGGGACGCTCGTCGTCCGCGTCAGCGAGAACCAGCTCGTCAATCAGGTCGTCTTCAACGGCAACCGCAAGATCAAGGACGACAAGCTGCAGGCGGCCGTCCGCACGCAGCCGCTCGGCCCCTACAGCGAAACGACGATCGAGAGCGACATCCAGGCGATCAAGGCCGCCTATGCCGCGATCGGCCGCAGCGACATCACGGTGACGACGCAGACGGCCCCGGTCGCCGAAGGCCGCGTCAACCTCGCCTTCGTCATCAACGAGGGCGAGCGCACGAAGATCGCGCAGATCGATTTCGTCGGCAACAGCGCCTACAGCGACGGCCGGCTCCAGTCGGTGATCGCCACCAAGGAATCCGGCCTCTTCTCCTTCATCACCCGCAAGGACGTCTACAATCCGGACAAGCTTCGGGCCGACGAGGAGCTGCTGCGCCAGTTCTACTACAATCGCGGCTACGCGGATTTCCGAGTTGTATCCTCCGACGCGACGCTCGATCCGTCCACCAACGAATATACGATCACCATCACCGTCGAGGAGGGCGATCGTTATGATTTCGGCCCCGTCACGGTGGAATCGACCGTCGAGGGCGTCAGCTCCGACGACCTGAAGGGGCTCGTCGCCAGCCGCGAGGGCAATATCTACAAGGCGAAGGACGTCCAGCAGACGATCAGCGAGATTTCGCGTCGCGTCGCATCGCAGGGCTATCCCTTCGCCCGCGTCACGCCGCGCGGCAACCGCGACTTCGGCAGCCGCACGATCGCCGTCGATTATCTCGTCGATCAGGGCGAGCGTGCCTATGTCGAGCGCATCGAGATCCGCGGCAACACCCGCACGCGCGACTACGTCATCCGCCGCGAGTTCGACGTCAGCGAAGGCGATGCCTTCAACCAGGAAATGATTGCGCGCGCCAAGCGGCGCCTCGAGGCGCTCGGCTATTTCTCCGCCGTCAACATCACGACGGCCCAGGGGACGGCGGCGGACCGCGTCGTGGTCGTGGTCGACGTGCAGGACCAGTCGACCGGCGCGTTCGGCATCGGCGCGGGCTATGCGGCCGGCAGCGGCGGCGGCCTGCTGCTTGAGGCTTCGGTGGAGGAAAAGAACTTCCTCGGCCGCGGCCAGTATATCCGCGTCGCCGCGGGTCGCGGCACCGACAGCCGGACCTACAACATCTCGTTCACCGAGCCCTATTTCCTCGGTTATCGTCTGGCGGCCGGCTTCGATCTGTTCAAGAACGAGACGGATTTCGACGACGACAACTACCGCTACGAGGATCAGGGCTTCAGCCTGCGCGTCGCCGCGCCGATCACCGAGAACCTGTCGACGACGTTCCGTTACAACTTCACGCAGCTCGACTACAGCGGTGACCTTGCCGAGCTTTCGGCGCCGTATCGCCGCGTCGTCCGCGACAGCCCCTGGACGCGCTCGTCGATCTCCAACACGCTGACCTACAACTCGCTCGACGACGCGACCCTGCCGCATGAAGGCATCCTCGCCTCCGTCACCAACGAGTTCGCCGGTCTCGGCGGCACCTCGGATTTCTACAAGATCAGCGGCAAGGCGAAGTTCTACTATACGTTGAACGACGAAGCCGACCTGATCGGCTCGATCGGCGGCAGCGCCGGTCACGTTGTCAAGACGACGGGCCAGATGGAGGTCTTCGACCAGTTCCAGCTCGGCAGCAACGACATCCGCGGTTTCGAGCGCAACGGCATCGGTCCGCGCATGGCCAATGGCGATGCGCTGGGCGGCCAGACCTACTTCACCGCGTCTGCGGAGGCGACGTTCCCGCTTCCGGGCCTGCCGCGCGACACGGGTCTTCGCGGCGCGGTCTTCGCCGATGCCGGGACGCTCTACGGCAACACGGTGAACCTCTTTGGCGAAAAGGCCGAAGGTCTGGATTCCTCGTTGCGCGCCTCCGTCGGTGTCGGCCTGATCTGGGCCTCGCCCTTCGGTCCGCTGCGTGTCGACTATGCCGTGCCGATCGCGAAGGAAGACTTCGACAACGTGCAGAACTTCAAGTTCGGCATCTCCTCGACCTTCTGACGCCGGCAGTCCAGAACTGTCTGTCCCATCTGTTCTGGAGCGCCTTCATGGTGGAAGACCGGTTTTTTCCTCCGCATGGCGGAGTTTCGCTGGGTGAGCTCGCAGCCCGTATCGGCTGCGAGCTGACGGACCTTGCCTTCGAAGGGCGGATCGCGCGGTCCGTGTCGCCCGTCTACAGGGCCGGCGAGGGCGATATCGCCTACATCCTGTCGCGCAGGAATGCCGCCGAACTCGAAACGTCGCAGGCGACGGCGATCATCTGCGATGCCGAGATCGCGGCTCTCATCCCCTCCCACATCGCCGTGCTCAAGGCGCGGTATCCGCACACGGCCTTCGCGCTCGCGGGCGAGATCCTGCATCCGGCGGCGATGCGGCCGCAGCCGCTTCTGGGTCCCGGCAGCTATCCCGCCGCCGCGATCGACCCGACGGCAAGGATCGAGGCCGGCGTCGATATCGAACCCATGGCGGTGATCGGCGCGCAGGCCGAGGTCGGAGAAGGCACGCGTATCGGCGCCGGCGCGGTGATCGGGCCGGGCGTGCGCATTGGCCGCCACTGCACGATCGCGCCCGGCGCGAGCATTCTCTGCGCCTATCTCGGCAATCACGTCATCGTCCATCCGGGCGCCCGCATCGGCCAGGACGGCTTCGGCTATGCGCCGGGCCCGCGCGGCGGCATGATCAAGATCGTCCAAATCGGCCGGGTCATCCTGCAGGATCACGTCGAGATCGGCGCCAATACGACGATCGACCGCGGCACGATGGACGACACGGTCATCGGCGAGGGCACGAAGATCGACAACCTCGTGCAGATCGGCCACAACGTTCGCATCGGCCGCCATTGCGGCATCGTCGCCAATGTCGGTATCGCCGGATCGACGCGCATCGGCGACGGTGTGATGATCGGCGGCGCGGCGGCGGTCAACGGGCACATCACCATCGGCGACGGCGCCCAGATCGCCGCGATGAGCGGTGTCGCCTCGGACGTGCCGCCCGGCGAGCGCTATGGCGGCATTCCGGCCCGCCCGATGAAGGATTTCCTGCGCGACATGGCCGAGACCATCGCACGCTCGAACACGAGAAAAAAGAAGACGGGAGGCACCCCATGAGTGACGACAGCAAGGCTGCCCTGGGCGCGGCGGACATCCTGGAGATCATGAAGCTTCTGCCGCATCGCTACCCGTTCCTGCTCGTCGATCGCATCGTCGAGATCGACGGCGACACGTCGGCGATCGGCATCAAGAACGTGACCGCCAACGAGCCGCATTTCACCGGGCATTTCCCCGAGAAGCCGATCATGCCCGGCGTGCTCATTATCGAGGGCATGGCGCAGACGGCGGGCGCGATCTGCGCCCGCAAGACCGGCGATGGTACCAATCTCGTCTACTTCATGACGATCGACAATGCCCGCTTCCGCAAGCCGGTCGTGCCCGGCGACCGCATCGAATATCATGTGCAGAAGCTGAAGCAGCGCGGCAATATCTGGAAATTTCATTGTGACGCAAAAGTTGACGGGCAACTCGTCGCCGAAGCTGATATCGGCGCGATGATCGTCAATAGGGAAGACGTCGGAAGATGATTGCCGCGAGCGCCACCATCCATCCGCTTTCCGTCGTCGAGGACGGGGCGGTGATCGGCGACAACGTCCGGATCGGCCCGTTCTGCCATGTCGGGCCGAAGGTGACGCTTGGCGACGGTTGCGAGCTGATCAGCCATGTCGTGCTTCTCGGCCGGACGACGATCGGCCGCGGGGCGAAGATCTGGCCGACCGCGGTGATCGGCGGGGATTCGCAGAGCGTGCATCACAGCGCCGTCGACACGACGCTCGTCATCGGTGACAATTGCACGATCCGCGAGGGCGTGACGATGAACACCGGCACCGTCGAGCATGGCGGCGCGACGGTGATCGGCGACAACAATCTCTTCCTCGCCTGCTCCCACGTCGCCCATGACTGCCGCATCGGCAGCAATGTCATCCTCTCCAACAATGTCATGCTCGCCGGCCATGTCACGATCGGCGACCGGGCGATCCTCGGCGGGGGCTCGGCCGTGCACCAGTTCACCCGCATCGGTCGCCAGGCCTTCATCGGCGGCCTGTCGGCGGTCAGCTACGATGTCATTCCGTACGGCATGCTGAACGGCAATCCCGGCGTGCTGAGCGGCCTCAACGTCGTCGGCATGACGCGTGCCGGCATCGAGCGGCCGGTCATCCACGAGGTGCGCCGCGCCTACAGGCAAATCTTCGAGGGCGAGGGCACGGTGCGCGCCAATGCGGCGGCGATCCGCGAGGCCTATGCCGCATGCGCGCCGGTGATCGAGATCCTCGACTTCATCGCCGCCGACAGCGACCGGTCGCTGTCCTCGCCGCATCGTGGCAAGGCCTGAGGCCGTCATGCCCGCGCCGCCGTCTCTCCCCGAACGGGCGACGGGGCGGCTCTGCATCATCGCGGGCGGCGGCATGCTGCCCCATCATGTCGCGGACGCGGCGCGCCTGCAGGGAGAAGATCCCTTCATCATCGCGCTGACCGGCGAGGCCGGCGCCGATTGGGCCGGCTACGACATGCGCGTCATGGGCATCGGCGATTTTTCCGGCATCAGCGGGCTGTTCCGCCGCGAGGGCATTGACCGCGTGGTGCTGTCCGGCGGCGTCCGGCGCCGGCCGGACTGGCGCGACATCCGCCCGACGCTGAAGACGCTGGCGCGCGTGCCGGCGGTGTTGAAGACGCTGATCTCCGGCGGCGACGATGCCGTGCTCAAGATGGCGATCGACCTCATCGAGGCGAGCGGCGCGCGCGTCGTCGGCGTGCAGGAGATCGTGCCGGATCTTCTCGCGGAGGTCGGGCCGCTCGGCCAGATGGAGCCTGGCGAGGAGGCGCGGCGCGACATCGCGGCGGCAGCGGCCGCCGCCGATGCGCTCGGCGCGCTCGATGTCGGGCAGGGCGCGGTGGCGGTCGGTGGCCGGGTGGTCGCCCTGGAGGGGCCGGAGGGGACAGACGCCATGCTCGGCCGGGTGGCGGAGCTTCGCGCCTCCGGCCGTATTTCGCAACGGCGCAAGGGCGTCCTCGTCAAGCTCTGCAAGCCGCAGCAGGATCTGCGCGCCGATCTGCCCTCCGTCGGCCCCTCGACGGTCGCCGGCGCGAAGGCGGCCGGCCTTGCCGGCATCGTGATCGAGGCGGGCAGGGCGCTGGTGCTGGAGAGGGCACGGATGGCGGCGGAGGCCGATGCTGCCGGCGTCTTCATTCTCGGCGCCGAACGGCACATGCTCGGGTCGCGACCATGAGCGGCGCGCCGATCCGGCTCGCCGTCGTCGCCGGCGAGGTGTCCGGCGACCTGCTCGGCGCCGATCTGGTCGCCTCGCTGAAGAGGATGACGGACCGGCCGGTCGACCTTGTCGGCGTCGGCGGCGAGGGCCTGCAGGCGGAGGGCCTGGTGTCGCTCTTCGACTATTCTGAACTGTCGATCATGGGGCTGACGCAGGTTCTGAAGAAACTGCCGCTGCTCGTGCGGCGCATTGGCCAGACGGCCGACGCGATCATCGCCGCCCGGCCGGACCTGCTCCTGATCATCGATAGCCCCGATTTCACCCACAGGGTCGCGCGCCGGGTGCGCCGCGCGCTGCCCGGCCTTCCGGTCGTCAACTATGTCTGCCCGAGCGTCTGGGCCTGGAAGGAAGAGCGGGCGCCGCGCATGCGCGCCTATGTCGACCATGTGCTCGCCGTGCTTCCCTTCGAGCCGGCCGTGATGCAGCGGCTCGGCGGCCCGCCGACCACCTATGTCGGCCACCGCCTCGTCGTCGATCGCGATGTCGTCGCGATCCGCGAGCGGCAGCGCGAGAAGCGCCTGGCGACCGGGGCCGATGCCGCCACATGCCTCCTCGTGCCGGGCTCTCGCGGCAGCGAGGTCGAGAAACTGCTGCCGGTCTTCGGCGAGACGATGCGCGAACTGCGCGCGCGCCATTCCGGCATGCGCTTCGTCCTGCCCGCCGTGCCGCGCCAGGAGCGGCGCATCCGCGGCATCGTCGCCGGCTGGCCGGAACAGCCGGAGATTGCCGTCGGCGCCGCGGGAAAGTGGCAGGCCTTCGCCAGCGCCGATGCGGCGATCGCCGCCTCCGGCACGGTGATCCTCGAACTGGCACTCTGCCGCATTCCGACGGTCTCGACCTACAAGGTCGACTGGCTGGTCCGGCTGATGCACAGCCGCATCAAGACCTGGACCGGCGCGCTTCCGAGCCTGATCGCCGATTATCCCGTGATCCCGGAATATCTCAACGAGCAGATCCGTCCCGGCAGCCTGTCGCGCTGGGTGGAGCGGCTGACCGGCGACACGCCGGAGCGCGCGGCGATGCTCTCCGGCTTCGATGCGGTCGAGCAGGCGATGGCGACGAACGTCGCCCCGGGCGACCGGGCAGCCGGCGTCGTCCTGTCGCTGGTCGACCGCCGCTAGCCCATGTCCGGTCAGATTGGGAGCGGATCTGACGTCGGGACAATGCGCGAAAAAGGAGAGAGAGCATGTCCGGTGAACCCGTGTTCGCAGGACATGCTTAAGCGACGTTCACGCGATTTTTCCCGCCACCTTGTCCGGGACACAAAAAATCACCCGCCGCATCGCGACGGGTGACGTAACGCTTCGGGAGCTTAGCGCTTGGAGATCGGCACGTAGTCGCGCGCGGGCTCGCCGACATAGAGCTGGCGCGGACGGCCGATGCGCTGTTCGGGATCCTCGATCATCTCGTTCCACTGGGCGATCCAGCCGACCGTGCGAGCGAGCGCGAAGAGCACCGTGAACATCGTCGTGGGGAAGCCCAGCGCCTTCAGCGTGATGCCGGAATAGAAGTCGATGTTCGGATAGAGCTTCTTCTCGATGAAGTAGCTGTCGGTCAGCGCGATGCGCTCCAGCTCCATCGCCACTTCCAGGAGCGGATCGTCCTTGTGGCCGAGTTCCGCCAGCACCTCATGCGTCGTCTTCTGCATGATCTTGGCGCGCGGGTCGTAGTTCTTGTAGACGCGATGGCCAAAGCCCATCAGGCGGAACGGATCGTTCTTGTCCTTGGCCTTGGCGACATATTCCGGAATGCGGTCGACCGTGCCGATCTCGGACAGCATGTTGAGGGCCGCCTCGTTGGCGCCGCCATGGGCCGGCCCCCACAGGCAGGCAATGCCGGCGGCGATACAGGCGAACGGATTGGCGCCCGACGAGCCGGCGAGGCGCACGGTCGAGGTCGAGGCGTTCTGCTCGTGATCGGCATGGAGGATGAAGATGCGGTCCATGGCGCGGGCGAGCACCGGATTGACGACATAGTCCTCGCACGGCACGGCGAAGCACATGCGCAGGAAGTTCGAGGCGTAGTCGAGGTCGTTCTTCGGATACACGAAGGGCTGGCCGATATGATACTTGTAGGCCATCGCCGCGATTGTCGGCATCTTGGCGATCATGCGCAGCGAGGCGACCATGCGCTGGTGCGGATCGGTGATGTCGGTCGAGTCGTGGTAGAAGGCCGAGAGCGCGCCGACCGTGCCGCACATGACCGCCATCGGATGGGCGTCGCGGCGGAAGCCGGTGAAGAAGCGGCTCATCTGCTCGTGCACCATGGTGTGGTGCGTGACGCGATAGTCGAAGTCCGCCTTCTGCGCCTTGGTCGGCAGGTCGCCGTAGAGCAGCAGGTAGCAGACTTCCAGGAAATCGCCATGGTCGGCGAGCTGCTCGATCGGATAGCCGCGGTGCAGGAGGATGCCCTCATCACCGTCGATATAGGTGATCTTGCTTTCGCAGGAGGCCGTCGAGGTAAAGCCCGGATCATAGGTGAACGCGCCGGTCTGCTTGTAGAGCGAGCCGATATCGACGACATCCGGCCCGATCGACCCCGACCGTACGGGCAACTCCACCGCTTTTTCGCCAAGCGTGACGACCGCGTTTGTTCCAGTCATGGGTAGTCCTCCGTTTTGCGCAAATTCGCACAGAAATGTGCCAGAAAGAGCAAGGTTGCCAATTTGCTATAGGAATTTCCCCCCTCTGCCAAGCGCGACCAAAGGTAAATTGTGCGCCGCAAAATCGGGGATTTGCACGGCCATAATTGCAGGTTCCGGCGAGATGTCCATGCGCTCTGGGGCCCGTATCGGCGGCCTTGAATCCAGCGCTTCGCTGGTTTGCCTGAATTTTGTGCAAGAAAGCCTGGAGTTGCAATTTTTCTCTTTCGGTTGCAGAATTGCCTCCGGGCGGGAGCAGGCGACAGCGTGGACGGGACCGGACAGGCGCGCAGTGCGGAAGAGGACGGCGCGGACGGCGGAGTTCGCCGGTCGCCTGTCGCGGCCGGCCGGCCGCCGCCTCCGTCGCTCGCCCCTTTCCCTCCTGCGCCGCGATCTCGTATCGCTCTGCGGCAGGCGCTCGCCCGCCGTCGCGAGGCAGGCGGCTCGGCGGCAGAGGCTCTCCGTCGGGCGCTCGACGTCGAGGCCGCTTTCGGCACGCCCTTTCTTCTTGTTCCCGTCATCGTCGCAGCCGGCGCGCTTGTCTGGTTCCACCTGCCGGAAAGGCCGGGATATGCGGTAACGGCAGGGCTCCTCTGCGCCTGTTGCATGGGTCTGTGGCTGGCGCGCAGGGTTTCCCTTCGCGTCGGCTTGCCCTTCGCGCTGCTCGCTCTGGTCCTCTCGGGCATGCTGGCGGCCGCGATCGAGACCGCACGCCGGCAGACCGTCCTCCTCGACCAGCCGGTGACGACCACCATCGCCGGCACGGTCACGGGGCGGGAGACCGACGATCGGGGCCGCTGGCGCTATAGGGTGAGGATTGACGCGACCGAGTCGCCGCGGCTCGGCCGGCCGCCGGAGATCGCGACGCTGATCGCGCGCAGCCGGCATGTTCCCTTTGCGCTCGGCGAGCGCATCGGCGGCCGGGCGCGGCTGTCGCCACCGTCGGGACCGGCCCTGCCGGGGCTCAACGATTTCGCTTTCGACGCCTATATGAAAGGCATCGGCGCAACCGGCTTCTTCTATGGCGCGCCCGAGCGGCGGATGGGGCCGGACGCCGCCGGCAACGGCGTTCTGGCAAGAGGTTTCGATCGGCTCGCGACGCTCCGGGAAGACATCGGCCGGCGGATCCGCGAGACGATCGGCGGTGAGGCCGGCGCGATCGGCGCGGCCCTCGTCACCGCCGAGGAGCGCGTCATCGATCGCGAGACGGTCGAGGCGCTGCGCCAGTCGGGGCTCGCCCATGTGCTGGCGATTTCCGGTCTCAACATGGCGCTCGCGGCCGGCACCTTCCTCGTCGGTGCACGGACGCTGCTGGTGCTGGTGCCGGGCCTTGCCCACCGCTTTGCCGTGAAGAAGATCGCCGCCGCCGGGGCGCTTCTCATGGTGACCTTCTACATCCTCATTTCCGGGGGCGCGGTCTCGGCCGTCCGCTCCTACATCATGATCGTGATCATGCTCGGCGCGATCCTCGTCGACCGGCCCTCGATCAGCCTGCGCAACGTCGCGCTGGCCGGCCTGCTGATCATCGCCGTCACGCCGTCGGCCGTGACCGGACCGGGCTTTCAGATGTCCTTCGCCGCGACCGTCGCCCTTGTCGCCGGCTATCGTCGCTGGAGCGGCGAGGGGCCGGGCCGGGACGACGAACGGCCCATGGTCTTCGCGCTTGCCGGCCTCGCCGGCCGCTTCCTGCTCGGCCTCCTCGTCAGTTCGCTGATCGGCGGCTTCTCCACGCTGATCTATTCCGCCGCCCATTTCCACCGGCTCCCGGCCTATGGCCTTGTCGGCAATCTGCTCGCCATGCCGCTCATCGGTATCGTCGTCATGCCGGCCGGGCTGGTGGCCATGCTGCTCATGCCCTTCGGTCTCGATCGATGGCCGCTTCTGGTCATGGGGGGTGCCCTTGACGGCGTGCTCGCCCTGGCGCGGCTCGTCGCCTCCTGGGGCGGGGAAATCGTTACGGGACGGGTCCCGCCGGCGGCCTTCCTGCTCGTCGCGGCGGGCGGTATCCTTGCCTGCATTCTGAGGACCTGGCTTGCCGCGACAGGCGGCCTTCTCGTCGCGGCGGGCGCCCTCATCTGGTTCCTGGACCGCCCGCCGGTCCCTTCGGTCGTCATTTCCGAGGATGGCGGCCTCGTCGCCCTCGTCGCGGAGGGCGACGCGGCGCTCAACCGCGACCGGCCGCCGGCTTTCGTCTTCGACCAGTGGCGGCGCGCGCTCGTTCTCGGCGCCGTTCATCCGCCGCAGCCGCGCGCCGATCTCGCCGTCGCCCTGCCCGAGACGGTGAAGGGCGAGCGCCGTGCCCCGCCGCTCGACGCGGCGCAGCGCCAGGCGATCGCCGCATCGCTGCGCCGTCTCATCGACGAGGGCAAGCCCGGGCGGTTCTCCTGCATCCGCGGGCAGGCCTGCGCCGGCCTCAGCCGTGAAAACTGGCGCGTGGTGGTGGTCGCCGACCTGCGCTTCCTCGGTGCCGCCTGCGATGCTGCTGACCTGGTCGTCACGGCGGCGATGGTGCGGCTGGCGCGGTGCCGCTCGGCCGCCCTCATCGTGACCGGGCGGACCCTGCGGCGAAGCGGTGCGCTGGAAATCCTATCCTCCCCGGACCCGGCCTCGCAGGCGATGCGCATGCAGCTGGTCCCGGCCATTTCGGATCTGCCGGCCGCCTGGTCCCGCCACCGGCTCTACGACTGGCGCACCGGCCGCTTCGACGCAGCCCTCGATGGGCGCAGCGAAAGCCCGGAGCCAAAATCATGATAAAAATACTCTAGAAATACTTGCCGCTGCCGCCTCTTCTGTCGTAAGGAGCGCCGACGCCGCCGGCGCCTTTGCGTCAGCCGGCGCCAGGCGGGATGGAAAGGGATGCACGATGACATATTCGAGGCTCTTCACGGCCTGCGCCGCCTTCGGGCTGGCATGGAGCCTCATCGCCGCCGCCCCGGCGATGGCCGAGGAGAGGCCGGGCACGTCCGTGACCGTGGCGCAGGCGCCCGCTGAGAACGCACCCGTCGCGGATGCGACACGTCCGGGTCCCGCAGCCGAGCCGTCAGCCGACGCCGCTGCCGGGCCCGCCGCGGGCGATGGCGCGACGATCATCGCGCAGGAGGTCCCGGACCTGACGCGTGGCGCTCCCGACCCGAACCTGCCGCACGACCTGTCGCCGATGGGCATGTTTCTTGCGGCCGACATCATCGTCAAAGGTGTCATGATCGGCCTGGCGCTCGCCTCCGTCGTCACCTGGGCGGTGCTCGTCGTCAAGGCGATCGAGATCGGCGCCGCCAAGGGCAGCCTGCGCCGCTTCGTGCGGGCGCTCGGCGAGGCGCGCGGTCTCGCCGATATTTCCGGTCGTGCCCGTGCCGGCGGTGCGCCCGGCGCGCGGCTGCTCGCGGCGGCCACCGACGAACTCGATAAATCCGCCGAGACGCTCGACGACGTCTCCCCGGCCGGCGTCAAGGAGCGTCTCGCCTCGCATCTTGCCCGCATCGAGGCCGGCGAGGGCAAGCGCATCACCGCCGGCACGGGCATTCTCGCCACCATCGGCTCGATCGGCCCCTTCGTCGGCCTGTTCGGCACCGTCTGGGGCATCATGAATGCGTTCATCGGCATCAGCCAGGCGCAGACCACCAATCTCGCAGTGGTGGCGCCGGGCATCGCCGAGGCGCTGCTCGCCACCGCCATCGGTCTCGTCGCGGCGATTCCCGCCGTCATCTTCTATAACGGCCTCAACCGCGCGATCGGCGGCTACCGGCTTCTGCTCGCCGACGCGACCGCGGCCGTCGAGCGCCTGGTCAGCCGCGATCTCGACCTGCGTGCGGCGCGACGCCGGACGCACGGCCCCGGCGAAGCGCCGCTGGCACGGAGGGTGTGACGCCATGGCGGCAAAACTCGGCGGCGACGACGGCGACGGCGACGGCGACATCAGCGACATCAATGTCACGCCGTTCATCGACGTCATCCTCGTCCTCCTCATCATCTTCATGGTGGCCGCACCGCTTGCCACCGTCGACATCAAGGTCGATCTGCCGCAATCGGCGGCGCGCCCGCAGCCGCGCGACGACAAGCCGGTCTTCATCACGCTGAAGAGCGACCTTTCGCTCGGCATCGGCAACGAGGAGACGGCGCGCGAGGCTTTCGCCACCGCCCTCGACGCGGTGACGGAGGGCAACAGGGAGACGAGAATCCTGCTGCGTGCCGACCGGGCGGTCGATTACGGCGACGTCATGGAGGTGATGAACCTCATCCAGCGTGCGGGATATTCCAGGCTGGCGCTGGTCGGCCTTGAGTCGGCGCCCGCGGCGGGCGTCGCGCCCTGATCGGGAGTCAGACCTGATTCGATACGTGAAGCGGCGGATTCCCCGCCTCCGGATATCCTTGCAAATATCTGACATAAAACAATTCTCTCGGATTTCCCCTCGCGAGTGCCTCCCGTCCGCCGCGCCCTGTGCGATCCCGGCCTCTGCGAATTTTGCCACCGGTGTCCTGCGCATGCTTGAAACCGCTGCGGGGCGGAATTAAGAGCTTTCCTGGCGATGTCGCGCGCTGCGCGGCCTTTCAAGGGGTATGGACGATGAATTTCGAAGCGCAGCGCATCAAGATGGTCGACAACCAGATCCGTCCGACCGACGTCACGTCCCACTCGATCCTGTCCGCCTTTCTGACGGTTCCGCGTGAGGCCTTCGTTCCGGACGCCAAGGCGCTGCTCGCCTATATCGACACCGACATCGCGCTCGCCCCGGGACGCTACCTGATGGAGCCGTCGCCGCTCGCCAAGCTGCTGCAGCTTGCCGAGATCAAGCCGACCGACCGGGTTCTCGAGGTCGGCGCCGCAACCGGCTACGCCACGGCCATCCTCTCGCGGGTCGCCGCTTCGGTCGTCGGGCTGGAAAGCGATGCCGCGTTGGTTGCGACGGCGCGCGAGACGCTCGCGCGCCTCGGCTATGCCGCCGACCTCGTGGAGGGCGACCTGGAGAAAGGCGTGCCGGCGAAGGCGCCCTTCGATGTCATCTTCGTCAACGGCGCCGTCGAGTTCGTGCCCGACGCGCTGGTCGCCCAGCTCGCCGAGGGCGGACGGCTTGTCGCGGTGATCGGCGAGGGCAATGCCTCTCGGGCCCGGCTCTTCCTCAAGGAGCTCGGCATCGTCTCCGAGCGCGTCGCCTTCAACACCGCTGTCCGTCCGCTGCCGGGCTTCCGTCTCGCGCGTGAATTCGTTTTTTGATGTGCCCTCTTGTTGAGGGTGCTCACTATTTCAATTTACCGTTAAAGTTGTAATGTTGCTGAATGGCAACGTGTCGGCCGAAACTTGCTGAAAACCTGCGCCGCAGCACGAGAGGTCAGTTGTCCGCCGCCGCATTCCGGGTTTCAAAAGGGTTAAGAAGCGTTGCGGCCGGTTCGGGGCGGAGCTGAGTCGTCGTTTCCAGAAATCAGCGTTGCATGCTCCGATCGCCGGCATGAGGCCGGCAGGCGGGGAGATGTGCGGGACGCGGACGGGCCGACCGTCCGTCACCCTTTTTCGGAGTGAGAATTGTGTCGAAATTCCGCAGCATGGCCATGATGGCAGCTCTTTCCTCGGTCCTTCTGATCGCCCCGCAGGGCGCGATGGCCGAAACGATCTTCGACGCGATGGCCAAGGCCTACCAGAACAATCCGGATCTGAACGCGGCGCGCGCCGGGCTGCGCGCGACGGACGAGGGCGTGCCGATCGCCAAGGCGGCGATGCGGCCACAGGTGGCGGCGAGCGCAAGCGGCACGCTGACGCGGCTCGAACGGGCAACCGGAGGCGCCGACTTCTACAGCGGCTCCGCCGGCATCACCATCACCCAGCAGATCTTCGACGGCTTCCAGACGCTGAACAACGTCAGGGCGGCCGAATCGAACGTCTTCTCCAGCCGCGAGACCTTGAAGGCGAACGAGATCACCATCCTGCTCTCCGCCGCCCAGTCCTACGCCAACATCGCCCGCGACCAGCAGATCGTCTCGATCCGCAAGCAGAACCTCGCCTTCCTGCGCGAGCAGCTCAATGCCGCGAATGCGCGCCTCGAAGTGGGCGAGGGCACCCGCACCGATGTCAGCCTCGCCGAGGCAGAGCTTGCCAATGCGCAGGCGCTGCTCGTCACCTCCGTCGCCCAGCTGAAGCAGTCCGAGGCCGTGTTCGTCCAGATCGTCGGCGCCGCGCCGCGCGGCGTGAAGCAGCCCTCGCCCGCCTCGAAGTCGCTGCCGCGCTCGCTCGATCAGGCCGTGGCGATCAGCATGCGGGAAAATCCGACGATCATCGCCGCGCAATATTCCGTCGACGCCGCGGGTTTCCAGGTCAAGTCGGCCGAAGGCGCGATGCTGCCCGGTGTCGTCGTCCAGGGCGCGGTGACGCGTAACACCGGCAACGCCTCGTCCAGTTCCCCGAACACGACCGCCAGCATCACAGCGCGTCTCGAAGTGCCAATCTACCAGGGCGGTGCCGAATACGGCCAGATCCGCCAGGCGAAGGAAAGGCTCGGCCAGCAGCGCATCCTCGTCGATTCGGCCCGCGCCTCGGTGCAGCAGACGGTCGTCTCGGCCTATGCGCAGCTCGAGGCCGCGCTCGCGGTCATCTCCGCCACCAAGCAGCAGATCAGCGCCGCCAACATGGCGCTGTCGGGCGTGATCGAGGAACGCAAGGTCGGCCAGCGCACCACCCTCGACGTTCTCGACGCGCAGCAGACGGTGCTCTCCGCCCAGGAGAGCCTCGTCGCCGCCCAGCGCGACGCCGTCGTCGCGAGCTATTCCGTGCTCGCCGCCACCGGCCAGCTGACGGTGCGGTCGCAGGGTCTGAAGGTCGCCGAATACCGGGCGGAAGACCATTACGAGGAAGTCAAGGACAAGTGGTTCGGCCTGCGCACCGTCGACGGGCGCTGAGACGACCGCCACGGGACGGAGAGGGAGGCCGGTGCCGTCGCGCCGGCCTTTTGCATGGGCGCGGCACGCGTGACGCGCCGGAGAAATCTGTGCATGATTCCGGGCATGTGATTCGCGCTGTTTTCATCGCGCGCGGGTTCGCCTAGGGTCGATCGGCATCGCTCGAACGTCATGTCAGCAGTCAGCGGATGCAACGGGGAAGAAAATGGCTCAGTCCAATGTCGCGCGTGAACCGTCCATGGATGAAATTCTGGCCTCGATCCGGAAGATCATCGAAAGCAACGAGCCCGGCCTTCCGGGTTTCAGCCCCGTTTCGGAACCCTCCACCGACCGTGCCTTCGACGACGACGGCGACATTCACCTGACGATCGAGGACACCGACCTCGTGGCCGATTTCGAGGCGGAAACCCGGCCCGTTCCGCCGGTCGAGCCGGTGCAGAGGCCGGTCGCCGTCGAGCCGCAGGCGCAGGGTGCTGCGCCGCTGTCGCTCGCCGACGTCGCCGCGCGCGTCCGCGCCGCCTCCGAGCGCCATGGATCCGCCATGCCGTCCCGCGACGCGCCGGCGCGCAGCCCGGATCCGCGTCCGGCGCCGGTGGCGCCCGAGCCTCCCGTCAGTCTCGTTCGGCCGCAGGACCGGGAGGTGACCGCCGAGCCGGTTCCCGTGGCCGCAGCATCGGAGCCGGTGCGCGAGACGATCCCGGAACCGCGCGACCTGCCGCCCGCGCCGGTCACCGCGGCGTCGAGGGAGGAAAAGCCGGCCGACAAGGCGATCGCGTCGATCCTTTCGGCGGAAACCGGCCAGCAGGTGGCCCGTTCCTTCGATGCGCTCGCCCATGCGGTCGACCACGGCCCGCGCCGCTCCTTCGACGAGATCGCCGAGGACATGCTGCGGCCGATGCTGCAGGAGTGGCTCGACGACAATCTGCCGACGCTGGTCGAGCGGCTGGTGCGCGAGGAAATCGAGCGCGTGGCGCGCGGCCCGCGCCGCTGATCGGCGCAACGCTTCGTTTTTGAGGCAAGCCGCCGGTCGCCCGGCGGCTTTGTCGCATCTTGTGTTGACTTGCGTCGTGCCGGGTTTACAAAGCCCCCTCGACGGGAGGGAGACACGCCGCACTCGGGAAGGGCGTCGCCCGGTTTCCCCCACCCCCTTTTCATGCGAGCGCGCCGGGCGGTGACCGCCGGTTCCCGGTGCGATCCGGAGATCCTGGCCAGACATGCTCGACAAGACCTACGATTCCGCCACGACCGAACCGAAGATCGCCCGCATCTGGGACGAGGCGGATGCATTTCGCGCCGGCGCCGGCGCGAAGCCGGGGGCGGACAGCTTTTCCATCGTGATCCCGCCGCCGAACGTCACCGGCTCGCTGCACATGGGCCACGCGCTGAACAACACGCTGCAGGACGTCATGGTCCGCTTCGAGCGCATGCGCGGCAAGGACGTGCTGTGGCAGCCGGGCATGGACCATGCCGGCATCGCCACCCAGATGGTCGTCGAGCGCAAGCTGGCGCAGGAGAGGCTGCCCGGCCGCCGCGAGATGGGTCGCGAGGCCTTCATCGACAAGGTCTGGGAGTGGAAGTCCGAATCGGGCGGCCTGATCTTCAACCAGCTGAAACGCCTCGGCGCCTCCTGCGACTGGTCGCGCGAGCGCTTCACCATGGACGAGGGCCTGTCCCGCGCCGTCATCGAGGTCTTCGTCTCGCTCTACAAGGAAGGCCTGATCTACAAGGACAAGCGGCTGGTCAACTGGGACCCGAAACTGCTGACGGCGATCTCCGACCTCGAAGTCGAGCAGGTCGAGGTCAAGGGCAACCTCTGGCACCTGCGCTATCCGCTGGAGGAGGGCGTCACCTACCGTCATCCCGTCGCCTTCGACGCGGAGGGCAGGCCGACCGAATGGGAGGTCCGGGACTACCTCGTCGTCGCGACGACGCGGCCCGAAACCATGCTCGGCGATACCGGCGTCGCCGTCCATCCCTCCGATGAACGCTACCGCGACCTCGTCGGAAAGCATGTCGTGCTGCCGATCGTCGGCCGCCGAATCCCGATCGTCGCCGACGAGTATCCGGATCCGGAGGCCGGCACCGGCGCGGTCAAGATGACGCCGGCGCACGACTTCAACGATTTCGAGGTCGGCCGGCGCGCCGGTCTTCGCGCCGTCAACATCCTGACCGTCGACGGCCGGGTGACGCTTGCGGAGAACGAGGAGTTCCTCGAGGGCCTCACGCCGAGCGAGATGCAGCGCGGCCTCTGGGAGCAGTTCGAGGGGCTCGACCGCTTCGAGGCGCGCAAGCTCGTCGTTACCGTCTTCGAGGAGGGCGGGTATCTCGACCGCATCGAGCCGCACACGCATATGGTGCCCCATGGCGACCGCGGCGGCGTGCCGATCGAGCCGCGCCTGACCGAACAATGGTATGTCGACGCCGCGACGCTGGCGAAGCCGGCGATGGATTCGGTGCGCGAGGGCCGCACCAATTTCGTCCCGAAGAACTGGGAAAAGACCTATTTCGAGTGGATGGAAAATATCCAGCCCTGGTGCATCTCGCGTCAGCTCTGGTGGGGCCACCAGATTCCCGCCTGGTACGGGCCGGACGGCCAGGTCTTCGTCGAAAAGACGGAAGAAGAAGCCCTGCACGCCGCCATCCAGCACTACCTCGCCCATGAAGGGCCGATGAAGGCCTATGTCGAGGATCTCCTGGAGAATTTCCGTCCCGGCGAGATCCTGACGCGCGACGAGGATGTGCTCGACACCTGGTTTTCCTCGGCGCTCTGGCCGTTCTCGACGCTCGGCTGGCCGGACGAGACGCCGGAACTGGCGCGCTACTACCAGACCGACGTTCTCGTCACCGGCTTCGACATCATCTTCTTCTGGGTCGCGCGGATGATGATGATGGGGCTGCACTTCATGAAGGACGGCTCCGGCAACCCCGTCGAGCCTTTCCACACCGTCTATGTCCATGCGCTGGTGCGCGACAAGAACGGGCAGAAGATGTCGAAGTCGAAGGGCAACGTCATCGATCCGCTGGAGCTGATCGACCAGTACGGCGCCGATTCCCTGCGCTTCACCCTTGCCATCATGGCGGCGCAGGGCCGCGACGTGAAGCTCGATCCGGCCCGTATCGCCGGCTACCGCAATTTCGGCACCAAGCTCTGGAACGCCACGCGCTTCGCCGAAATGAACGGCGCCGGCGGCGCCGACGGCTTCGTGCCCGAGGCGGCGGTGCTGACGCTCAACCGCTGGATCCTGACGGAACTGTCGCGGACCATTGCCGACGTCACCACGGCGATCGAATCCTACCGCTTCAACGAGGCGGCCGGCAGCCTCTACCGCTTCGTCTGGAACAGTTTCTGCGACTGGTATCTGGAACTGCTGAAGCCGGTCTTTGCCAGCGACGACGCGTCGGCGAAGCGCGAGTCGCAGGCCTGCGCGGCCTATGTTCTCGATGAGATCTACCGGCTGCTGCATCCCTTCATGCCCTTCATGACCGAGGAGCTGTGGGCGCAGACCGCCGGCGAGGGCCGGCGCCGCGACACGCTTCTCTGCCATGCGGCGTGGCCGGCGGCAGGCCTTTCGGACGATGCCTCGGCCGAAGAGATCAACTGGCTGATCGATCTCGTCTCCGGCATCCGCTCCGCGCGCGCCGAGATGAACGTGCCGCCGGGCGCCGTCGCGCCGCTCGTCGTGGTCGGCGCCAACGCCCTGACGCGGGAAAGGTTTTCGCGCCATGTGGCGGCGATCGGCCGGCTCGCCCGCGTCGAGCCGATCGATTTCGCCGATGCCGCGCCGCGCGGCAGCGCCCAGATCGTCGCCGGCGAGGCGCTTGCTTGCCTGCCGCTCGGCGGGCTCATCGATCTTGCGGCAGAGACTCAGCGGCTGCAGAAGGCGGATGCCAAGGTCGAGGCCGAGCGCGCCCGCATTCTCGGCAAGCTCGCCAACAAGAAATTCGTGACGAATGCCAAGCCGGAGCTCGTCGAGGCCGAGCGCGAAAGGCTGGCCGAGCTTGATGTGCAGAAGGCCTCGCTCGCAACGGCGCTCGCACGCCTCGAAGGTGCTGCCTGAGGCGAATCGGGCCCCGCTCCGTCGGGGCCGAGACGCCGTGCGCGGTCGTGAAAGAGGGGGGCGCGCAAACCATCCGCGCGCGGTCCCGTGCAAACCTTATGATTTGTGGCCGCGAGAGCACATTCGCGATCTCGCGCGGTTTTATTCCTCTTTTCTGATGCGCGAGGCCCATCTGGCCGGCCGCCTTAGGGCTTTATAGAACGGCTTTGCGTCCATGGCGGTCCTTGGCGCCGTGGTCCCCGCCCGCTGTCGACCTCGGCTGCGGATCGCCGTGCATTCGGCGTTTGCCAAGCGTCCCTCGCACAAGGATAGTCTGACAGGATGACGTGCGGCATTCTGGCGGTGGGGACAGGGAATGGCATGGAAGAAGCGTGGGCTTGGACTGGCAATCGCGATGGCGACCATCGCCGGGGAGGCGCAGGCGGGCGGCCTGGAGCGGTCCGGCTATAACATCGATCTGCTGTTCGATCCGGCGGACTACGTCTTCGAGGCGGCGACCGATGCGGTGATGCCCCGGCGGCGCCTGAAGGACGTGGTCGATACCGATCCCTCCGATGGCCTCGGCAGCGACGGCATCGGCGGCGGGGCGACGCGGGCGGATGATACGGAATCCTATTTCTCGCCGCGCATCGGCTTCAAGGCCGCGATCGGTCCGGATGTCGACTGCATGGCGGACTATTCGCAGCCCTGGGGCGCGCATCTCGATCCCGGTCGCGACTGGGTCGGCGCCAACAGCAACATCGAGACGAAGATCGTCAGCGATGCCTATGCGCTGACCTGCTCCTACGGGGTCGACGTGGGGCAGGGCGTGCTGAAGCTGATCGGCGGCGGCTCCTACCAGACGATCGACGGCTACAAGGAGCAGTTCGTCGCGCCGGTGCCGGGCGGCGGCGTCGGCAGGATCGACCTTTCCGGGAGCGGCTGGGGCTGGCGGGCGGGCATCGCCTACGAGATCCCCGACTATGCTTTCCGGGCGAGCCTCGTCTACAACAATGAGATCGATCTCGGGGAGATGACCGGCGAGATCGATCTGACGCAGATCCCGAAGGCGCTCAATCCGGCCAACCCCACGCTCGGGGTCGTCAGCCCGATCTACGGCACAGCCACCATCCCGAGCGCGCTCGAGTTCAAGCTGCAGACCGGCATCGCCCCCGACTGGCTCGTCTTCGGCTCGGTGAAGTGGACGGACTGGAGCGTGATCCAGAGCCTGCCCTTCTGCCCCGTGGCGACCAAGGGCCTTGCGGCCTGCGTTCCCGGCAGCCCGGCTGTCGCAACCTCCTTCGATCTTCTTTACCGCGACGGCTGGGAAATCGGCGGCGGCATCGGCCACAGGTTCAACGACCAGTGGGCGGGCGCCGTCGGCGTCACCTGGGACCGCGGCACGAGCACGGGGGTCGGCACGTCGTCCGACACCTGGACGCTCACCTCGGGCGTGTCCTATAAGCCGACGCCGAAGCTGGAGGTGGTCTTCGCCGGTACGCTCGGTCTGCTCACCTCCGGCAGCTCGTCGTCGAAGGTGCAGGATGGCATCACCTATGGCGACGATATCTCCTACCGCTACGGCACCGACGTCGTCGGTGCGCTCTCGACATCGCTGAAAGTCCGGTTCTGAGGCGGCGGGGCGGCCGCGCGCGGGCCGCCACGCTCAATGTTTCGGTAAGGTTAACGCCGTGTAAAATCACGCGCTTTTCGGAATCGACGCGTGTGTTTTTGTGACGATTCCGCAACACCCCCTAAGACACGGCCGATCGTGGCGATTGCGCTCTGGATTATGTCCACTTCCCGCCACAAACTGGGCGCAGCGATGGGGCCAGCAAAGCCGCGCGGTCATCGTGGCGGCGGCTCGGGGTGCTGCTCGAAGGGGATTCATCTCCGGTCAGGCGACGAAGGACGAGATGGCGGAGCCGCCATTCGGCCGTAAGTCCGCGCGTGCCGGAAAAGCTCCGTTTTGCAGCCCCATTGCCGCCGGATTGGGCGGATAGCGTGACGACGGTCCGGCTGTGGGGGCAGCCCGTCGTTTGTCAGGGAGCCGAAAGGCTCGGGGCGCGTGGGTCCGGGTTGCACCGGCAGGAACGGAAGAAGCAGACTGTTATGTGGATGCGTGCATCGAGGTCGCTGAAAATTGCCATGGTCGGCCTTGCCCTCGGCGTCTGTACGGGAGGCCCCGCCCGGGCCTTCGATCCCGACGCCGGCGTCAATCGTGAATCCGGCCCCTTCGATCTCTTCAAATTCGGTTTCTCCGCTTACAAAAAGGGTCGCAAGGACGAGGCGATGGAAGCCTATCGCTACGCGGCCGAAAAAGGGCATACAGGCTCGCGCTGGGCGCTCGCCAACATGTACGAGGATGGCGACGGCGTCGCCGAGAACGACCTCGAGGCCTTCAAGATCTACAGCGACATCGCCCGCCAGGGTGTCGAGCCCGGTTCCGAGGACACCGGCTATTTCGCCAATGCCCTGGTTTCGCTCGCGGGATATTACCGGCGCGGCATTCCCGGCAGCCCGGTGAAGATGGATCTCAGCCAGGCCCGCCAGCTCTATTTCCAGGCGGCCTCTGCCTTCGGCGTCGCCGAGGCCCAGTTCCAGCTTGCCCGCATGCTGCTTTCGGGCGAGGGCGGCTCCGTCAACGTCCAGCAGGCGAAGAAATGGCTGAACCGCGCCCGCAAGAACGGCCATGCCGGGGCCATGGGCGTCTTCGGCAACGTGCTTTTCGAGGAGGGGCAGACCGTGCGCGGCCTCGCCTTCATGACGGCCGCTCTCGACCAGTGCACGCCGAAGGAGCGGCCCTGGGTGCAGTCGATGCAGGAGCAGGCCTTCTCGCTCGCGAGCGAGGACGAGCGCCGTCTGGCGATCGTCATGTCGCGTGACCTCAACGCCGGCAGCGACGCCGACTGAGGCGGTCACGGAAACCTGCTTTACCCTTAAAGCGTGTCTCGCAAAAGTGTGCAGCGGTTTTGCGAAGTGACACGCGTAAAAACAAAGACCTAAAGCGTAAGAGCGAATCTGAAAGATCGCGACACGCTTTAGAGAGTTGCGTGCCGGTCAGGCGGGCGTGAAGGCGAAGTGCCCGACCATCGGCACATGGTCCGAAGGCCGTTCCCAGGCGCGGACATGGCGTTCGACCGAGGCCGACACCAGACGGTCGGCGGCTTCCGGCGACAGCATCAGGTGGTCGATGCGGATGCCGAAATTCTTCTGCCAGGCGCCGGCCTGATAGTCCCAGAACGTATAGGCCCGCTCGTCCGTCGTCGCCCTCAGCGCGTCGGTGAAGCCGAGATGGGCAAGCCGGCGGAAGCGGCGGCGCGTGTCGGGGAGGAAGAGGGCGTCGTTCGCCCAGACCGCCGGATCCCAGCAGTCCTTGCCCTCGGGAATGACATTGTAGTCGCCAGCGAGGATCAAAGGCTCCTCGAGCGACAGCCGGCTTTCGGCGAAGGCGACGAGCCGTTCCATGAAGCGCAGCTTGTAGGGATATTTCTCCGTGTCCGGCGGATTGCCGTTCGGCAGGTAGATCGAGCAGACGCGAAGCGCTCCGCCGGACACCGAGAAGACGGCTTCGATGAAGCGCGACTGCGTGTCCTCGTCCTCGCCGGGCAGGCCGCGATGGACCTCGTCCGGCCGCAGCCGCGACAGGATCGCCACGCCGTTGAAGCCCTTCTGGCCATGCGTCTCGACATGGTAGCCGAGGCCTTCGATCTCGGCGCGCGGAAAGCCCTCGTCGACGGACTTCAGCTCCTGCAGGCAGACGATGTCGGGCGCCGATTCCTTCAGCCAGGCGGTCAGCGCATCGATGCGCGCCTTGATGCCGTTGATGTTCCAGGTAACGATCTTCATCCCGTGATCCCTCGCTCTCGGCGCCGCGGAACACCTTGTAGCGCCTGCCTTTTCTTTTGACAAATGCCGGCCGTGCGGCATTCTGGTCCTGCCCGCCGCCGGGGAGGAGCAGCGGGTGCGGAACGTGCCGCAAGAGGCCCATGAGAGGCGTCAGGGCGTCGCCGCTGCTGCAACCATCGATGTGAGCGTCACGCTCTGATCACCGAAACGCAGGGGAACCTCATGACCACGCCATCCTCCGTCCATCCCGTCGACGAGAAATTGCCGGCCGCGCGCCTCGCCACCCTCGGTCTCCAGCATGTGCTGGTGATGTATGCCGGCGCGATCGCCGTGCCGCTGATCGTCGGCCGGGCGCTGAAACTGCCGCCGGAAGACGTCGCCTTCCTGATTTCCGCCGATCTCTTCGCCTGCGGCATCGTCACGCTGATCCAGTCGCTCGGGGTCACCCAATGGTTCGGCGTCCGCCTGCCGGTGATGATGGGTGTCACCTTCGCCTCCGTCGGGCCGATGGTGTCGATGGCCAATATCGTGCCGGGCGCGGAAGGCGCGCAGCTGATCTTCGGCTCGATCATCGGCGCCGGCATCGTCGCGATGATCATCGCGCCGCTCGTCAGCCGCATGCTGCGCTATTTCCCGCCCGTGGTGACGGGCACGATCATCCTCGTCATCGGCGTCACGCTGATGCGCATCGGCATCAACTGGATCTTCGGCACTCCAGTCGGCCCCACCGCGCCCTCGATCGTCGATCCCGCCCATGCCGCCTGGCTGGAGGAGATGCGGACGCTCGCGGTGGCGAACGGCACAGCGCTGCCGGAACGGCTTGCGCTCGCCCCGAGCGTTCCGAACCCGGCCTATGCGCCGGTCTCCGGCATGGCGGTCTCGGCCTTCGTCCTCGCCGTGATCCTGCTGGTCTCGCGCTTCGGGCGCGGCTTCGCCGCCAATATCGCGGTGCTGATCGGGATCGTCGCCGGCGGCATCGTCGCGGCGCTTGCCGGCATGATGCATTTCGACAAGGTTGTAGCCGCGGCCTGGTTCGCGCCGATCCTTCCCTTCCATTTCGGCCCGCCGGTCTTCGATCCGATCCTGATCCTCACCATGAGCATTGTGATGATCGTGGTGATGATCGAATCGACCGGCATGTTCCTGGCGCTCGGCGACATGACCAACCGGCCGGTGACCCAGCCGGTGCTCTCCGCCGGCCTGCGCACCGATGGGCTCGGCACCCTGATCGGCGGCATCTTCAACACGTTTCCCTATACGAGCTTTTCCCAGAATGTCGGCCTCGTCGGCGTCACCGGGGTGAAATCGCGCTATGTCTGCGTCGCCGGGGGCCTCATTCTCGTCGTGCTTGGCCTCCTGCCGAAGATGGCGGCGCTCATCGAATCGCTGCCGGTCGCGGTTCTCGGCGGCGCCGGCATCGTCATGTTCGGCATGGTGGCGGCGACGGGCATCCGCATCCTCTCGGCCGTCGATTTCCGCACCAGCCGCAACAACCTCTTCATCGTCGCCGTCTCGCTCGGTTTCGGCATGATCCCGCTGATCGCGCCGAACTTCAAGCAGTGGCTCGCGCACGACCTGCATCCGCTGATCGATTCCGGCATCCTGCTCGCAGCCGTCGCGGCGGTGGGCCTGAACCTCTTCTTCAACGGCGCGGCGACGAGCGATGCCGGCGCCCGCGAGGCCGCGCTCGCCGCCGATGGCGGCCACTGACGGCCCGCGCGACCGCCCGGTGCGTCAGCGCCTCATCCGACCGGAGTGACACGAGGATCGGCCGGAGGAGGCTTCGAAAGAAAGCGTCGGGAGCGCCGCTCTGATGGAACGGGATCGGACTGCGCCCGAAGGGGCGCGGGCCATCATGAAATTGCGCGGGGGCTGAATTGCCTCTTCCCGCCGTGACCCTATAGTTCTGGCATGATCGACGCATTCCAGACCTACTGGCCGCATGTGCTTGCGGCGCTTTCTTTCCTTCTCGGCGTTCCGGCGGCCATCCATGCGGCGATGACCAAGCAGGACGTGCGCGCGGCCGCCGGCTGGGTCGGCGTCATCGTGCTGTCGCCGATCGTCGGCGCGCTGTTCTACGCGGTTGCCGGGATCAACCGCATGCGCGTCGTCTCGATCGAGCAGCAGCGCACGCTGATCGCCGCCGGCCGCAGGCGCGGCGAGCCGCGCTCGGCCATATCGCAGGCCTATGTCGACCAGCATTTCGGCGAGCGCTTCTCCGCCATGATGCGCCTCGGTGATCGCGTTTGCTCCCATGTCATGACCGACGGGAACCGCATCGCGGTGCTCGACGGCGGCGACGAGGCCTATGACGCGATGATCCGCGCGATCGAGGGCGCGCGCCGCAGCGTGCTCCTCGAAACCTATATCTTCGACCGCGACCGGGCCGGAGCGCGCTTCGTCACCGCCCTCGTCGATGCCGTATCGCGCGGTGTCGCCGTGCGCGTCCTGATCGACGCCGTCGGCGTGCGATACTCCGTGCCGAGCATCGTCGGTGAACTGCGGGATGGAGGCGTCGCGGTGAAGGCCTTCAACGGCAACATCATCATGGGGCTCAGGCTGCCCTATGCCAATCTGCGCACGCACCGGAAGATCCTCGTCGTCGACGGCCATGTCGGCTTCATGGGCGGCATGAACATCCGCGAGGCCTTCGTCAGCGACGGCGGCGCGCCCGCAAGCGCGCGCGACACGCATTTCCGCGTCCGCGGCCCCGCGGTCGCCGGCCTGTTCCATGCGGCGGCGGAAGATTGGCAGTTTGCCAGCGACGAACCCCTGGAAGGGCCGGCATGGGCGCTCGACCTCGGCACCGACGACATGCCGCATCTGCCAATCGCCTCCGGCAGCGCGCTGCATGCCGCGGTTCCCGACAGCCCGCATCCGGACGCCGTCGAGCCGATGCTGGTCCGCACCGTTCCGTCCGGGCCGGATCGCAGCATGGAAACCAATCATCGCATGCTGATGGGCGCCTTTTCCGTGGCCCACCGGTCGATCCGCATCATGTCGCCCTATTTCCTGCCGGATCGTGAACTGATCAGCGCTCTCGTCACGGCCGCCCGGCGCGGCGTCGAGGTCGACATCGTCGTTCCGGGAAACAACAACCTGCGGCTCGTCGACCGCGCCATGACCTCCCAGTTCGATCAGGTGCTGCGCGGCGACTGCCGCGTCTGGCGCGCCCATGGCGGTTTCGACCATTCCAAGCTGTTGACCGTCGACGATCGCTGGGCCTTCGTCGGCTCCTCCAATCTTGATTCGCGCTCGCTCCGCCTCAATTTCGAGATCGACCTCGAGGTGCTGGACACGCCGTTCGCCGAGATCATCTCGGCGCGCATCGGCGAGGCCCTGAAGAGCGCTTCTCCCGTTCTTCTCGACGACCTGCGCCGCAAGCCCTGGCCGAGCCGCATCCTGAACCGGGCCCTGTGGCTCGCCTCTCCGCTTCTTTGATATCCGCGCCCGGCTGCGGCGGATCCCGTCAGTGAAACCCTGAAAACAGGTTCGGCGAGAGCCGATTTTCGTCTTTGAAACAGGAAGGCCCGCTGCACCGTAAAGGGCAGCGGGCCTCAAACCGTCATCCCGGGAAGACCACGTTCGGTGAATACCGCTTCACCGAACGTGCCCTCTCCCTCTGTTTTGCCGCATTGCCCGACGCCGAAGCGATCCCGCCTCGGCTGGAAACGTGCTGGGCTTCGGCGTCAGTTGAAGCGGCCGGCGGCGTGGGCGAGCATCGTGTAGACCTTGCCCGTGTCCGAGGTCAGATAGCTCTGCGTCAGCGTCCGGTCGCGGTCGTTGCGGGTCACGTCGGCAAGCAGCTTCTCGAAATCGGCGATGTAGCGGTCTACGGCCGTGCGGAATTCCGCCTCCCGCTCGTATTTCCGCTTGATCTCGTCGAAGGTCTGCTGGCCCTTCAGCGTGTAGAGCCTGCGGGTGAACACATCCCGCTCGCCCCGCTGGTAGCGCCGCCAGAGATCGACGGAGGCATCGTGATCGATGGCCCGGGCGATGTCGACGGACAGCGAGTTCAGCGATTCGACCACATGGCGGGGGTTGCGCGTGTCGCCGGCCGGGCGTGCCTGCGGCGCCGTCTCTGCCGGCCTCTGCTGGGGCTGCGGCGCGGGTGCGGCCGCCTGCTCGTCCCGCGACGCTGCGCGCAGCAGGTCGCGCATCCAGCCGCTGCCGGCGGCGTCCTCGGCGCGGGCGGCGGTCTCGGGCTGGGCGGGCGACGGAGCCGGACGCGCCGCTGCCGGCTGGGCCGGGCCCGCTGCCGGCCGGTCGAGACCAAGGCTCCCGCGCAGCAGCGGTTCGGACGCGACGGGACGCTGCGGCTCGGGTTCGGCGCGGCGTTGCTCGATCGCCGGCTCGGCCGGGCGGGCCTGGACGGCCGGCTGGGGCGCAAGGGCGGCACGCGACGGGGCAGGCTGCTCGCGCCTGACCGCCACGTCGAGTTCCGATGAGGAGCGGCCGATGATCGCCGAGAGATCCTGCAGGGCGCGGATCTGTTCGGAGACGGCCCGGCGCATGGCGGCGGCGCTCTCCTTGGCCTCCTCCGGCAGATCGAAGGCACCGCGCTTCAGCTCTTCCCGGGTGAGTCCGAGCTCGTTGCGGATCTCGTTCGCCGAGCGGCGGATCTCGTCGGTCGCCCCGGCAAAGCGCTTCAGCGCGTCCTCGATCGACTGCTTCAGCGCATCCCGCATCTGCTGCACCGTCTCGTCCGACTTGCGCCCGGTCTCGGCCAGGATGCCGTCGATGTCCGACAGCGACGAGGCGACGCTGCCGCGCAGCCGTGCCGCGACGTCGCGCGCGCGCTCCTCCGCGCGGCCGAACGTGTTGTCGAGCGAGCGGCCGACCTCGTCGCCGACGCCGAGAATGCTGGTACGCATCGCCTCGGCCGCGCGCGCCGCGCGCTGTTCGGTGTCGCCGAGCGTGCGGTCGATATCGCCATAGGCATTCTCGACGCCGGAGCGCAGGTTTTCGGCCAGTCCGGCGCTGCGCTGCTCGGCGCGGCCGATCATCGATTCCACCGCCTTTGCCGCTTCCTCGCCTGCCTGGATGGCGCGGGCGCGCATGGTCTCGGCGACGCTGGCGCTGCGTTGCTCGGCCTCGGAGAGAATGCGGCCGACATCGGAGAAGGACGACTGGATGCCCTGGCGCAGATTGGCGGCGATCTGGTTCGAGCGTTCCTCCGCCCGGCCGAAGGCGCCATCGACAAAGCCTTCGACGGCCTGCATCGTCTTCTCGATATCCTCGGACCGGCGCACCAGCCCGATCGACAGCGTGCGCAGCGTCTCCTGCCGTTCCTCCAGCGTGCCGACGAGGTTCGACTGGGCGGCGGCGAGCAGGTCGGAGGCCTGTCCCAGCACCTTCGAGTGATCCTCGAACTTGCCGACGATGCCGACGATCTGCGACAGGGTCGTGTTGGAGATGTCGGAGAGCTTGTCGGCCTTGCCCTCGACGAGGCGGGCCGAGGTCGACAGCAGGTCGGAGGCGCGCTCCGCCGTCTCCGAGAAGCGCGAGGCGGTGCCGTCGAGCTTGTCGTCCATGGCAGCGAGGGTCTCGCCGGCCTGGTCGACGAGGGAGGCGATCGCCGCATTGCTTTCGGCGAGCTGACCGATCAGGGCCGACGCCGTCGACTGCAGCCGGTTCTCGACCATCTTCATCGCCATCGCCGTTTCCTCTGCGCGGGTCGAGAGCGCGTTCAGCGCCTCGCCGGTGCGCTGGCCGAGCGCGCTGACGAGCGAGGCGCTGCCGGCGCGCAGACGCTCGGCGCTGTCCTGCGTCGCGGCGGTGATGCGCTCGGCGGCCTCGCGGCCGGTCGCCGCATATTGCTCGACCACCGGCCGCGCCTCCGTCTCGATCAGGCGCGACAGCTCGGCCGAATGGCCGGAGAGCATCGTGTTGAGGTCGCGGGTACGTTCGTCGAGCGCGGCCCGGATCGCGTTGCCGCGGGCATCGAGGGCCTTCTCGACATCGGAGAGGTTTTTCTGGAACTGCTCGGTCTCGTCGATTGCCCGCTGGCGCGTCGCCGCGATCCTTGCAAGCGCGCTTTCCGCCGTGTCGCTGAGGCCGCGGGCAAGCTCTGTGTGCCGGCGCAGGTTTTCCGCCGAGGCCTGCTCGACGGAGCGGGCGAGATCGCCGGCGCGGCGCACCGATTCCTCGGCCGCATCGCCGATGGCCCGGGCGAGTTCCGTCGCCTTCCCAGCGACGTCTTCGCTGGTGCGGCCAAGCGCATCGGCAAAGGCGGTCTGCCGCTCGGCCATCGCATCGGAGAAGCGCTCGCCGGTGCGGGCCAGCTGCTCGGCGGCGCGCGCCGCCTCCGCATCGATTTCCTCGACGCTGTCGCCGACGGCGCTGCGCAGGCTGGTGACAAGGCTGGCCGCCTTGCCTTCGATCGTGCGGTTGACGTTTTCGAGGCCGATCGTCAGCGCCCGGTCCATCGTGCCGAGGCGTTCCTCGATGCGGCCGGTCCCCCTGTCGAGCGTCTCGGCGATGCGATCGGCGGCGGCCGTGCTGATCTCGTCGATATCGGCGACGCGGCCTGTCACCGTCTCGGCGATGCGGACGGTCGCGGCCTCGGCGGCGCGGGTGAATTCGGTCGTGCTGCCGGACAGCGTCCCTGCAAGGCGGAAGGCCGCCTCCTCGCTGACGCGGTCGATGTCGGCGAGCCGTTCGGAGAGGGTTCCCGTGATGCGCGTGGTCGCCTGCTGGGCGTAGGCACCAACCTCGTCGGCGCTTTCACGGATCCGGGCTTCCATGGTGCCGAGGCGAACGTCGATCGCGCTTGCGGCATCGTCGAAGCGCGCATTGATCGTCGACACCGAGAGATCCATCCGCTCCGACATCGTGTCGGTGATGCGCCCGAGCTCGGCGGCAGTGTCGCCGATGCGCTCGGCGACGGCGGCGGTGCTTGCCCGCAGCCGTTCCTCGAGCGCGCCCGTTCCCGAATCGATCGCCTCGGCGATCGCGGCCTTGCGCTCGTCGAGCGTCATTTCCAGCATGCCGACACTGGCGGCGAGCGTCGTTGCGATCGATGTCGACTGTTCGTCGAGCATGGTGCCGAGGTCGCGCCGGCCGCTGAGGATCGCCGTGTTGACGGCGCGAACGCGCTCGTCGAGCGTCGCGCGGATCTGGTCGTCGACGGAGGCGATGCGGCCCGCGAGTGTCGCGCCGGCATCTGCGAGCGTGCGTTCCATGTCGTCGGCGCGGCTGGCGACGGCGCTCGAAAACCGGGTTGCGGCCTCGCCGACGGAAAGGGCCGCATGTTCGGCGCTTTCGGTGATCGAGCGCGCCAGGAGGCCGCCGCTCATCTGGATCCGCTGGGCGAGGTCGCTGGCGCGCGCCGCGACGGCGCGCTCCGCTTCCGACGTGCCGGCACCGATCGTCTCTGCGGAGGCCCGCGCGCTGCCCGAGACCCGCTCGGCCGCCTCGTCGGCGCTGCGGATCACCCGGTCGGCGGCCTCGCCGGAGGCGGCCGCGATCCGCTCGGCATGGTCGGCGGCGGCCTGACGCAGGCTCGTCGCGGCGGCGTCGCTGCGCGCAAGGATCGTCTGCTCCACCTCGGCCGCGCGATTCGCCAGGGTGCTCGATGCCGTCATCGTGCTGAACGACAGGGTTTCGACGATTTCGCCGGCCTGGCGCCCGAGATTGGTGGCGATGTCGGCGGCCGCCGCGTTGAGCCGATCGGCAAGCGCGTTCGATCGTGCATCGATCGCGCCCGCCATCTCTTCGCTGCGCGCGGCAAGGCCCTGTTCGGCTGCGCTCGCCGCTCCGGACATGGCGGTCGCGAATTCCTCCGCCCGGCTGACGAAATTCGACGAGAGGCTTTCACCCCGCGTGAGCAGCATGCGCTCGGCTTCCGCCGTGCGTTCGGCAATGGCGCTTGCGGCGGCCATGGTCTGGAAGGAGAGGGTGTCGGCGACGTCGTTCGCCTGCTTCTCCAGCGCGGCAGTCGAGCCGGAGACGGCGGTGCTGATCGTGCCGGCGAATTCCTCGGCCTTGCCGGCGAAGTTGGACGACAGGCTTTCTCCCTGCGTGAGCAGCATGCGCTCGGCTTCCGCCGCGCGTTCGGCAATGGCGCTTGCGGCGGCCATGGTCTGGAAGGAGAGGGTGTCGGCGACGTCGTTCGCCTGCTTTTCCAGCGCGGCGGTCGAACCGGAGACGGCGGTGCTGATCGTGCCGGCGAATTCCTCGGCCTTGCCGGCGAAGTTGGACGACAGGCTCTCGCCCCGCGTGAGCAGCATGCGCTCGGCTTCCGCCGCGCGTTCGGCAATGGCGCTTGCGGCGGCCATGGTCTGGAAGGAGAGCGTGTCGGCGACGTCGTTCGCCTGCTTCTCCAGCGCGGCGGTCGAGCCGGAGACGGCCGTGCTGATCGTGCCGGCGAATTCCTCGGCCTTACCGGCGAAGTTGGACGACAGGCTTTCACCCCGCGTGAACAGCATGCGCTCGGCTTCCGCCGCGCGTTCGGCAATGGCGCTTGCGGCGGCCATGGTCTGGAAGGAGAGGGTGTCGGCGACGTCGTTCGCCTGCTTCTCCAGCGCGGCGGTCGAGCCGGAGACGGCGGTGCTGATCGTGCCGGCGAATTCCTCCGCCTTGCCGGCGAAATTCGACGACAGGCTCTCTCCCTGCGTGAGCAGCATGCGCTCGGCTTCCGCGGCGCGTTCGGCAATGGCGCTTGCGGCGGCCATGGTCTGGAAGGAGAGGGTGTCGGCGACGTCGTTCGCCTGCTTCTCCAGCGCGGCGGTCGAGCCGGAGACGGCGGTGCTGATCGTGCCGGCGAATTCCTCCGCCTTGCCGGCGAAGTTGGACGACAGGCTCTCGCCCCGCGTGAGCAGCATGCGCTCGGCTTCCGCCGTGCGTTCGGCAATGGCGCTTGCGGCGGCCATGGTCTGCAGCGAAAGCGAGCCGGCAACCTCGTTCGCCTGCTTCTCCAGCGAGGTCGCGGCCTCGGTGACGGCACCGGACAGCGTTCCGGCAAACTCCCCGGCCTTGCCGGCGAAGGTGGCAGAGAGCGCTTCGCCCTTTGCCGTCAGCGTCCGTTCCGCCTCGGCGGCATGATCCGCAATCGCGCTCGACACGGCCATGGCCTGGAAGGAGAGGGTTTCGGCAACCTCCGCCGTCTGCCGGCCGAGATTGGCGGCGATGTCCTCGGCGGTCGCCGACATCGTCTGGACGATCTCCCCGGTCTGCGCTCTCAGGCTTTCGGCGATGCTCGTCGCCCGCTCGTTCATCGTGTCGGCGATCGACATCGCCCGGAAGGACATCGATTCGGCGATCTCCTCGGCCTGCGCAACCACGGTCTCGCGCATTTCGCGGCCATGGCTCGAAAGCGTGTTGGCGATCTCGGCGCCGCGGGCGGCGAGCATGCCGTCGAGCGTTGCCGTCTCGCCCGCGAGCTTCGCCGCGAGATCCTGGCCGCGGGCATCGAACACCGCCTGTAGCCGCTCGGCGGTGCCGCCGACGGCCCTGTCGATCGCGCCGGTACCGGTCTCGAAGACCGTGGCGATCGCGGCGGTGCGCTCTGCCAGCGCGGTCTCCAGCGCCGTCGTGCTGGTGCCGATGCTTTCGGCCAGCTCACGGGCGGGGCCGGCGAAGCGCGTGTCGAGCCGACGGGCAGTCTCGTCGATCGAACCCTCGATCGCTTCCGTCGCCCGCGCCAGAGTCGAGGCGAGCGCCGCGCCACGCTCGTCGAGCGTCGCCTCGAGCCGCGCATGCGTGCCGCTGACGGCCTGGGTGATCTCGGCGGCGCGCCCGTCCAGGGCCTGTTCCAGCCGGCTCTGCGCCGTCTGCAGGGTCTCGGCGAGGCCTGCGGCACGGCCGTCGAACGCTTTGCCGATCCGCTCCTCGCTGGTTGCCAACGCAATGCCCAGCGCATCCGCGCGGGCGCCAAACCCCTTGTCCAGCCGGTCCGTCGTCTCGCTGAGGCCGGACAGCAGCGTCTTCGAGCGCTCGCCGAGCACCGCGTCGATCCGCTCATGCGCGGAGCCGAGCGCCTGCGTCAGTTCGCCGGCCTTGCTGCCGACCGCATCGACGATGAATTCCTGCGTCGTGCCGATCGTCGTCGCAAGCGTCAGCGCCTGGTCGGAGAGTGCAGCGCGCATCGTGCCGAGGCTGCCGTCGATCGCCTTGCCGATCGCGTCGGTACCGCCGGCGACCGTTTCGTCGATGCGGGCGAGGCCCTCGCCAAGCTTGGCGTCGAGCAGGCTCGCGCGCTTGTCGAAGGCGCTGGCGAATTCGTGGAAGCGGCTGTCGAAGGCGCCCTGCAACTGGCCGACGGTCGTCTGCAGCTTCTCCTCGAAGAAGCCCGAGCGCAAGTCGAGGTCCATGATCATGTCGTCGGACGCCGATTTCAGCGTCTGGCGGAAGCGCGCGCCCTTTTCGTCCAGCGCACCGTTCATGGCGTTCAGCGCGTCCTCAAGGCCGGTGGTGACCGCCTGCTGGCCGATGCTCAGCGTCTCGTTCAGCTCGCGGGTGCGCGAGATCAGCGTCTCGTTGAGCTGTCGCGCGCGTTCGTTCAGCGCGGCGTTGAGCTTTTCCGTATTCGCGTCGAGCGTCGAGGCGCGGGTCTCGAACTGGTTCAGCAACTGCTGGCCGCGCCGCTGCAGCGTCTCGCTCAGCGTGTCGAGCCGGGCGTCGAACTCGGTGGAGAGATGAAGGCCGGCGGTGGTGAGGCCCGACAGGAGGGCATCCGTGCGCGTCGACAGCACCGCGCCGATCGTCTGGGCCGCATGGTCGGATTTTTCCGTCAGCAGCGCTGCGCGCGTCTCGATCAGCGAGGCGAAGGCCTCGCCGGAGGTGGCGATCCGGCCGGCAATGTCCTCGCTCGCCTGGGCCAGTTCGTCGCGGATCTGGGTATGGGCGCCGGCGATCGAGGAGCGGATCCGCTCGGCGTGACCGACGATCGCCTCGCGCTCGAGCCCGAGTTCCTGCACCAGGGTGCGCACCCTGAGTTCGTTGTCGGTGTAGCTGCGTTCGAGCGCATTGACTTCGGAATGGACGAGGGCCTCGAGTTCCGTCGCGCGGGCGATCGTCCGTTCGATCCCTTCGTTCATAGCGGAGACTTCGCGCCGCACCGCCTGGCCGACGGTCATCAGCCGTTCGGTCGCGATGGTCTCGGGCTCGGAAAGCCGGATCGCCACCTCGGCCATCGACCGCGCGGCGCTGCGCATCTCCTGGGCGCGCGCGATCATGATGGCGAAGGAGAAGAACAGCATCACGGGGATGACGATACAGAGCGCGGCGCCGATCGCGCCCGGCATGGCCGAAAGCGCGGCGAGCGACGCGATCTGCCAGATTTCGGGTCCATAGAGGAGATTGGTGACGCCGAGGCCGGCCACCACCCAGACGAGCGAAACCACGGCGGCGACGCGGATGGCGGTGCGCCCGGCGCGCGTCTCGACGCCTTTCAGAAGGGCGGCCGGGGATTTGCGGCCGTCGTCATTGGCGGGCGTCAGAGCCGGGGATTTCGGTGCGGGCTCGGGAGCGAGCGTCCGGCGCGTCTCGGCGCGGGCGGCAATCCGCTGGGCTCTCGCCTGCGCCCTCGCATCCGCCGCCTCGTCGTCGCCGTCCTCGCTGTCGGGTGCGGCGCTTGCGGGCTTTTCAGCGCCCGTCCTGGCGGAAGCTGCAGGCGTTGCCGGCTTCAATTCGTCGAAGTCGATCTTCAGAGCGTCCTCCAAGGCTTGGAACGCCTTGTCGTCGATCGACTCATTGCCCTTGTTCGTCACCATGCGGATACGCCTCGCTACACTCTGCTCTCGCCGATGCCCCGCTCCGCCACGCCGCCTGCACGCGCGGACCCGGTCCCGGATCGAGGACATGACGGCAAGATACACGCATCACACTACGCAATACCTTGACGCTTTACTCGTCTACACCACGTCGCAAAGCCGGCTTTTACAGTCCGTCCGGCGTCATGCCGGAGACGGAATGTCCAACTCTGCCCGCTACCGTATCGTAGTGACACATTAGCGGAGACCTTACAATTAAGCCGCTCTGCCATTTGTTAAAATCCTAACCGATTGTTAACGGATTTCCGTCGCTGACCCGCAAAAACACAAGTCGCGGACGCCATTTAATCGATGTTAACCATTTTCGCGGATTTCCGCCGCGAATACGCCCCGATTTAAGCGGATGGCAGGCGCCCCCGCGTAACCGTGGAGGACGGACATACGCCTGGCGGCAACAGCGCCCGCCGGGCGGCGATGACAGGGACAGGGCCGCAGCCGGGCTTTCCGGGCGCCGGGCGGCCGTAAAACACATAAGGACACGGGCCGATGGCCGCACTGAAAATCGCCTTCGAGGCGCCCGACAACCTGCCTTCCTCTTCGATGCCGCGCGCACGGCCGATCGATCTCGTGCATCTCGCCACGCAGACGATGGGCGACAAGGCGCTCGAACTGGAAGTGCTGCAGATCTTCGCCCGGCAGTCCCGGCAGTCGATGAAGGAGATCGGCGAGGGCGGGAGCGACCAGCGCCTGGCCGCCGCCCATCGGCTGAAGGGTGCCGCCCGCGCCGTCGGCGCCGGCGATGTGGCGCGGGCGGCGGCGGCCGTCGAGGACGCGCCGGAAAGTTCGGCCGCCCTGGCCGGCCTCAGCGCCGCCGTGATCGAGGCGGAACTCTTCATCCTGAAGCTCTGCCGCTGACGGACGACGCCATAGCGCGAAGGGTGCGGCGCCCGAGTTGACGGCACGCCGCTTTTGCGGGATGAACGCTTCCGGAAAAACGCGCCTGGCGCGCGTTGCCGTGCGTATGGACGAGCCCGGCGCGGGTCGGGTCCAGGTGTCCCGCCCGACGCCGCAGCCGCCGGGCCTGTCGCGCGGCACGGCCTAGAAGCGCAATCGGAACACTCTTTGCGGAAACGATCATGACACGACTGACGATTGTTGAGTTTGGCGGCACGCGCCATGACTTCGATGTGGAAAACGGCACGACCGTGATGGAAACCGCGGTTCGCAATTCCGTACCCGGCATCGAGGCGGAATGTGGCGGCGCCTGCGCCTGTGCCACCTGTCACGTCTATGTCGACGCCGACTGGGCGGCGGCGGCGGGCCGACCCGATCCGATGGAGGAGGACATGCTCGACTTCGCCTACGACGTCCGGCCGACGTCGCGTCTGTCCTGCCAGATCAAGATGACCGGCGCCCTCGACGGGCTGGTCGTCCATGTGCCCGAGCGGCAGGCCTGAGCGGCCGCATACTTCCACTCAACCGATGACGCATGAAAAAATGCCTCGCCCGTCCTTCCGGAAGAGCGAGGCAAGGAGGGCGGTCGCCTGCGGATGAGGGAGGGGACATCCGCAGGCATCAAGACACGCCGGGAGAACAGGGTGACGCAACAGCCAGGGCTCCGACGTCGAGCGAGCCGATGGCACGAAACGATAGGGCGTCGGCCGGAGAAAGTGCGGATCAACGCCAAGGACAGCGCATCCGGGTCTTCAGGGCCGTATCGGGTTCTTCATGAACTCCGCTACCGAATTGTTGAATAGACTATAGCTGAACATTTGAAGTTCGGCCATCGCTAGAATTCACCAGTGACTTATACCATGTCCGCCTGCGGCTATTCGGTACGGATGCCGACCGATTGTCCTGACAATGTGCCGAAATATTCAATCTTTTGAATATGATGAATCGCCGCCACGAGAGAAGCGCGTGCCGAGGTGGGGCATCCCCGCTCCATCGAGGTCTTCTGCGAGGTCAGCGCTCGGCCTTCAGCGCGTTCAGCCGGTGCTGCAGGAGCCGCAGGATGCGCCGGTCGAAATTTGCGGCCTCCGTCCGGTCGAAGCGCGCCTGGTCGCGGTCGTGCGCCTCGACGGCCTCCTGGCTCAGCCGCGAAACCCGTGCCTGGAGCGCCGCGCAGCTTGCCTCGGGACGCAGCCGGTTCAGCGCACGTTCGAGATCGCGCGCGTGGTTGCGGGCGATTTCCGCGTGACGCTCCTCGTGACGCTTGATGTCGGCGGCGAGCGTGTCCCAGACGAGCGCGAGGTCGCGCGAGGCGCGCTTTCGGTTCGTCCAGCGGGGCAGGATGATCTTGGTCGAGAGCGTGACGCGCGCTGTGCCGACCGCGCAGCCGCCCTTGCGCGTGACATAGCTGACCGTGCCGCCGAACTTGATGCGCGTCGCGCCCGGATGACGCGCCCCGGTCGACTTCATCAGCGGACCGCCCCGGGCGAGGCCGCGATCGAGTTCCTCGGCGGTGCTGCCATGTACGGCGAAATAGGAAAAGGTCTTCGTTGCCACCATGTCGGCGCGGGCCGACGCCGGGAGGACGGCGGCGGCTGTCGCGAGGATCGCCGCACACAGGCGGCGCGGAGCGAAGGCTCTTGCGCCGGACGTGATGGGGGACCAGGGAAACTGCGGCATGATGGACGGCATCTTTGACTGAAGCGGCGCGCCGCCATCGGCCCGCCTCCCGGTTGAAGTTCCGGCAAGCTTGGGGCATAGCGGGCCGCAGCGCAACCGCAAAGGCGCCGATGCCGCGACACGCCCTGTTGCGATGCCCGTAAAACGCCGGGCATGGTGAACGGCGGCATCGCGCGTTCCGCAGTCCGGCCCTTCCGGCCGGCGGCGGCGTTAACGGCTCCGAAAGACGTCCATGGCCCGGATGACGACAGATGCATGATCCTTTCGCCCCCGTCCCGTGGCGGCTCGCCCATGGCCGGCACCTGACGCTCGGACCCGCCGGCCTCCTCATGGCGATCGTCAACGTCACGCCGGATTCCTTCTCTGACGGCGGGATGCACGCGACGCGGACGGCCGCGCTCGACCATGCCCGCCGCTGTGCCGATGCGGGTGCCGCGATCCTCGACATCGGCGGCGAGTCGACGCGGCCAGGCGCGGCGCCCGTCTCGGCCGAAGAGGAGGAAGATCGCGTGATGCCAGTGATCGAGGCGCTGGCGCGCGACGGCGCGGCGGTCATCTCGGTCGACACCTACCGTTCGGGCACGGCGCGGCTCGCGGTGGCCGCCGGCGCTCATATCGTCAACGATGTGCACGGCCTGCAGCGCGATCCGGCGATGGCGGATGTCGTCGCGCGGTCCGGGGCGGGCGTCTGCATCATGCATACGGGGCGGGGCCGCGAACGCCTCGCCGACGTGATCGAGGACCAGCTGCTTTTTCTCGACCGCTCGATCGCCCTCGCGCGGACGGCCGGCGTCGCGGACGAGCGGATCGTGCTCGATCCCGGCTTCGGATTCGCCAAGGACACGGATGAGAACCTCGATCTGATGGCGCGTTTCGGCGCGTTGCACGGCTTCGGCCTGCCGATTCTCGCCGGCGCCTCGCGCAAGCGTTTCCTCGGCGCCGTCACCGCGCGGGAGGCGGGCGAACGCGACGTCGCGACCGCCGCCTCGACCGCGCTGCTGCGCGTCGCGGGCGCGGCGATTTTCCGTGTTCACAATGTCGCATTCAACAGGGACGCGCTGCGGCTTGCCGATGCTATGCTCGCCGTCAGGCTCAAAAATCCGCGCCCCGCGCCGCCGGAGGAGACAGGATCATGACGGCGACCTACACGATCACGCTGAAGAACTGCGCCTTCTTTGCCCGGCACGGCGTGCATGACGAGGAGGAGTTCCTCGGCCAGCGCTTCTTCGTCGATGCCGCGATGGAGGTCGAGCAGGGCTCGGCGCTCGACACCGATTCGATCGGGGACACGGTGCACTACGGCGTCGCCTTCGCCGAGATCGAGAAGATCGTCACCGGCCGGCGGCATTATCTGATCGAGGCGCTGGCGCTCGAGGTGGCCCGCACCCTCTGTTCCGTCTTTCCGCAGATCCGGGCGGCACGGGTGTCGATCCGAAAGCCGAACGCGCCGGTGCAGGGCGTGCTCGACTATGTCGAGGTCACGGTCGAGCATCGCGCCCCATGACGGCGTGGACACTGGCGACGCTCGGGCTTGGCGGCAATATCGGCGAGCCGCGGCTGGCGATGGCCGAGGCGCTCGCGGCGATCGACCGCCATGCGGACTGCCGCGTCGTGGCGGTCTCCCGCCTCTACCGCACGCCGCCCTGGGGCAGGACGGACCAGGCCGATTTCTTCAATGCCTGCGCGAGCCTGGAGACCGCGCTTGCGCCGAAGGCGCTGCTCGATCTCTGCCTCTCGATCGAGCGGGACATGAAGCGCGAGCGCATCGAGCGCTGGGGTCCGCGCACGATCGACATCGACGTGCTGACCTATGGCGATGTGTCGAGCCCTGATCCGGCGCTGTCGATCCCGCATCCGCGCATGACCGAACGCGGCTTCGTGCTGATGCCGCTTGCCGACATCGCGCCCGACCTTGCCGTCGAGGGACGGACGGTCCGGGCATGGCTGGACGATGCCGACGTCGCCGGCATCGCGGTCGCGGACGCGGATCGGGACTGGTGGCGCCGCGCCTGACGGGACGCGATGCTACTTGATCGAGCCGACGGCGATGTCGTCGACCTGCCGGTTCAGGTTGACGCCGATCACCGGGACCATGGTTTCCTCCACCTTGACGGAGATGGTGATGTTCATCGTCTCCTCGTCATGGAGACGCGCCACCATGGCGCCGTTCAGCTTCTTCCGGCTGATGCCGACGACGGCCTTGTCGCCGGCGACGGTTCCGGAGACGATGTCGAGGCCCTTGCCCTCGGCGCCGTCGAGGAAGGTACCGGCATAGCTCTTGCCCTTGCGGGTGATCGTCGCCGACATCGGCTGCTTGAACACGCCGACGCGGCAGAAGCCCTGCAGGGTGATGCCCGCCTCCTTGCCGTCGGCCGGTTCGCCGGTCAGGTCGCAGGTGAACTTCGTCCCCTTGTACTTTCCGGCGACGATCTCGCCCGGGCCCTTCCACTGGCCGGCGATGCGCTCGAAGAAGGCCTTGTCGCCGCTGTTGGCCGAGGCGGTGGCGGGAATCAGGAGCGCAGCCGCCACGAGGCTGCAGACGATCGAGGAGGCACGCGACAACATGAACGATCCTTGAAGTAAACGCGAGACTGTACGGGAGCCCCGACCCTTGCTGCGAGAGACGGCGCGCATTGCGGCTTTGTCTGTAAGGCTACATTTGCGCTGAAATGGTTAATGGACGGTTTCGCGGAGGCCCTGCGAAGTCGCAGCCGCCCTTGGTTCCTTACCCCGCCGCCGCGCTCCAGCGACGGAGAATTGCGAAGAAGCCATTGATCTTCAATATTTTATTCGAATGCACGGGTGTCCCGACCGTCGATCACGTCGCGGAATCGCCACTGCGGGCCGAGGGCGCAAGGTCGCTCAGGAAATCGCCGATGCCGGGGCGCCGGATCGCCCGGAACGGCATTGGCCGGCAGAGGTCGATCGCGGCGATCCCGATGCGCGCGGTCATCAGCCCGTTCAGCACGCCCTCGCCGAGGCGGGCGGAGAGCCGCGAGGCGAGACCGTGGCCGAGCACCTGCTGGATCAGGCTGTCGCCGACCGCGATCGAGCCCGTGACCGCCAGATGGGCGACGACGTCACGCACGAGCCGGATCATGCCGAGCGTGCCCGGCCGTCCGCCGTAGAGGTCGGCGACGGCGCGGATCAGCCGCGTCGATTCGTAGAGCACGTAGCCGAGGTCGACGAGGGCGCGCGGCGAGACCGCCGTGACGATTGACACGCGCCGGGCGGCCGAGAGCACGAGGGCGCGCGCGTCGCGGTCAAGCGGCGCCATCAGTTCGCGTTCGGCGAGATCGATCAGCTGCGGCCCGTCGATGATGTCGTCGTCGCTTTCCTTCAGCCGTTCCCGGCCGCGCGCCGTCTGCGGCCGGGCCGAAACCAGCTCCAGAAGACGTCGCGTCACGGCCCGGGCCGGCGCCGCGGCACTGCCGGCGGCGGCCTCGGCCACGTCCCGCTTCAGCGCCTGTACCGCGCCGAGGCGCATGATGCCGAGCGCCTCGCGCCCGATAAGGGCGACAAGCGAAAGGACGAGGACAGCCGTCACGCCGATCGCCGTGTAGCCGAGCCAGTCGGCGCGGGTGAAGAGATCGCGGATAAAGGCATCGACCCAGACGCCGACCGCCAGCGAGACGAGGACGCCGAAGGCCGCCGCCGCGATCGCCCCGAGCGACAGGCGCCGCCTTCGAGGCAGGGCCTCGGCGATGGTTTCCGGCGAGACCGGATCGCCGAAGGGATCCTCCGTCTCCGGCGTCATGACGATCCCCTCGTCGAAATGGGCCGGCCGGCGCGGCGCGGCCGGCGGCACCTCCGGCACGGGATCGGGATCGATGGCGAAGGCGGCCGGGCGGCGCGGCGGGATCGTGTCGGTCATGCGAGCCGGTCTCCGATGAGATACTGCATGGCGCGGTCGAGGCGGATATGCGGGACGGAAAGCTTCAGGCCGCCGCCGGTCTCCTCGATATGGGGCGGGCGGAACCGGACGAAGCTGACGCCCGGATCGAGGCCTTCCGTGCCGGGCCTGAAAAGCGCGTCGGGATCGGCCGGCAGGTCCCCGGGGAAGATCGCCGTCTTGCGCCGGCCGTCGAAGACCTCGCCGTTGATCTTTTCCCCGGCGATCGGCGTGCCGACGATCACCGGCAGCGCCTGACCGCCATGGTCGACGGTCGCCTCGCGCGTGGCGCGGACGGAGGCGAGCGCCATCACCTCGAGACCCGCGCCGCTGCCGCCGATCCGCTCGACGGCGCGCTGGACGAGGCGGCGGGTAATCGCCTCCAGCCGGTCGTGGCTCTCGTGGTGGAGGTGATCCGCCTTGGTCGCGGCGATCAGCACCTTGTCGATGCGGCGCGTCACGAGAGACGAGAGAAACGAATTGGTGCCGGCGCGGAAGCAGGCGAGCACGTCGGTCAGGGCGTTTTCGAGGTCGGCAAGCGATTCTGCGCCACGATTGATCGCCTGCAGTGCGTCGATCAGCACGATCTGGCGATCGAGCCTGGCAAAATGCTCGCGGAAGAACGGCTTCACCACATGGGTCTTGTAGGCTTCGTAGCGCCGTTCCATCATCGCGAAGAGCGAGCCCTTCGGAGCACGCCCCTCGGGCAGGTCGGCGAGCGGCGCGAAGGTGAGCGCCGGCGAGCCCTCGAGGTCACCGGGCATCAGGAAGCGCCCCGGCGGCAGCGTGTAGAGCGAGCGGCCGTCGGCGCGGCAGGCGCGCAGATAGGCGGTGAAACGTTCGGCAAGCGCCCTGGCGTCGGCCTCTCGCGCCTCGCCGGTCGCCGGGTGGGCGGCCGTCAGCGCGAGCCAGTCGCGCGCAAGGTCACGGCGCAGGCCGATGTCGGCGCGCGCAAGCGTACCGGCGCTGAAGGTGCGGAAATCCTGCGACAGCAGCGGCAGGTCGAGCAGCCATTCGCCGGGATAATCGACGATGTCGACGGAAAGCGTGCCGGGCGAGAACATCCGGTTCCAGCCGCTGGCGCTCTCATAGTCGATCGTCAGACGGAGCTGGGCGATCGCCCGCGTCGAATCGGGCCAGATCCGGTCGCGCACGAGGGCGGCGATGTGATCCTCGTACTGGAAGCGGGCGATGGCGTCGTCGGGCTGTGGCTCCAGCCGGATCTTCGAGACGCGGCCGGAGCGCATCGCCTCGAAGACCGGCAGGCGGCCGCCGTTCAGCAGGTTGTGCACGAGCGAGGAGATGAACACGGTCTTGCCGGCGCGCGACAGGCCGGTGACGCCGAGGCGCAGCGTCGGATGGACGAAATCGGCGGCGCGGCTGCCGAGCGTGTCGAAGGCGGCGAGCGTGTCGTCCTTCAGGGTCGAGAAAATCGATGCCAAGATCTGTCTTTCGCGCTGTCGCCGGCCCGAGGGGGAGCATGCCGGCCCGTCCGCCGATATAGGGGCGCGCGCGCGCCGGGAAAAGAACCCTCAGCGTCGCGGCTCGATCCACAGCGACAGGCGGCCGAAGGGCCAGTCGCCCTCGGCGGGCGGGCGGTCGAAGTCGATGACGGCAAGGCCGGCCGGCGGATAGGCGCCCGGGCGCTCCTCGCCGATCCGCGCTGGCGCGACGAGCTCGCGCAGCAGTTCCTCGAGCACCGGATTGTGGCCGACGACCATCAGCGAGGCGATGTCGGGCTGGCCGGCGATCAGGTCGCGATAGACGGTCATCCCGCCGGAATAAAGCGAATCGACATAGCGGATATCGAGATCCTCGCTCATCGAGCGCTTCAGCGCGTCGGCGGTCTGCCGGCAGCGACGCGCCGTCGAGCACAGGATCCGCTCGGGGACGAGCCTCAGATCGGCCAGCCTGTCGGCGATGACGTCCGCATCCGCGAAACCACCATCGTCCAGTTCCCGGTCGAAGTCGCGCATGCCGCTGGTCGCCCAGGCGGCCTGGGCATGGCGGAACAGGAAAAGGCGGAAGGCGGGGGCGGCGTCGGTGGACATCGGGGAAGATCCGCAAGGCCGCTGGGTCTGCCGGTCGGGGCGCGACCTGTTCATCAGTCCACGCCGGCACGCGGGAATGAGAACGGCCGCGCATCGTCCTTCTCACCCCTGCGCCGGCAAAGATCAAGCGGCGGTAGCGGTATTGCTGTCATGCGCACGGCGCGACCCTTCGACGGCTCCCCTGTCCCGCTTCGAAACAGGGGAGCCTTGTGAAAATATCATGCCTAAAAATAATGCATGGCGTTTGAATGGGCATGGCCGTTCTCCACGCCCCTTATTGGGTGATTCCCAAGTCTCCGATCGCCGCGTTGTAATTTTGCTGAAATGTTAATCGGTTAGCCTGATTTCCGCCCAGACGGCCACCGGGATGGCCCCTCCGGCACAGGCTTGAATCGGCCTGAACATAGGACTATACACCGCTCGTGAGATGTTCTTCAGGAGAATCGCGTTGAGTGAGAAGATCGATCTTAGTAAATTCGTCCTCTCCGAGGACGAGGAATTCATGAATGCCAATCACCGAGCATATTTCAGAGCCAAGCTCAATGCCTGGAAGAACGACATTCTGAGGGAAGCGCGCGAAACCCTGGACCATCTGGCCGAAGAAAGCGCGAACCACCCCGACCTTGCCGACCGCGCCTCCTCCGAAACCGACCGTGCGATCGAGCTCAGGGCCCGCGACCGCCAGCGCAAGCTGATCTCCAAGATCGATGCTGCCCTGCAGCGCATCGACGAGGGCACCTACGGCTATTGCGAGGAGACGGGAGAGCCGATCGGCCTCCGCCGGCTGGACGCGCGTCCGATCGCGACGCTGTCGATCGAGGCGCAGGAGCGGCACGAGCGGCGCGAGAAGGTCTATCGCGACGAGTGACATTTCGGGCCGCCATGGCGGCGGCCCCGCCGGCCTGACGGGAGGCGTGTTTTCACCTCCTGCTCGCGTGACCATCGTCAAACGTTCCTGTCTTCGGGACGGCCTCGTCGGGACGGTGTTGGCGTTCCGGGTATCCGAGGATCCGCCCGATCGCTGGTCGTTCCGCGACTCGTCAGGCGTTTTTCTCAGAGATTCCCTCAGTCCTCATCCGATCCTTGCGAGCCTGTGTGGCGCCTGCGGCGTTTCTCTCCGCGATCGACGACGATCTCCTGTATGCACAGCGTTCACCGAATGAAACGCAGAGCAACCGGAGCGGAATTTCATCGGTTTCTGCAATTAAGAGCGGCGACGGGTCCCGCCCCGTGACCCCTCTTGTAACGTCTCCAAGCCTTCCGCGCGGCTTCCTCACGATTTCCGGTTTTCGGCCATCTCGTTCAGCATGCGGTTCATCTCCTCCTCGATCGTCGGCTCCTGCCGCTGAGGCGGGGCGGAGGCAACGCCGAGCACCGGCTCGCGGCGCTGGGGGGCGGCCTGCGGCGTGACGCGCGGCGGCGTATCGGCCCGCCGTGGCTCGGGCGCGAGCCTCTGCAGGTCGCCCGAGATCTCGGCGTCGAGGACGCGCTCGAACTCCGTCGGCGCGCCCGGCCGGGCACCGTCTGTTGCCGCGACCGGGCGCTGGCCTCCGCCGGGAGCGGAGACAGGCGCCAGCACACGGTCGCGCGCCGCATCGAGAATGTCTTCGGGACGCTTCTGCACGGTGACCGGCGAGGGGGCGGTCTGCGGCTGGCGGACCGGCGTCGCGGCGGCGGCAGGAAGGGGGGCGCCTTCCGCCGGGCGTCGCGCTGCCGTCTCCGCCGGCGGGCGCTGCTGTGCCGCCGCCTGCGGGGGCGCCGCCACGGCGCGGCGCTGCGGGGTGCTCTCCATGGCCTCCCCGTAAAGCGCCGGTCCCATGGCCGAGACCGGCGGCTGGGCGGCCGGCGAAGGCATGGCTGCCACCGGCTTCGGTTCCGCGCGGGGCGCTGCGGCCTGCTCCTGTGGCACAGGTGCTTGTTGCGGCGGGCGCGCGACGATCCGGCTTTCGATGACGATGTCGGTTGGGCCTCCGATCATGACGAGATGTTCGACGTCGTCGCGCCGCACCAGCACGAGCCGCCGGCGGGTGTCGATCGCCGCGGCGTCGAGCACGGCAAGGCGCGGCTGGCGATTCTTTCCGCCACGGATGAAGGGGGACGAAGGCCGGTTGCGCAGGAACCACAGCACGACGACGAGAAGCACCAGCGCGACCGCGACGATCGCCACGGCGAGGATCAGCCGGTTCGGGTCCACGCCCACCATCTCTTCCATCGCCGCATGCTCCGTTCGGTCTAAATGTGACTGCATTTGAAGGCTTTTTTCAGCCCGGCACAAGGGTAGTCCTGCATTTCTGCGCAAATGCGGCGGCTTTCGGCCATTCGCTTGTGAATTGGCGCGACGGGGCGCGGCCGAAATGCTTTGTCCGATGCGGCAGCGCTGTTAAAGAAGGAATGCCCGGCGCGGGGACCATGGTCGCGGCCGGCATGCCCGGGCAGCGTCGGGACCGTTCGTCACGGCATTGCGGCGCGCGGCGGCGGTTTTTGAGGAAGCGGAAACGGATGACGAGATTGCGCGAGGCCGCGGACTACCAGGTGCCGATCGTCGACCGTGGAACGCGGCCGGGAACCGTGCTGCGCATCATCCTGCTGGCGATCGTGCTCACCGGTTCGGCGCTCGCTTTCGTCGTCTTCAAGGACCAGCTCGAAAGCGAGGTCGTCCTCGGCATTCTGGGCGTGCTGGCGATGGCCGGCATCTTCTTTCTCGTCTCCTCCGTCATCGGTTTCATCGAGGTCATGCCGCAGTCCCGTCCGGACGATCTCGGACGCGCCTTCCTCGATTCCCACGCGGACGGCATGCTCGTCACCGACCGAAAGGGGCGCATCGTCTATGCCAATGCCGCCTATGGCGCGCTGACGGGTGCGGCCGGCGCCGCCGAGGTGCAGTCGCTGGAAGCGGTTCTGTCGCGCAACCGCGAGGCGACGGAGGCCGTCTATCGGCTGACCAACGGGCTGCACGAGGGCAAAGGTGGCAGCGAGGAGTTCCGCCTGCCGCGCCCGCTCGCGCCCCATTCGTCCGGTGGATCGGGTGCGCACTGGTTCCGGCTCGGCGCCCAGACGATGCCGGTCGCCGGCCCCGCACGCCAGCCGCTCTATCTCTGGCAGATCGCCGACATCACCTCCGAGCGCGACGAGCAGGAACGCTTCTTCAAGGAATTGCAGAACGCCATCGACTATCTCGACCATGCGCCGGCCGGCTTCTTCTCGGCCGGCCGCAAGGGCGAGGTCTTCTACATCAACGCCACGCTTGCCGACTGGTTGTCGATCGACCTGACGAAATTCCAGTCGGGCAGCATGACCGTCGCCGATATCGTCGCCGGCGAAGGGCTGGCGCTGATCCAGTCAGTGCAGGCCGAGCCCGGCCTGAAAAAGACCAAGATGATCGACCTCGACCTGCGCAAGGCCAACGGGCAGAGCCTGCCGGTGCGCCTCGTGCATCGCGTGTCCTCGACCCGCGACGGCGCTCCCGGCGAAAGTCGGACGATCGTGCTCTCGCGCGGCAACGAGGACGATGCCGGCCAGTCGGCCTCGGCCGCCGCCATGCGCTTCACCCGCTTCTTCAACAACACGCCGATGGCGATCGCCTCCGTCAATGGCGACGGCCGCATCCTCAGCACCAACGCGCCTTTCCTCAAGCTCTTCTCCGGCGTCGTGTCGCAGGGCGACATGGAAAAGGGCGCGCTTCTCGAGGCGATCGTCCACGAGCAGGACCGGCCGCAGCTCCTGACCGCGCTCGCCGCCGCCAAGGACCGGCAGAGCGACATCCCGCCGATCGATTCGCGCCATCCGCGCGACGAGGGGCGCTATTTCCGCTTCTACGTCAACGCCGTCATCGACCACAACGAACAGGCGCCGGAGGAGGCGGCCATCGTCTATGCGGTCGAGATCACCGAGCAGAAGGCGCTCGAGACGCAGATGGCGCAGACCCAGAAGATGAATGCCGTCGGCACGCTTGCCGGTGGCATCGCCCATGACTTCAACAATGTGCTGACGGCGATCCTGCTCTCCTCCGACCATCTCCTCCTCTCCGCCCGGCCGGCCGATGCGAGCTTTGCCGATCTGATGGAGATCAAGCGCAACGCCAACCGCGCCGCGGTGCTGGTGCGCCAGCTCCTCGCCTTCTCGCGCAAGCAGACGATGCGTCCGACGGTGCTGAACCTCACCGACGTCATCGGCGACGTCCGCATGCTGATCGACCGGATGACCGGCACCCATGTCAGGATCGACGTCGATTACGGCCGGGACCTCTGGCCGGTCAGGACCGATCTCGGCCAGTTCGAGCAAGTGCTGCTGAACCTCGCCGTCAATGCGCGCGATGCCATGCCGGAGGGCGGCGCGATCACGCTGCGCACGCGCAATTTCCCGGCGGCGGACGTCGCCTCGCTGAACCGGCGCGAGGTGCCGGTTGACGACTACGTGCTGGTCGAGGTCGCCGACAACGGCACGGGGATCGCCCCCGACATCCTCGACAAGATCTTCGAGCCCTTCTTCACGACGAAGGAGGTGGGCAAGGGAACCGGCCTTGGCCTGTCGATGGTCTATGGCATCGTCAAGCAGTCCGGCGGCTATATCTATCCCGTCTCGGAGGTCGGGAAGGGAACGACCTTCCGCATCTTCCTCCCCCGCCACGTCGAGGAGGCCGCGCCGCAGGCCGAGGCCGTGGCCGAACGGCCGGCCCTGCCGTCCTCCGTGCCCGAAAAGGCGAGCGAGCCCGCCGACCTCACCGGCGATTCGGCCGTGGTCCTCCTGGTCGAGGACGAGGAAGCGGTGCGCCGCGGCGGCAAGCGCATGCTCGAGACGCGCGGCTACACGGTCCATGAAGCCGGCTCCGGCGTCGAGGCGCTGGCGGTGATGGAGGAGCTGAACGGCGCCGTCGACATCGTCGTCTCGGATGTGGTGATGCCGGAAATGGACGGACCGACGCTGCTTTCCGAACTGCGCAAGACCTATCCGGACATGAAGTTCATCTTCGTCTCGGGCTATGCCGAGGATGCCTTTGCCCGCAATCTGCCCGCCGACGCGAAATTCGGCTTCCTGCCGAAGCCGTTCTCGCTGAAGCAGCTTGCCGTCGCGGTCCGGGAGATGCTGGACAACTGACCGTCTGGAACAGGCGGTCGGGCGGGCGATTGCCGTACCGGAAAAGAACGCACAATCAGAGGCTTGCGCGTCGACAGTGATTCTCCTTCACAAGATGAGGGTTACGCCGTGTCGCGCATCGCCACGGCGATCCTTGCCGCAAGACGCGCATTGTTTTCCACCAGTCCTATATTGGCGGCGAGGCTGCGACCCTCGGTGATTTCGAACAGGCGGCCGAGCAGGTAGGGTGTTACCGCCTTGCCGGAGATGCCGGCCGCGTCCGCATCGCCGAGCGCGCGCGCGATGAACGTTTCCATCGTTTCGCGCGGGATCTCATATTCCTCCGGGATCGGGTTTGCCACGAGGACGCCGCCGCCGAGCCCGAGCGTGCGGCGCACGGCCTGGAACCGCGCGATCGCCTCCGCATCGTCGAGCGTGAGCGGACTTGTCAGCCCCGAACCGCGCGACCAGAAGGCGGGGAACTCGACGCTTCCGAGCGTGACGACGGGGACGCCCCGCGTCTCGAGCACTTCGAGTGTCTTCGGAATGTCGAGAATCGCCTTGGCGCCGGCACAGACGACGATGACCGCCGTTCGGGCCAGTTCCTCGAGATCGGCCGAGATGTCGAAGGTGTTCTCGGCGTTGCGATGCACGCCGCCGATGCCGCCGGTGGCGAAAACGCCGATGCCGGCAAGCGCCGCGCCGATCATCGTCGCCGCCACGGTCGTCGCCCCGGTCTTTCCCTCGGCGATCGCGAAGGCGAGATCCGCGCGCGACAGTTTCATCGCCCCCTTGGTCCGGGCAAGCGCCTTGAGCTGGCCGTCGTCGAGGCCGGCATGCAGGACGCCGTCGATGACCGCGATCGTCGCCGGGACGGCGCCCTCGGCGCGGATGATCGCCTCGACGCTGCGCGCCATGGTCAGGTTGCCGGGAAACGGCATGCCGTGGGTGATGATCGTCGATTCGAGCGCGACGATCGGGCGCCCTTCCGCCTTGGCCGCCGCCACCTCGGGCGCGTAGGAGATCGTCGGGGCGAGGGGATCGGGAGCGGTCATCGGGAAAGCGTCCTTGCAGTGTGGCGGAAAGGCAGTTTCAGAAGGGAATGCCAGCGAGCATCAGCGACAGCGAGGCCGGCGACATGTCGTCTGCGACGGCAAGCGGCGAGCGGACGGTGATCGCCGCCGCGGCGACGCCGTGGCGCAGCGCCGCTTCGAGCGGCAGGCCCGCGCTGACGCCATGCAGGAAACCCGCCGCAAGCGCGTCGCCGGCGCCGGTGACGTCGGATACGGCCTCGATGACGGGCGGCGTGACGCGCGCGATCTCGCTGTCGCGGAAGGCGAAGGTGGCCGCCGCCCCGTCGGTGATGGCGCCGCCGCGCAGCCCGCGCGCGCGAAGGGCCGCGATCAGCTCCGTGCCATCGGCCGAGGTCTCGCCCGTCAGCGCGTGTGCCTCGGCACGGTTCATGAACAGAAAGTCGAGCGACGCGAGGCAGTCGCGATAGCGCACCACCTTTGCCGGCGAGATCGCGATTGCGGCGACGCATCGTGTCCCTCCGCCCTTCTCGGCAAGGGCGTTCAGCGTATCCGGCGGGAGGTTGGCATCCATCAGGAGCGTATCGGCGTCCTCGATGATGTCGCGGATCGCGCGGCGGGCGAGCCGCCGCGGATGCATCAGCTGATAGAGATCCATGTCGGCGATCGCGACGATCAGGTCGCCGTTGCGCGCGAGGATCGCGGTATAGCTCGGCGTCCTCCGGTCGAGGAACGTCACAGGACAGTCGATCACGCCCGAGGCTTCCGCGGCCGATCCGACGCGTTCGCCCGCCTCGTCGCCGCCGCGTGCGCTGACGAGCCGAACCTGGTGGCCGAGGCGGGCGAGCGTGCGCGCCGCATTCAGCGCGCCACCGCCGGGCTCCTCGAACCAGGTTCCCGGGTTGCTGGCACCCGGCGCGGTCTCCCCGCTGATGCGGCCGCGACGGTCGAGATGGGCGCCGCCGAAGACGGCGATGCGGCTCACGCCCGGCCTCCGGAATTCCTTTTCGAATCGCCGTCCGGCACCTGCCGACCGTCACCGGCCGGCCCGCTCTCCATGCCCTGAGCGAGCGCCACGAACAGACTGTGAACGAACGGGAATTTGGAATGCACGATCATAGCCTTGATCACCGCTTGCCAGATGAGAACAAAAAGTGTACAAAACGCAACAGGAAGCGAGATTGCCTCGACAGCTTCAATAACCTAAAGGTGGATGCAATGGCACAGAATAGTTTGCGGCTGGTAGAGGACAAAGCGGTGGATAAAAGCAAGGCGCTCGACGCGGCACTTTCGCAGATCGAGAGATCCTTCGGCAAGGGCTCGATCATGAAGCTCGGCGGCAAGGACAGCATCGTCGAGATCGAGACGGTGTCGACCGGTTCGCTGAGCCTCGACATCGCCCTCGGCGTCGGCGGCCTGCCGCGCGGCCGCATCATCGAGATCTACGGGCCGGAAAGCTCGGGCAAGACGACGCTGGCGCTGCAGACGATCGCCGAGGCGCAGAAGAACGGCGGCATCTGCGCCTTCGTCGATGCGGAACACGCGCTCGACCCGGTCTATGCGCGCAAGCTCGGCGTCGATCTCGAAAACCTGCTGATTTCCCAGCCGGACACCGGCGAGCAGGCACTGGAGATTACCGACACGCTGGTGCGTTCGGGCGCGATCGACGTGCTCGTCGTCGATTCCGTCGCCGCGCTGACGCCGCGTGCCGAAATCGAGGGCGAGATGGGCGACAGTCTGCCTGGGATGCAGGCGCGCCTGATGAGCCAGGCGCTGCGCAAGCTGACCGCGTCGATCTCGAAGTCCAACACCATGGTGATCTTCATCAACCAGATCCGCATGAAGATCGGCGTGATGTTCGGCTCGCCCGAGACCACGACGGGCGGCAACGCGCTGAAGTTCTATGCGTCCGTCCGGCTCGACATCCGCCGCATCGGCTCGGTCAAGGAGCGCGACGAGGTGGTCGGCAACCAGACCCGCGTCAAGGTGGTGAAGAACAAGATGGCACCGCCGTTCAAGCAGGTCGAGTTCGACATCATGTATGGCGAGGGTGTCTCGAAGACCGGCGAGCTTGTCGACCTCGGCGTCAAGGCCGGGATCGTCGAGAAGTCGGGCGCCTGGTTCTCCTATAACAGCCAGCGTCTCGGCCAGGGGCGTGAGAACGCCAAGACGTTCCTGCGCGACAATCCGGAGACGGCGCGCGAGATCGAGCTGGCGCTTCGCCAGAATGCCGGCCTGATCGCCGACAAGCTCTTGAAGAATGGTGGCCCCGAGGCCGGCGACGACACGGACGACGCTGCGGAAATGTAAAGCGGACGCGGCTTTCTTCGCGTCTCGGCCGGCCGCTATCTGCCATGGCGGCCGGTTTTCTTTTGCCGTCTGGACAGGCATTTGCCCGGACGATAAAAGCCTGTGTTTCCCGCCGGTCGGGAGGCTTTGGCGGGCGCGTGAGGCCCGCGGCGGTCAGTGTTGGTGAAAGGGCAGGGGCAGATGAGCAGCGTCAACGACATCCGGTCGACATTCCTCGAATATTTCAGGAAGAACGGCCATGAGATCGTGCCGTCGAGCCCGCTCGTTCCCCGCAACGATCCGACGCTGATGTTCACCAATGCCGGCATGGTGCAGTTCAAGAACGTCTTCACCGGCCTTGAGAGCCGCCCCTATTCGACGGCGGCGACGGCGCAGAAATGCGTGCGCGCCGGCGGCAAGCACAACGATCTCGACAATGTCGGCTATACCGCCCGCCATCACACCTTCTTCGAGATGCTCGGCAATTTTTCCTTCGGCGACTACTTCAAGGAGCGCGCGATCGAGCTTGCCTGGAACCTGATCACGAAGGAGTTCGGCATCGACAGCAGGCGCCTGCTCGTCACGGTTTACCACACCGACGACGAGGCCTTCGATCTCTGGAAGAAGATCGCCGGCTTCAGCGACGACCGCATCATCCGCATCCCGACAAGCGACAATTTCTGGGCGATGGGCGATACCGGCCCCTGCGGTCCGTGCTCGGAGATCTTCTACGATCACGGTGACCATATCTGGGGTGGCCCGCCAGGATCTCCGGAAGAGGACGGCGACCGTTTCATCGAGATCTGGAACCTCGTCTTCATGCAGTTCGAGCAGATCAGCAAGGAGGAGCGGCTTTCGCTTCCGCGCCCCTCGATCGACACCGGCATGGGGCTTGAACGGATCTCGGCGCTCTTGCAGGGCAAGCACGACAATTACGACACGGACCTGTTCCGGACCCTGATCGCGGCGTCCGTCGAGGCGACCGGCGTCCCGGCCGAGGGTGAACGGCGGGCGAGCCATCGCGTCATCGCCGATCACCTGCGCTCCTCCGCTTTCCTTATCGCCGACGGCGTTCTGCCGTCCAATGAAGGGCGCGGCTACGTTCTGCGGCGCATCATGCGCCGCGCCATGCGCCACGCGCAGCTTCTCGGGGCGAAGGAGCCGCTGATGTGGAAGCTGCTGCCGGCGCTTGTCGGCGAGATGGGCCGCGCCTATCCGGAACTGGTGCGCGCCGAAGCGCTGATCTCCGAGACGCTGAAGCTTGAGGAGAAGCGGTTCGGCAAGACGCTGGAACGCGGCCTCGGCCTGCTGGCCGACGCGTCCGCCGATCTGGTTGAAGGCGGCGAGCTCGGCGGAGAGACGGCGTTCAAGCTCTACGATACCTATGGTTTCCCGCTCGACCTGACGCAGGACGCGCTGCGCCTTCGTGGCATCGGCGTCGATGTCGCCGGCTTCAATGCCGCCATGGAGCGGCAGAAGGCGGAAGCCCGCGCGAGCTGGGCCGGGTCCGGCGACAAGGCGGCGGAGACGATCTGGTTCGAGCTGCGCGAGAGGCTCGGGGCGACGGAATTTCTGGGCTACGACACGGAGACCGCGGAAGGCGTGATCGGCGCGCTTGTGCGCGACGGTGTCGAGATCGCCGGGGCCGGCGCCGGCGAGACCGTTCAGGTCGTCGTCAACCAGACGCCCTTCTATGGCGAGTCGGGCGGCCAGATGGGCGATGCGGGCACGATCGTCACGGAGCATGCGCGGCTTGTCGTGTCGGACACGCAGAAGCGCGGCGAGGGGCTCTTCGTTCACAGCGCGGTGGTCGAAGCCGGCCGGGTGGCGCCCGGCGATCCGGCGGTGCTGACGGTCGATCATGGTCGCCGCGGCCGCCTGCGCGCCAACCATTCGGCAACCCATCTTTTGCATGAGGCGATGCGGGAGGTGCTCGGCACCCATGTGGCGCAGAAGGGCTCGCTCGTCGCGCCGGAGCGCCTGCGCTTCGACGTCTCGCATCCCAAGCCGATGACGGCGGACGAATTGAGGCAGGTGGAGGAGATGGCGAACGAGATCATCGTCCAGAACCAGCCGGTCACGACCCGCCTGATGAGCGTCGACGATGCGATCGCGGAAGGCGCGATGGCGCTGTTCGGCGAGAAATACGGCGACGAGGTGCGTGTCGTGTCGATGGGGCGCGCGGTCACCGGCGACAAGGCCGGCAAGCCTTATTCCGTCGAGCTTTGCGGCGGAACGCATGTCGGGGCGACGGGTGATATCGGTCTGGTGCGGATCGTCGCGGAAAGTGCGGTCGGGGCGGGCGTGCGCCGCATCGAGGCGCTGACCGGGGAGGCGGCGCGCGGCTATCTCGCCGAGCAGGATGACCGCGTTCGCGCCCTTGCGGGGGCGCTGAAGGTGGGGCCGGCGGAGATCGTTCCGCGCGTCGAGGCGCTCATCGACGAGAAGCGCAAGCTGGAGCGGGAACTCGCGGAGGCGCGCAGGAAGCTGGCGCTTGGCGGTGGCGGTTCGGCCGGCGGCAGCGATCCGGTGCGCGATGTTGCCGGCGTGTCCTTCCTCGGCAAGGTCGTGACCGGGGTCGAGGCCAAGGACCTCAAAGGTCTCGCCGACGACGGAAAGAAAAGCATCGCCTCGGGGATCGTCACCCTGATCGGCCTGTCCGCCGACGGCAAGGCAAGCGCCGTCGTTGCCGTCACCGAGGATCTGACGGCGCGCTTCAGCGCGGTCGATCTCGTCAGGGTCGCCTCCGCGGCGCTCGGTGGCAAGGGCGGCGGCGGCCGCGCCGACATGGCCCAGGCCGGCGGGCCGGACGGGAGCCGCGCCGAGGCCGCCATCGAGGCTGTCGCGGCGGCGATCGCCGGCTGACGCGGACGCGTTGTGCGCCATCTCCCCGGCCGTATGCGCTGCCGGGCCTGCCGTGCGGCAAACGGGTAGAGCGACGCCCGGAGAATGCACTGCGCCATTTTCTCGGCCGCGCAGTCGTCAGGAGGGTCGCTCCGGTATCGAGGATTTGCGTCGCCCTGAGCACGGACCCGGTTGAAGACGTCTTTTCAGGTCGCGCATACGTCACGTCGGTGCGTGTCCAGACGACGCGCCGCCATTTGCTCTATCCACTGTCCATTATTTATGCAAATGTATAAGAATGCGTCAGTTTTTGCGCAGAAGGGGGAGCGATGCGTATTTCCAATGAAGTGACTCATATTTCAGCCGGATTCGCGATCGACCGTGTCGGTTCGTCGGTGTCTGTGGACTTGTACTACGGTCTTTCAGGCTATTATGACGAGGAGGCCGGCTATTATCTTTGGGCCGGCGACATAGGCTCGATGATCGGCGAAGAGGGCGACTATTATTACCAGGACGTCGATCGCCCGATGGATCTGTCTTACTCCGCCACATTGACGCCGGGACAGTCGGCCGCGGGATATTACGAGCTCAACGATCACAATGACGGCACGTTCATCCGCGTCGATTTCAACGTCGCGCTCTTCAGCGCCGCAGGCATCTTCTCCGGTACCTCGGGAACCGACATCGTCTTCGGCTCGGACGAGGCGGACAGTCTGGAAGGGTTTGACGGGGACGATTTCCTTGAGGGCGGCGCGGGAACGGACAGCCTTTACGGTCATGCCGGCGTCGATACGCTTTATGGCGGCGCCGGTGACGATTACCTCGATGGCGGCGCAGGCAAGGATATCCTGTACGGCGGCGCCGGCGATGACCATTACATTGTCGACGACAGCAACGACCGCGTGATCGAGGCAAAGGGGGAAGGGAGCAAGGACCATGTCTTCAGTTCCGTGTCCTTCAACCTGCGCGGGCAGCATATCGAGTTCCTGACGCTGACCGGGACGGCAAATATCAATGCGACCGGACAATCGATGCGCAACACGATCACCGGGAATTCCGGCGACAACCGCATCGATGGCGGCATCGGCCATGATCTCATGATCGGCAAGGGTGGCAATGACACCTACATCGTCGATGCGTTCAAGGACCGGGTCATCGAGGCGAAGGGCGAGGGGGACAATGACCATGTCTTTGCCTCCGTATCCTTCAGCTTGCGCGGCCAGCATATCGAGCGGCTGACCCTCACCGGCAACGGCGACATCAACGCGACCGGCCAGTCGCTGGCCAACACCATCGTCGGAAACGTCGGCGACAACCTCATTGCCGGCGGGTCAAACACCGACACCCTGACCGGCGGCGGCGGGCGGGACACTTTCGTCTTCGACACGGCCTTCTCCCGCTACAATGTCGACACGATCACCGATTTCGCCGCCGATGACACGATCTCGCTCGATCGGGACATCTTCACGGCGCTGTCGCTCGGAACGCTCGCCAACAGCCGCTTCGTCGCCAGCACGGCCGGCGTCGCCCTCGACGGCAACGACCGGATCATGCTGCAGACGACGACCGGCAAGCTCTTCTACGACCGGGACGGAACCGGCAATGCGGCGGCGATCCATTTCGCCACGCTCGCCAACGGCGCGACGGCGACCGCCGCCGATTTCATCATCGTCGCCTGAGTGCGCGGTGCCACAGGTCGCGGCGTTTCGACGCCGCGACCTGTGGGCCGGATGACCAAAGATTAATTCGCGGCGTGGCCGATTGCGGCGAAAGCCGATTGCTGCGCCGGCAAAACCGCCTATATCGGCGGCATGATCGTTCATACGCTGTTCAAGGCCTTCGAGTCCTGGATCGACCCCTTTGCCGGGCGCGATCGGCTGCAGCCGCCGCAATCCCTGTTGCGCTACATCTGGTTCTATGTTCGCCAGGCGAAACTGCCTTTCGTGGCGATGCTCGTTCTCGGCGGACTGACCGCGGCGATCGAGGCGGCGCTGTTCTGGTTCGTCGGTCGCATCGTCGACATCCTCGACGGGGTCAAACCGGGCGACGGCTGGTCGGGACTGATTGCCGCCCATGGCGGCGAACTCGTCTTCATGCTGGTGCTGATCGCCGGCATACGTTTCTTGGTCGCGCTGCTCACCGCGCTCATCGACCAGCAGATCATCACGCCGGGCTTCTACAATCTCGTGCGCTGGCAGTCCTATCGTCACGTCGCCCGCCAGTCACTGTCCTTCTTCCAGAACGATTTTTCCGGCCGCATCGTGACGAAGGTCTGGTCGGCGGGGCAGGCGACCGGCGATCTCGTCACCTCGCTGATGGAAAGCGTCTGGTTCGTCGGCATCTATGCGGTCTCGACGCTGGCGCTGGTCGGCGGGCTCGATCTTCGCCTGGCGCTCGTCGTCCTCGTCTGGCTCGTCGCCTTCGGCCTGCTTGCCCGTTACTTCGTGCCGCGCATCCGCGAACATGCCCGCGCCTCCGCCGATGCCGCCTCCATGGTCAGCGGACGCATGGTCGATGCCTATGCCAATATCCACACGCTGAAGCTTTTCGGCCGCGACGACACCAACGACCGCTACATGCGCGAGGGATTCGAGATCTTTCAGGAGGCGACCTTCCGCTTCACCCGTCTTCTGACCGGGGTGCGCGCGTCGATGGCGTTTCTCTCGGGCATCATGATCGTCACGCTCGCGGCCCTTGCGGTCGACCTCTGGCTGAAGGGCGAGGTGACCTCCGGCGCGGTCGCCTTCACGCTGGCGCTCGTCCTGCGGCTCAATTTCCTGCTCGGCCGGATGATGACGCAGTTCAACGGCATCATGCGCAATATCGGCACCATCCAGAACGGCGCCGACATGATCTCGCGGCCCATCAGCCTGACGGATCGAGCGGATGCCGGAACGCTCGCGGTCAGCGATCCGTCGATCCGTTTCGAGGATGTCAGCTTCCACTACGGCAAGGGCGGCGGCGTCATCGACCACCTCTCGCTGACGATCCGCGCCGGCGAGAAGGTCGGGATCGTCGGGCGCTCCGGCGCCGGCAAGTCGACGCTCGTCAACCTGCTGCTGCGCTTCTACGACGTCGAGGGCGGCCGCATCCTCGTCGGAGGCCAGGACATCGCCGCCGTCACGCAGGAATCGCTGCGCGCCGCGATCGGCATGGTCAGCCAGGACACCTCGCTGCTGCACCGCTCGGTCCGCGACAATATCCTCTTCGGCCGACCGGATGCCGACGAGGGCAGGCTGGTGGCGGCCGCCCGCGAGGCGGAAGCCTATGATTTCATCCGTACGCTGGAGGACCAGCGCGGGCGGCGCGGCTTCGACGCCCATGTGGGCGAGCGCGGCGTCAAGCTCTCCGGTGGCCAGCGCCAGCGGATCGCCATTGCCCGCGTCATGCTGAAGGACGCGCCGATCCTCGTGCTCGACGAGGCGACCTCGGCGCTTGATTCGGAAGTGGAGGCGGCGATCCAGGGAAATCTCGAGGGCCTGATGCGCGGCAAGACGGTGATCGCCATCGCGCACCGGCTCTCCACCATCGCCGCGCTCGATCGCCTGATCGTTATGGATGCGGGCCGCATCGTCGAGGACGGCACCCATGCCGAGCTGGTCGCGCGCGGAGGGCTTTACGCCGACCTCTGGCGGCGGCAATCCGGCGGTTTCCTCGCCCGCGACGACGCGGCGCAACAGGCCGGCGAAACGCTTTCGGGCGACGTCAAGACGCCTGCGCTGAATTGACCCGCGACATTCTGACCGGGACCGGGGGCGACACTGGACAACAGGGTCGATCGGGCATAGAAACCGCCGCATTGGAGGGGAATCTGTGGCAATTTCATGTCTCGAGCCTGTCGCCTATCGGTGACGCCCGGGCAAAAGTTCGACAATGAACGATGATTGCCGCATCGCCTTATTGATTTGGCGCATGTCTTTCGCTTGAAGTGAAGGCCGTGTGTGACGTTAGCAGTCGAGGGTGTCGAGCATCTCGCGCGGCGTCCGGGGGGAATAGCGTCTCCCCCGCGAAACATTTCGTTGAAGAGGATGGTATAGCCGTGAGCGAAACCGAGACCACCAGCCAAGCCCATGGCGAGCCCACTCGCCGCGATTTCCTCTACCTGACGACGGGGATGGCTGCCGCCGTTGGCGCCGCGTCCGTTGCCTGGCCGTTCATCGACCAGATGCGGCCGGATGCGTCGACGCTCGCGCTCGCCTCGATCGAGGTCGACGTCTCGAGCCTGCAGCCGGGGATGTCGCTGACGGCGAAGTGGCGCGGCAAGCCGATCTTCATCCGCAACCGGACGGAAAAGGAAATCGAGGAAGCCAATGCCGTGGCGCTGTCGGATCTCAAGGATCCCGTCGCGCGCAACAGCAATCTTCCGGCGGACGCCCAGGCGACCGACGTCGACCGGTCCGCGGGCAAGGACAAGGAAAACTGGATCGTCATGATCGGCTCCTGCACCCATCTGGGCTGCGTGCCGCTCGGGCAGGCGGGCGAATTCGGCGGCTGGTTCTGTCCCTGCCACGGCTCGCATTACGATACGGCCGGCCGTATCCGTAAGGGCCCCGCTCCCCAGAACCTGGCGATCCCGACCTTTTCGTTCGTATCCGATACAGTGATCAAGATCGGTTGAGGGGAAAACTGATTATGAGTGCCGAACATTCGACCTATACGCCTTCGACCGGCATCGAGAAATGGGTGGACTCCCGCCTGCCGCTGCCGCGGCTGATCCATGACAGCTTCATCTCCTATCCGGTGCCGCGCAACCTGAACTATGCCTATACGTTCGGGGCCATGCTGTCGGTGATGCTGATCGTGCAGATCGTCACCGGCGTCGTCCTCGCCATGCATTACGCGGCCGAGACGACCGTCGCCTTCAATTCCGTCGAGAAGATCATGCGCGACGTCAACCACGGCTGGCTGCTGCGCTACATGCATGCCAACGGGGCGTCCTTCTTCTTCATCGCGGTCTACCTGCATATCGGCCGCGGCCTCTATTACGGCTCCTACAAGGCGCCGCGCGAGATCCTCTGGATCCTCGGCGTCGTCATCTACCTCCTGATGATGGCGACCGGCTTCATGGGCTATGTCCTGCCCTGGGGGCAGATGTCCTTCTGGGGCGCGACCGTCATCACCGGCTTCTTCACCGCCTTTCCGGGCATCGGCGAGCCGGTCCAGCAGCTGCTCCTCGGCGGTTTCGCCGTCGACAACCCGACGCTGAACCGCTTCTTCGCGCTGCACTACCTGCTGCCCTTCATGATCGCCGGCGTCGTCGTCCTGCACATCTGGGCGCTGCACGTCACCGGCCAGACCAACCCGACCGGCGTCGAGGTGAAGTCGAAGACCGACACCGTTCCCTTCACGCCCTATGCGACGCTGAAGGATGCGCTCGGCGTCTCGGTCTTCCTGATCGTCTATGCCTGGTTCATCTTCTACATGCCGAACTATCTCGGCCATCCGGACAACTACATCCCGGCCGATGCCCTGAAGACGCCCGCCCACATCGTTCCGGAATGGTACTACCTGCCGTTCTACGCGATGCTGCGCGCCATCACCTTCAACATCTGGTTCATCGACTCCAAGCTCGGCGGCGTGCTGGTGATGTTCGGCGCGATCATCGTGCTGTTCTTCCTGCCCTGGCTCGATACGTCGAAGGTGCGCTCGGCCGTCTATCGTCCGTGGTACAAGCTGTTCTTCTGGATCTTCGTCGCCAATGCGATCATGCTCGGCTGGCTCGGCGCCCAGCCGGCGGAAGGCATCTACGTCGTCATGTCGCAGCTCGGCACACTCTATTACTTCGGCTTCTTCCTCGTGCTCATGCCCGTCCTCGGTCTCGTCGAGACGCCGAAGCGGCTGCCCGGCTCGATCACCGAAGCGGTGCTGGCAAAGAGCGGCAAGGCCGCTCCGGCAAAAGCGTGAACGGGCGACAGAGAGGTCAAAAGAACATGAAGAAGCTTGTCGCAGGCATCCTGTCGCTCGCAATGATCGCCGGCCTCGGCATGGGCGTCGCCCGTGCCGCGGAGGAAGGCGAGGGCGCCACGCCGCACTACCCGATCCACCATCCGAAGCATGTCGACTGGTCCTTCGCCGGACCGTTCGGAAAATACGACAAGGGCCAGCTCCAGCGCGGCCTCAAGGTCTACACGGAAGTCTGTGCCGCCTGTCACTCGATGAACCTCGTGCCGTTCCGCACGCTCGAGGCTCTCGGCTACAGCGAGGCGCAGGTGAAGACCTTCGCCGCGAATTACGAGGTCCAGGACGGCCCGAACGCCGACGGCGAGATGTTCACACGCAAGGCGGTCCCATCGGACCACTTCCCGTCGCCCTTTGCCAACCACGAGGCCGCCGCCGCCGCCAACAACGGCGCCGCCCCGCCGGACATGTCGCTGCTGGCGAAGGCGCGCGGCATCACCCGCGGCTTCCCGCAGTTCGTCTTCGACATCTTCACGCAGTATCAGGAAGGCGGGCCGGACTATATCTACTCGCTCCTGACCGGATACCAGGATCCGCCGGAAGGTGTGCAGGTGGCGGAAGGGACGCATTACAATCCCTATTTCGCCAATGCCGCGGCGCTCGCGATGGCTCCGCCGCTCGGCGACGACCAGGTGACCTATGACGACGGCGCGCCGCAGACGCTCGACCAGTATGCCAAGGACGTCTCCGCCTTCCTGATGTGGGCAGCCGAGCCGCATCTGGAGGAGCGCAAGCGGACCGGCTTCATGGTCATGGTCTTCCTGGTGATCTTCACCATCCTTCTCTACCTGACGAAGAAGTCGATCTACGCCCGCAAGGAGCACTGATCCCTCGCAGGCGAAGGCAGACATTCAGAAAGGCCGCATCGGAGACGATGCGGCCTTTTTCCGTCTCAGTAGGATCTCGGACATGAAAAAACCCGGCCGCGAGGCCGGGTTCCGCAGAGGTCAGGGAAGGCGCGCTGCTCACGCGGCCATCGCCGCCTTCAGGTTCTCGTCGATCTTGTCGAGGAAGCCGGTGGTGGAAAGCCACGGCTGGTCGGGGCCGATCAGCAGCGCCAGGTCCTTGGTCATGAAACCGGCTTCGACCGTCTCGATGCAGACCCGCTCCAGCGTATCGGCGAACTTTGCCAGCTCCGCATTGTCGTCGAGCTTGGCGCGGTGGGCGAGGCCACGGGTCCAGGCGAAGATCGAGGCGATCGAGTTGGTCGAGGTCTGCTCGCCCTTCTGGTGCTGGCGGTAGTGGCGCGTCACCGTGCCATGCGCGGCTTCGGCCTCGACGGTCCTGCCGTCCGGCGTCATCAGCACCGAGGTCATCAGGCCGAGCGAGCCGAAGCCCTGGGCGACGATGTCGGACTGGACGTCGCCGTCATAGTTCTTGCAGGCCCAGACGTAACCGCCCGACCACTTCAGCGCCGAGGCGACCATGTCGTCGATCAGGCGATGTTCGTACCAGAGCTTGGCTTCCTTGAACTTTTCGGCGAATTCCTCGTCATACACCTTCTGGAACAGGTCCTTGAAGCGGCCGTCATAGGCTTTGAGGATGGTGTTCTTGGTCGAGAGATAGACCGGAACCTGGCGCTGCAGGCCGTAGTTCAGCGAGGCGCGGGCGAATTCGGTGATCGATTCGTCGAGATTGTACATGGCGAGCGCCACGCCGGCGCCGGGCGCGTCATAGACGTCGTGCTCGATCGTCTGACCGTCGTCGCCGACGAACTTGATCGAGAGCTTGCCCTTGCCGGGGAACTTGAAATCGGTGGCGCGGTACTGGTCGCCGAAGGCGTGGCGGCCGACGATGATCGGCTTGGTCCAGCCCGGAACGAGGCGGGGCACGTTCTTGCAGATGATCGGCTCGCGGAAGATGACGCCGCCGAGGATGTTGCGGATCGTGCCGTTCGGCGACTTCCACATCTTCTTCAGGTTGAATTCCTCGACGCGGGCCTCGTCCGGCGTGATCGTCGCGCATTTGACGCCGACGCCGTGCTTCTTGATCGCGTTGGCGGCATCGATCGTCACCTGGTCGCCGGTGGCGTCGCGGTTCTCGACGGAAAGGTCGTAATATTCGAGGTCGACATCGAGATAGGGATGGATCAGCTTGTCCTTGATGAACTGCCAGATGATGCGCGTCATCTCGTCGCCGTCGAGCTCGACGACGGGGTTGGCGACCTTGATCTTGACCATGGAAACCTCGTTGGGTCTGTGGGGGCCGGGCGCCCCCGTGGCGGGAAAACTGCGATCGTTGCGGCTATAGCATCCACGGCCGGCAAGGCAAAGCGCGGGGGCCATGAAACTTAAGGCGGGGTCCGATTGTTTTCGCCGCGATTGCAAGCATATGCGGGTGTCGCCGACCATCGCTGCGACGCCCGGATTGCCGGCCGGCGGGGCTGCGTGCTAGGCCGGGCGGCGGGCAATGCGCGGCAGCGCGCCGGCCGTCGGTGAAAGGCGGGAACGTGACGATACGGCGACTGCGCGACTGGCTTCTGGCGAACGATCCGGCCTTTTCGCGCGTGCGCATGGCCGGCCGGGTGACGGTCACCATCCTCGTCACGCTCGCCATGCTTGCCGCGATGGCGCAGGTCTGGGCGCTGCCGCCCGCAGCCTACGGACTTGCGATCACGCTGGCGATCCAGAGCGGCCTTTCGGTGCGCGACCTCGGGCCGGCGCGCCAGTTCGTCACGCGGCTGATCGGTTGCGGCGCGGCGCTCGTGATCGTGACGCTCGCCGCCCTGCTCGAGCCCTACCGTATGGTCTCCGACCTTGTCTTTCTCGCGGTCGTCTTCGCCGCCAGCTTCGCCCGGTCCTACGGCCCGCGCTGGATGGCGGTCGGCATGTTCGCCTTCATGTCCTATTTCATCGGCGCCTACCTGCATCCGTCGCCGGATCAGATTCCGGCGGTTGCGGCCGGTGTCCTGACGGCCGCCCTCGTTGCCCATCTGGTGTCCACCGTCATCCTGCCGGATCGCTGGCAGCGGGATCTTTCCCGCACGCTCGTCGCCCTCGATGCGCGGATCGGCGGCATTCTCGACGATCTCGCCGCCATCTCGGCAACGGGAGAGGTGCCGCCGGCGCGGCGCCGGCAGGTGATGGCCCGCGTCTCTCACTTCAAGGATGCGATGCTGATGGCCGAAAGCCTGCTGCCGCGTCCCGCAAGCGAGGCACCGGCCGGGGATGATCCGGCGCTGCGGCTGACGCTGGCGCTGTTCGATCTGCATCTTGCGGTCGAAAGCGCCGCCGTCCTCGGCCTTCAGTCCCCGCCGCAGCCGGCCATGCTCGATGCGGTGCGCGGCCGCGACGGCGCGGCTTTGGCGCGGCTTGCGGAAGCGATGCCGCCGGGACCTGCGGCCGAGACCGCCGGCAGCCTCGTCTGGCTCGACCGTGCCCGGCGCGCGGTGACGCAGGACGTCGCCGCCGTCCTCTCCGCCGAAGGATTGAGGCCGCCGGCGCCGCCGGTTCCGCCCGCGCCCTCCGGCGGCCGCATCTCGCTGGACGCGCCCGCGATGCGCAGCGCGATCCAGATCACGCTCGCCGCCGCCGTCGCCATGGTTTTCGGCCTGATGCTGTCGCGCGAGCGCTGGTTCTGGGCGGTGCTGTCGGCCTTCCTCGTCTTCACCAACACCCGCTCGCGCGGCGACACGATGCTGCGCGCGCTCCAGCGCTCGGGCGGCACGCTGCTCGGGCTCGTCGCCGGCGTCGGTGTTGCCGCCCTTCTCTCCGGTCACGTCGCGATCTCGGCGCTCGTCGCCCTGTCGTGCATCTTTCTCGCCTTCTATATGCTGCAGGTCTCCTATGCGGCGATGACCTTTTTCGTGTCCATCGTGCTCGCGCTCGCCTACGGAATGATGGGGGTGCTGACCCCCGGACTGATGGTGCTGCGGCTGGAGGAGACGCTGATCGGTTCGGCCGCCGGGATGGCCGTCGCTTTCCTGGTGTTCCCGACCCGCACGCGCGCGACCCTCGATGCGGCGCTGACCGGCTGGTACGACGCGATGGATGCGCTGCTGTCAGCCGGTCCGCGGGACGGCGTTTCCGCGCTGGCGGAGGCCCAGGCGCTGGCGCAGGCCCAGGCGCTGGAGCGCGCCTACCGCGACGTCGCCGCCGCCGCCCGCCCGCTCGGCTCCTCCTGGCAGGTGGTCACCCGGCCCGGACATGTCCGGCAGACGCTTGCGCTGATGATGGCCGCAACCTACTGGGCGAAGATGGCCGTGCAGGGCGCCGGCGGGGATAGCCCGGACCCGGCGGCGCTCGACGGGGCGAAGGCGCGCCTTGCGGCGTTGCGCGCGAGCGGATCGGAATGCTTCTACGTGCCGCGCCCGGTGCGCAGCGTGACGCGGCGGCATCTGCCGCTCTCGGAACGCAAGGCCGCGCTGGCCCTGGAGATGGTCGGCCTGCTGCTCGACCGGCTGAAGCCCGTCACGCCGGGCTGATCCGTCTTTTCAACGCCCGGCATTTGTGCGAGGGAGTCGGCTTTCAAATCGACACCGGACAGGACGGCATGGCAGGAACCAACAGCGAGCGGCCCTTGTTGGCGGAGGGGCCGGCGATCATTCTCGTTCACCCCCAGCTCGGCGAGAATATCGGCATGGTCGCCCGTGCCATGGCCAATTTCGGCCTCGGCGAGCTGCGCCTTGTCAATCCGCGCGACGGCTGGCCGAGCGAGAAGGCGCGCTCCGCCGCAAGCCGGGCCGACCATGTCATCGACGGTGCGAAGGTCTATGACAGTCTGGAGGCGGCGATCGCCGACCTCAACTTCGTCTATGCGACGACGGCGCGCGACCGCTACGGTTACAAGCCGGTGCGCGGTCCGGAAGTCGCCGTCCGCACCCTGCGCGGCCGGTTCGGCGCCGGCGAGGCGACCGGCATCCTGTTCGGCCGCGAGCGCACCGGCCTCACCAACGAAGAGATCGCGCTCGCCGACGAGATCGTCACCTTTCCGGTCAACCCGGCATTCGCCTCGCTGAACCTCGCCCAGGCCGTGCTGCTGATGTCCTACGAATGGCTGAAGAGCGGCATGGCCTCGCCGGAGGAGACCGCGTTCCAGGCGCTTCCCCAGCGTGCCGCCACGAAGGAGGATCTGCAGGGCCTGTTCGATCATGTCGAGGAGGCGCTCGACGCGCGCGGCTATTTCCGCGTGGCGGAGAAGAAGCCGAAGCTGGTCGAGAACCTGCGCACCGTGCTGACCCGCCCGGCCTTCACCGAACAGGAGATCCGGCTGCTGCGCGGCGTCGTCTCGGTGCTCGACCGCTTTACCCGCGACGTGCCGCGCGGTGCGGGCGCCCCGGAGGGCGGGCGGTCCGGCCGTCCGGCGGGAGAGGGCGATGACGGCTGAGCCCAAGCCGATCCTCGTCTTCGACAGCGGCATCGGCGGGCTGACGGTCCTGCGTGAACTGCGCGTGCTGATCCCCGAGCGGCACTTCATCTACGTCGCCGACGATGCCGGCTTTCCCTATGGCGGCTGGGGCGAGGCGGAGCTCAATGCGCGGGTCGTCGATCTCTTCGGCGTTCTTCTCCAGGCCCATGATCCCGAGGTTTGCGTGATTGCCTGCAACACCGCCTTCACCGTCGCCGGCGCGGCGCTGCGTGCCGCCTATCCGCAGATGCGATTCGTCGGCACGGTGCCGGCGATCAAGCCCGCGGCCGAGCGCACCCGCTCCGGCCTCGTCTCGGTGCTGGCGACGCCGGGCACGGTGCGCCGCGCCTATACCCGCGAGCTGATCCAGTCCTTCGCCTCGCAATGCGATGTCTGCCTCGTCGGCTCGCATCGGCTGGCGCGGATGGCCGAGGCCTATATCCGCGGCGAGACGATTGCCGACGACGATATCCGCGCGGAGATCGGCGGCTGCTTCGTCGAGGAGGGCGGGCGAAGGACGGACATCGTCGTGCTCGCCTGCACCCATTATCCCTTCCTCGCCAATGTGTTCCGCCGCCTGGCGCCCTGGCCGGTCGACTGGATCGACCCCGCGGAGGCGATCGCGCGGCGTGCCCGCTCGCTGGTGACGCTGCCGGCGACGTTCACGCCGATCAGCGGCCCCGACCCGGCGATCTTCACCTCGGGCCATCCCGACTTCACCACGCGCCGGCTGATGCAGGGCTTCGGCTTGACGGCGTGAGACGCCGCGATACCTTCTCGGGCGCGGAACCGAAGGAGGCGCGCATGCTGAGCAGACGATGCCATTGCGGGGATACGGTCTTCGAGGTGGACGGCGATCTGCCGGCCGCGCTGACGCGCTGCACCTGCAGCTTCTGCTCGAAGGCCGGCGTGTTGCGGGCCTATTACAGGCCGGAGCAGCTTCGCCTGACCGGGACGGCCGCCCATGACAGGATCTATCGCTGGCAGAGCGGACTCCTGGCGCATCACTTCTGCGGCCGCTGCGGTTGCACCACCTTCACCGACAGCCCCGCCTTCGAGATGGACGGATCCTGGGACGGCGCGACGCGGCAGGTCAGCATCAATGCCCGCCTCGTCGATGGCATCGAGGCCGCCGATCTTCCGGTCGAGGTCATCGACGGCAAGACCCTCTGGTAGGGAAGCCGCGCAATCGCCTGTGGGTTAAGCGATTGCATCGGAGAAACCGGCGGCCGTGTCTGATAAAGACGGTCTGCCAGACGCGGGGAGCGACGGCCGGGGCGGTCGCCCTTTCATTTGAAGGCATGGGGGTTCGCAGACGGTGAAGGTCGGCATCGACATGGGAACGACGTCCGAGGGATCGGCCGCATCGCTCGATATCGAGGAACTGCTGGCGACGCGGCTGCTGGTGCAGGGCAATTCCGGCTCGGGCAAGTCGCATCTCCTGCGCCGCCTGCTGGAACAGTCGGCGCGCTGGGTGCAGCAATGCATCGTCGACCCCGAGGGCGATTTCGTCACGCTCGCCGACCGCTACGGCCATGTCGTCATCGACGGCGAGCGCACCGACCAGGAACTGACCGGCATCGCTTCGCGCGTGCGCCAGCATCGCGTCTCCTGCGTGCTGTCGCTCGAAGGCCAGGATGCCGAACAGCAGATGCGCAGTGCCGGCATTTTCCTCAACGCCCTTTTCGACGCGGACCGCGACCACTGGTATCCGATGCTGGTCGTCGTCGACGAGGCGCAGCTTTTCGCACCGTCGGCGAGCGGCGACGTGGCGGAGGAGGTGCGCCGTCTGTCGCTCGGCGCCATGACCAACCTGATGTGCCGCGGCCGCAAGCGCGGCCTTGCCGGCGTCATCGCCACGCAGCGCCTAGCGAAGCTCGCCAAGAACGTCGCGGCGGAGGCCTCGAACTTCCTGATGGGCCGCACCTTCCTCGACATCGACATGGCGCGCGCCGCCGACCTTCTCGGCATGGACCGCCGCACCTCGGAGATGTTTCGCGACCTGAAGCGGGGTTCCTTCGTCGCGCTCGGCCCGGCTCTGTCGCGTCGGCCGCTGAAGGTGACCATCGGCCCGGTCGAGACCTCGGCCCGATCGACCAGCCCGATGCTGATGCCGTTGCCGGACGCGGTCGAGGATGTCGATGCGCTGATCTTCAGCGCCGATCCCGAGGATGCCATGCGGCCGGCCCGCAGGATCGCGCCGCAGCCGCGTCCCGCCACGGACATTCTCGCGGAACTTTCCCGGCCGGCGCCGGAGCCGGCCCTGCCGGCCGCACCCCGTCTCCAGAAGCCGGACATGTCCGAGGAGGAGCGCGAGGCGGCGATCGGGGAGGTGCTGGAGGCGATCCATGCGGCCTCCGACGGCGGCTTCGCCACCGATGCGGCGCTTTACCAGGATTTCCTCGTGCGGCTGCGCATGCGCCGTCTGCCGGGCACGCCGCCGCCGCTCGCCGATTTCCGCCGCCGGCTCGCGATCGCCCGGTCCGGCGTCGATGCCGAAACGGCGGCCGGCGAGGGCTGGGCGAAGGCGCTCGATCTCATGGGCGGGGTCAGCGAGGATCTGCAGGCGATCTTCCTGCGTCTCGCTGTCGGCGCGCTCACCGGCGCGCCCTGTCCTTCCGACATGGCGCTCGCGCGCGCCTACGGCACCCACTCCGCCCGTCGCGCCCGCCGCTTTCTCGGCTATTTCGAGGAGCAGGGCCTGATCGTGCTGCGCACGACCGGCTTCGGCCTGCGCATCGTCGCCTTCCCCGATCTCGGTTGCGAGACGGCGGCGGGCGACCCGAATGCGCCCGGCGATGCGGCACCGGCGGCAGCCGCGGCCGAATAGCGATGTTCGCCCGGCCCGCCGTTGACAATTCCGTCATCTTTGCCTAAAGACCCGCCCAGCGCCGGGCGGAAACGCCCGGTGTTTTATTTGACATGTCCCGTGACGTCCCCGGCCTGCGTGATCGCGGGACGTCTGTCAGGCCTCAAGAAGGGGCCAGAGGAGGGCGTGTTTCCTGAAACCGGCCCGGTAACGGGCCGACAAGAACAAAGAAGGGAAATGCGATGAGCAAGCGCGAATCGTCCAAGTACAAGATCGACCGCCGCATGGGCGAAAACATCTGGGGCCGTCCGAAGTCCCCGGTGAACCGCCGCGAATACGGTCCGGGCCAGCACGGCCAGCGCCGCAAGTCCAAGCTCTCCGACTTCGGCGTTCAGCTGCGCGCCAAGCAGAAGCTTAAGGGCTATTACGGCGATCTCCGCGAAAAGCAGTTCCGCGCCATCTTCGCCGAGGCCGACCGCCGCAAGGGCGACACGTCGGAGAACCTGATCGGCCTGCTCGAGTCGCGCCTCGACGCCATCGTCTATCGCGCCAAGTTCGTGCCGACGGTCTTCGCCGCCCGCCAGTTCGTCAATCACGGCCATGTCACGGTCAACGGCGTGCGCGTCAACATCGGTTCCTATCGCTGCAAGGCCGGTGACGTCATCGCCGTGCGCGAGAAGTCCCGCCAACTCGTGTCCGTCCTCGAAGCCGTCCAGCTCGCCGAGCGCGACGTTCCGGACTATATCGAAGCCGACCACAACAAGATGACCGCGACCTTCGCGCGCGTTCCCGGCCTCTCCGACGTCCCCTATCCGGTCGTCATGGAGCCGCACCTCGTCGTCGAATTCTATTCGCGCTGATCCGTTTCGGATCCCTGACGGTCCGGACAACAAAAACCCCGCAGGAGACTGCGGGGTTTTTTGTCGTCCGGATCCGGCCTTCGTCAGTGCTGGTGCACGATCTTCGGCTTGTAGTGGCCGGCATCGGCGCCGGGATCAAAGAAGGCATCGACCTTGGCGTGACGCACGGGAAGGCCGCTTTCGTCGGAAACGAGGTTCTGTTCCGAGACGTAGGCGATGTATTCGTTCTCGTCGTTCTCCGCCAGAAGATGGTAGAACGGCTGGTCCCTGGAGGGGCGCAGGTTTTCCGGAATCGAATTCCACCATTCCTCCGTATTCGAATATTCAGGATCCACGTCGAAGATGACACCGCGGAACGGAAACATCTGATGACGCACGACCTGACCGATCTGAAATTTCGCGTGTCTTTGTTTCATGGCTGAACATCCTTTCGCCTTATCATGTGGTGGTTTTCGCCCCGACATCAAGGGCGGCCTTCGGTTCCTGCCGCTTTCCCGCCGCTGATGATCTTTCTTTGATCTTTCTTTCGTCTTCGCGGTGTCTCGACCTTTGCGAGGGGCCGGCCGCGCTTTAAATTCGGCTGACGGGTGCATCCCATCAGCCGGTCGTGTCCGGCGGGATCCGCATCCGTCATCGGCGCGGCGAGCAGCGAGGGCGGCATTTCGTGGTCAATCAGTGGGGCAGAAACAGCGGCGGCGTTCAGGCCCGTCCATCGGGGCCTGGCGGCGGTTTCCTGCTGGCGGCGGCTCTCCTCGTCGTCATCCTCGGCGGCATCGGCTATGGCTGGTATACGCGCGAGGGGCTGAACGGGCGCATCGCCGCGCTGACGGCCGAGCGGGATGACGCGCGTGAACGCCTCGTCGAGGCGGCGAAGGCCCATCAGGATCTCGAGGCACGTCTTGGCGATCTCAAGAGGAACGCCGGCGACTGGGCCGAACAGCTCGAGAAGGACTATGCCGAGCTGAAACTCAACGAATTGCCGAAGCTGACGCGCCTCCTCGACAAGCGCGACGCCGATCTCGACGCGCTGCAGAAGGAGAAGGCCGCCGTCGAGGCGCGGGCGGCGAAGGAGGCCGATGCCGCGCGCCGCGCCGAAGCGGCGCTGAAGGCGGAGGTCGCGAAAGGCGACGCCGCGCGTCGTGAGGCCGACACCGCGCGGGAAGGCGAGGCGAAAGCCTACGCGGCCGAGACGACGCAACTCCGTGACCGTCTCGCGGCAGCGGAAAGCGCCCTGGCTGCGCTTCGGGCGGGGCAGGACCGGGCAGCCGACGCCGCCGGCGCCGAAAGCCGGCAGCAGATCGACGCGCTTCGCCAGCGGGTCCGCGCGCTGGAGGCGGAGCTTGCGCAGGCCCGGCAGGCCGCGCAGGCAGACGATGCGGTGACGGATGCGAAAGCCGAGGAGGAACGCGACGCGTTGCGTGCGGAGCGCGATGCCGCGCGCGCGGCGGCGGCTGAGGCAGGCGAGGCACTGACGGCGGAGCGTTCCGCCCGGCGCGGCGTCGAGGCCGAGCGCGACGCCTTGCTGCGCGCGGCGGACACCGCCCCTGCGGGCACGACCGAGGCCCCTGCCGGGACGACCCAGGCCCCTGCCGGGACGGACGAGGCGCCCGCCGCCGACCGCGCTGCAACGCCGCGCGATCCGGCGCGGGTGGATGCGGTCCTGTCGCAGACACCCGGAATGTCCGGCCTCGCGGCCGCGGACCGGCTGCGCCTGCGCGACCGCCTGATCGAGGGCGCCTGTGTCACGCAGGCGCTGGAGAGCGTCTATGACCGGGTTCCGATCATCGTCATGCGCAACCTCATCCGCGGCCTCGAAAGCGGCTGCTGAAACAGGCGCATTGGTTGTCCGCGCCGCGTTGAATTTGCCGCGCGGACCTATAGTCTTGTCCGACGATCGACGGCAGGGGAGTTTCGCCGATGTTCAAATGCGTTGCGGCGCTGGTCGCGTTTGTTGCTCTGCTCGTTCCGGGGCTGGGGAAAGCCGCCGAGTTCGAGAAGAACATCATGACGGGCGGACCACAAGGGACCTATATCCGCATCGGCCGCGACATCGCCGATCTCGGCAAGAGCTGTGGACTGACACTGAACGTGCGAGAGACGGCGGGCTCGCTCGAGAATTTCGTCGGCGTGCGCAACCGGCGCAACACCCAGTTCGGCATCGTCCAGAACGACGTGCTCGAATACCTGAAGACCTTCGAGGCGAACGATCCGGAGGTGCAGCAGGCGGTGCGCGGCGTGCGCATCATGTTCCCGCTCTACAATGAGGAAGTGCACCTTCTGGCGCGCAGCGACATCCGGTCCGTCGCCGAGCTCGCGGGAAAGAAAGTGGCGATCGGCGTCAAGGACAGCGGCACGTTTCTGACGGCCTCGCTGATCCTCGACATCCTCCAGGTGAAGCTCGGCGAGCGCGTGCTCGTCAATCCGGATGCGGCCTTGCCGAAGCTCCAATCGGGCGAGATCGACGCGCTCTTCTATGTCGCCGGCGCCCCGGCGCCGCTCTTCCGCGACAACCGGATCGACGGCGCAAAATTCCACCTGCTGCCGATCACCGACGCGCCGCTGCTCGCCACCTACATCCGCTCGCGCATTGAGCGCGGCACCTATGATTTCCAGACGGAGCCCGTCGACCTGATCGCCGTCAAGGCGGTGATGATGACCTATGACTACGACGTCACGCGCAATGCCTACCAGCGCGAGAGCTGCAAGGCCGTCTCGGATTTCTCCAGCCTGATTCTGAACAATCTCGACCGGCTGAAGGAAAACGGCCATCCGAAATGGAAGGATGTCGATCTGACGGCCCTGCCGCCCGGCTGGCAGGTCGGCGTCTGCGTCCGCGCCGGCATGGCCCTCGACTACAGGCCGGCCTGCATCGCGCAAGGCGCGCCCGACGACGCGAGCGGCGGCAACGAGGAATATCTCGACCTCTTGAAGCAGCGCCTCAAGCAGAACTGACATTCTCCGCGTCTTGGCGCGTGTCCCGTCGGCCCCGGAACGGATGTGATGTCGGGGCGATACAGAAAACGGAGATGCTCTGTCTCGTCCCGTCGGCGGTCGCTGCGGCGGCCGTCGTCAATTCTCAATCCCTGCGGCGTGCGGCGGGCATGAAAAAAGGCGGCATCGTCGATGCCGCCTTTCGTCCGCACCTATCGGCGCGATTACGACGAGTAATACATGTCGAACTCGACCGGGTGCGGCGTCATCTCGTAGCGCATCACTTCCGCCATCTTCAGCTCGATGAAGGCGTCGATCTGGTCGTCGTCGAAGACGCCGCCGGCTGTCAGGAACTTGCGGTCGCGGTCGAGATTTTCCAGCGCCTCGCGCAGCGAACCCGAAACCGTCGGGATCTTCTTCAATTCCTTCGGCGGCAGGTCGTAGAGATCCTTGTCCATCGGCTTGCCGGGATGGATCTTGTTCTTGATGCCGTCGAGGCCGGCCATCAGCATGGCGGCAAAGCCGAGATAGGGGTTGGCCAGCGGGTCGGGGAAGCGGATCTCGATGCGCTTCGCCTTCGGGTTCGAGCCGAAGGGGATGCGGCAGGAGGCCGAGCGGTTGCGGGCCGAATAGGCGAGAAGCACCGGCGCCTCGTAGCCCGGAACCAGGCGTTTGTAGGAGTTGGTCGTCGGATTGGTGAAGGCGTTGATCGCCTTGGCATGCTTGATGATGCCGCCGATATAGTAGAGGCAGGTCTCGGAGAGGCCGGCATACTGGTCGCCGGCAAAGGTCGGCTTGCCGTCCTTCCAGATCGACTGGTGCACGTGCATGCCCGAGCCGTTGTCGCCGAAGATCGGCTTCGGCATGAAGGTCGCCGTCTTGCCATAGGCGTTGGCGACCTGGTGCACGACATATTTGTAGATCTGCACCTTGTCGGCATTGACGACCAGCGTGTCGAACTTCACGCCGAGCTCGTGCTGGGCGGCGGCCACTTCGTGGTGCTGCTTCTCGACGACGACGCCCATCTCCTTCATGACCGTCAGCATCTCGGAGCGCATGTCCTGGCAGCTGTCGATCGGCGGGACCGGGAAGTAGCCGCCCTTGACGCGCGGGCGATGGCCGAGATTGCCGGTCTCGTAGTCGGTGTCGTCGTTCGAGGGCAGTTCGGAGGAGTCGAGCTTGAAGCCGGTATTGTAGGGATCGGCCTTGTACTTGACGTCGTCGAAGACGAAGAATTCGGGCTCGGGGCCGAAGAAGGCCGTGTCGCCGATGCCCGAAGACTTCAGATAGGCTTCCGCCTTCTTCGCCGTGCCGCGCGGATCGCGGTTGTAGGCCTCGCCCGAGATCGGATCGAGGATGTCGCAGAGGATCACCATGGTCGACTGCGCGAAGAACGGATCCATGTGGACCGTCTCGACATCCGGCATCAGCACCATGTCCGAATCGTTGATCGCCTTCCAGCCGCCGATCGACGAACCGTCGAACATCACGCCATCGGCAAACATGTCCTCGTCGACACAGGAGACGTCCATGGTCACGTGGTGCAGCTTGCCCTTGGGGTCGGTAAAGCGCAGATCGACGAACTTCACGTCGTTGTCCGAGATCTGTTTCAGAATGTCGCTTGCAGTCGTCATATCCCTAGAGGTCCTTGTTTTTCTTCGCGGTTATGGCGCGTTTCACCCGGCTGGCATGCCCGGTGCGTCAGATGGCATCGATCCCCGTTTCACCGGTGCGGATACGAATGACCTCTTCTACATTGGAGACGAAAATCTTTCCATCGCCAATGCGGCCGGTCTGGGCGGCATTGCGGATCGCCTCGATCACAGCCTCGGCGTTCTCGTCCGCCAGGACAACTTCTACTTTCACCTTCGGGAGAAAGTCCACGACATATTCCGCACCGCGATAGAGCTCCGTATGGCCCTTCTGACGGCCGAAACCCTTCGCCTCCGTGACCGTGATCCCCTGCAGGCCGACTTCCTGAAGGGCTTCCTTCACTTCGTCGAGCTTGAAGGGTTTTATGATCGCTTCGATCTTTTTCATGAGAAATTGGCTCTCCGCTTCTCCCGTTAAAGCAGGAACATACCCGCCCGCCCGTGTTATGCACGTATTATGCCAGTCTACGCGCCTCCTGCCGCACTTTACACCGTTCCCATCGCCGCACCATGCGCCGGCGGCTTTTTCCGGGAAAATATTCGCTCGCCTCTGCCTAAATTTTGCGTCGACGCAGAAAAATGCTGCATTGCAGCAGTCGACTGGCCAATGACTGTGTTCACGAGCACGCTATTTAAGCATTTTTTATGAGCAAATGATGATTTAACGTGCAGTTTCCTCCGGATCCGGTGGGCCGGCGCGGCTTGCGTTTCGCCGTCTTGACGGTAGATGATGGCGCATGCGCGACACTGTTCCACCCCTCCTTTCGCCCCTCGACATGTCCGCCGTCGACCGGGCGGCCGCACAATCAGGAATTGCCGTCTCCGCGCTGATGCGGCGTGCGGGCCTTGCCGTTTGCGCGGCCGCCCTTCGCCATTTCGCCGGGGCGTCGCGGTTCGTCGTCCTCAGCGGTCCCGGCAACAATGGCGGCGACGGGTGGATCGCGGCGGCGGGGCTGCGCGACGCCGGAGCCGAGGTCGCCGTGTTCCACCTTGCCGATCCCGACCGGCTTACGGGGGCTGTGGCCGAGGCATTCCGCGCTGCCGCCATGACCTCGCGCCCGTTGACCGACTATGCACCCCTGCCGGGCGACGTGGTCGTCGATGCGGTTTTCGGCGCCGGCCTGTCCCGGGCGGTCCCTGAGGTGTTGCGGGCCGTGATTGCCCGCGTCGATGCCGCCGGCGTGCCGGTTCTGGCCGTGGACCTGCCCTCCGGCATCGACGGACGCACGGGCGCCGTTCTCGGCGCAAGCTTCCAGGCCGCGCGGACCGTGACCTTCGCCGCGCGCAAGTTCGGCCATGTGCTTCTGCCCGGGCGCTCGGCCTGCGGCGTGGTCGAGATCGCCGACATCGGCATCCCCGCGCGCATCCTCTCCGCGAACGCGTCCGCCGTTTGCGAAAACGGACCGCCTGTCTGGGCCGATGCCCTGCCGCCCGCCGCGTCAAGCGATCACAAATATCGCCGGGGGCATGTTGCCGTCCTCTCCGGCGGGGCCTGCACCACCGGAGCCGCGCGGCTTTCGGCGATGGCGTCGCTGAAGGCGGGCGCCGGGCTGGTGACGCTTGCGGGGGACGCCGGCGCGCTCGCCGTGCACGCCGCCCACGTCACCGCGATCATGCTGCGCGAGATCGCCGGCGCGCAGGATCTCGCCGGATGGATCGGCGACCGGCGGATCAACACCTTCGTGCTCGGCCCGGGTTTCGGCGACGGCGGACGGCTGCGGTCCTACGCGGCTGCGCTCTCCGATCGTCACCTCGTGCTGGATGCGGACGGGTTCACCGCCTTCGCCGGGGATCCGGCCGCCCTGTTTTCCGCCTTCGCCGAGGGGCCGGTACGGCTGGTGATGACGCCGCATGACGGCGAATTCCGGCGGCTCTTTCCCGATATCGCCGACGACCCTTCTGCCTCGAAGATCGACAAGGCCATCGCCGCCGCGCGCCGCAGCCATGGCGTGGTCGTCCTGAAGGGCGCGGACACCGTGATCGCCGCCCCGGACGGGCGCGCCGTCGTCAACGGCAACGCGCCGCCTTTTCTCGCCACCGCCGGATCGGGCGACGTGCTCGCCGGCATCATCGCCGCCCATATGGCGAACGGACTGCCGGCCTTCGAGGCGGCCGCCGCCGGCGTCTGGCGGCATGGCGCGGCAGGCAGCGCCGCGGGCGAGGGCCTGACGGCGGACAGTCTCGTCGACCATATCCCGCCGCTTCGCTGACGGCGCCCTACCGCAGCCGGCTCGCGCGCAGCATGCCCGCGCCTTCGAGCACCGGATAGGCGATCGAGACGACGAGTGAGTTGATCTCCTTCAGGTCCCGCATCGTGTCGAGGTGGATGGAGCTGGAATCGTAGCTCGCCACATTGCCGTCGCGCAGCCGCTGCAGGTGGTGTTCCTCGCTGACGCGCACGAGATTGCGCACGATCTCCTTCTGGGCGACGAGCTGGCGCGCATGCTCGACATCCCTGTTGACGAGGAGATTGAAGGCGAGGCGGGCATTCTTCATCACCTCGTCGTGCATTTCCGACAGTTCACGCCAGCCCTCCGACGAGAACGCGACACCGCGCGCCTGCTTCTTGCGCGCCCGCGTCAGCATGTTCTGGGCAATGATGTCGGCGGCCTGTTCGAGCTTGATCGTCGCGCCGAGCAGGTCCTGGCATTCGGCGGCCGTCGCCGGATCCAGCGTCGTCGCCGAAATGCGGGCGAGATAGAATTTGATGTCGCGATGGATGCGGTCGATCTCGTCGTCCAGCATCTCGATGCGCTCCATGGCGCGTGGATCGGGCTTTTCATAGGCTTCGAAGATCTGCACCAGCATCAGCTCGATCCGGTCGCAGACGGTCAGCACCTCGCGCGTGGCGCTGTTGATCGCCTGCCGGGGATCGGAAAGATCGTCCGGATTGAGCGCGGAGCGGCGATAGTCGAGCGGCTTGGCTTCGGTCGCCGGGACGGCAAGGAAGCGGTCGAGCAGGCGGGCGACCGTGCCGCAGAAGGGCAGGCCGAGAAGGACGACGGCGGCGTTCAGCGCCAGGTGGACGAGCACGACCGCGTCACCGGGATGGCTCGAGAACAGGTCCGGAGACAGCGGAGAGGCGAACTGGCCGGCGAGCGCCAAAAGCGTGCCGAGCCCGCGGATGGCGACATTGCCGAGCGGCACGATGCGGGCATCACGCGCCTCGTTGCGCGTCAGCACCGCCGCGATGACGGCCGCGCCGAAATTGATGCCGAGCACCATCGGAATGATCAAGACGGGTGCCAGCAGATGGCGGTCGGCAAGCGAGGCGAGCAGCAGCAGGCTGGCAACGCTGGAATGGAACAGCCATGCCATCAGCGCCGCGAGCAGGAAGGCGGTGATCCAGTCGCGCGACAGGTAATTGATGACGACCGGCAGCAGCTCGCTGGTCTTCAGCGGATCGGACGCCTCGCCGATCAGCCGCAGCGACAGGAGCAGCAGGCCGAGACCGAAGAAGATGCGGCCTGCCTGCCGCCAGTCGCGCGCCTCGGTCGCGCGAAACGAGACCGTGCCCATCAGCAGGAGGATCGGAATGAAGATCGACAGGTCGTGCCGCAACAGCCGCGCCACGAAGGCCGAGCCGAGATCGGCGCCGAGCAGCGTCGCGATGCCGATCGCCGGGGTGATGTAGGCGCTGGCGACGAAACCGGAGACGATCAGGGCGACCGCCGTGGCGCTTTGCAGGCCGATGGCGAAGAGGAAGCCGGCGATCGCCGCCGTCACCCGATGGCCGACGGCGAGACGCAGCTTTTCGCGCAACAGGTTGCCATAGGCGCGCTCGATACCGGTCCGGACCATGCGCGAGGCCCAGAGAAGCAGGGCGACCGCCCCGGCGAGATTGATGAAAACGATGGAGCCCGTCATGCCGCCAACCTCGTGCCCCTGGAGCCTTTCCCGTGACATCGCAGTCACCGGACATGCTCTCTTTTCTCGTTCTTTCGGCAATGCAACGCCGAACCGATCCCGCAATGCTCAACACGAGCCCGCGCCGCTGCCGGCAAAGGCCGGCATTGGCGATCGCTCACCTTGGGTCTTGCTGCGGGGCGCTGCCCGCAAGGCCGCGACGCCGGCTGGCGCATTCACGACACTGTCATAATTTACATATCAAAGGTTGTATTTTCCTGAAATGCATCAAAAAAACCGGGCAGAAGCTCCTGCCGGTGCATCGATCTTTGGATCGCGTGAGAGAACCGGCGGGACGAGGACTGTCGAGGGGTGTCGCCGGGCGGCAAGACGGCGACGTCGCTGAGGAGACATCGGCCAGGATCGATGAAACCGGGCGAGGTGATCATCACCGGCAAGCCGAGCGCGCGACGTCATGCTCGCATGCCCTGATGAGCGAGAGGCGCGCGCCGGATCAGCCGTCCGCCGCAAGCCGCTCCTGCAGCCTCTGCGCGCCGGCCGGCGCATTGACCTTGCCGCCGGTGATGAAGAAGGCGAAGACGTCGCGGGGTGCTGCATCCGCCTGGCGTTCCGGGGCGATCGCGGCAAGGTCGCCCGGCCGTCCACCGCCGGCATAGCATTTCAGCCGCGTCGCCCAGGCGGCGAGATCGTCCTCGGGATAGCAGGTCGAGACATCGTCGGATCCCTTCTGCAGGCGGCAATAGACGAAATCCGCCGTCACGTCCGGCAGCATCGGATAGTCGGCGTGGTCGGCGCAGACGACGGCGACGTTGTGCCGGGCAAGAAGGGCGATGAATTCCGGCACCTGGAACGAGGGATGCCGTACCTCGACGACATGGCGCAGCCCCAGTCCATCCTGCGTCTCCGGCAGCAGCGCGAGAAAGGCCGCGAAATCGTCGGCATCGAATTTTTTCGTCGGCGCGAACTGCCAGAGGATCGGCCCGAGACGGGTCCCCAGTTCCGTCAGGCCCTGCGTCAGGAATTTCCGCATCGACTCGCCGGCATCCGCGAGGACGCGCCGATTGGTCACGAAGCGGCTGGCCTTCAGCGAGAAGACGAAATCCTCCGGCACCTCCGCCGCCCATTTGGCGAAGGTTTCCGGCTTCTGCGAGCTGTAATAGGTGCCGTTCACCTCGATCGCCGTCAGCTTTCGGCTGGCGAATTCGAGCTGCCACTTCTTCGGCAGCGTGTCGGGATAGAAGCTGCCCTCCCAGGGTTCGAAGGTCCAGCCGCCGATGCCGGTGCGGATGACGCCAGATGTCGCCATGATCATGTCTCCTCGGCCGGTCAGGCCGGTGCGATGAAGGGTTGGGAAATCTGCCGGAAGACCGGCAGGGCCTCCAGCGTCGCGCAATGGGCCGACACAGCCGGATAGGCCTCGGCCGCGATAAGACCGGGATGGGCTTCGGACACATGGCGGATGGCGCAGGCGACGGCGATGTCGGCATGTCCCGGCGCCGCGCCGAACCAGAAGGGAGTCGTGAGCGCGGCGCGGTCTGTTTCGAGCGCCGCCAGGACGCCGGCGATCTGCACACGGCAGCGCTCCGCCCAGACCGGAGACGGCGCATCGTGCAGCCGCGTCTCGTAGAAAAGGCTGACGCCCTTGTCGGCAAGGCCTGTCGCCAGCGCCATGATGCGGATCGCCCGGCGCCGCTCCGGTTCCGCCTGCGGCAGCAATCTGTCATCCGGCACGACAAGTCCGTCGATATGGTCGATCATCGAGGGACTGTCGACGATCACGTCGCCGTCGTCGAGGATGAGCGTCGGCACGCGGATCAGCGGATTGACCGCGCGGATCCTTTCCGCGTCGCCGACGATGGACCAGGGCCGATGCTTAAAGGCGATGCCGTAGAGCGTCAGCGCGATGCCGATCCGGCGGACGAAGGAGGAATCATACTGGCCGATCAGGATCATCGTCTCACTCCGCCGCAATCTTGCGCACCGGCCTCCGCTCCAGAAGGTCTTTCAGGAACTGCCCGGTGTAGGAGCGCGGCTCGCGGACGATCTCCTCCGGTGTCCCGGCCGCGATCACCTCGCCGCCGCCGTCGCCGCCCTCGGGGCCGAAGTCGATCACCCAGTCGGCGGTCTTGATCACCTCGAGATTGTGCTCGATCACCACCACCGAATTGCCCTGGTTGACCAGCTCGTGCAGCATTTCCAGCAACTTGGCGACGTCGTGGAAATGCAGGCCGGTCGTCGGCTCGTCGAGGATGTAGAGCGTGCGGCCGGTCGAACGCTTCGACAGTTCCTTGGCGAGCTTGACGCGTTGCGCCTCGCCGCCCGACAGCGTGTTCGCCTGCTGCCCGACCTTGATGTAGCCGAGGCCGACATCCTGCAGCGCCTGCAGCTTGTCGCGCACGGCGGGGACCGCGGCGAAGAACTCGACGCCTTCCTCGACGGTCATGTCGAGCACGTCGGCGATCGACTTGCCCTTGAAGGTGACGTCGAGCGTCTCGCGATTGTAGCGCTTGCCGTGGCAGACATCGCAGGTGACATAGACGTCCGGCAGGAAATGCATCTCGATCTTGATGACGCCGTCGCCCTGGCAGGCCTCGCAGCGCCCGCCCTTGACGTTGAAGGAGAAGCGGCCGGGCTGGTAGCCGCGTGCCTTCGCTTCGGGCAGGCCGGAAAACCAGTCGCGGATCGGCGTGAAGGCGCCGGTATAGGTCGCCGGGTTCGAGCGCGGCGTGCGGCCGATCGGCGACTGGTCGATGTCGATCACCTTGTCGATATGCTCGAAACCGTCGATCCGGTCGTGCTCGGCCGGGTTCTCGCGCGCGCCCATGACGCGGCGGGCGGCCGCCTTGTAGAGCGTTTCGATCAGGAAGGTCGACTTGCCGCCGCCGGAAACGCCGGTGACGGCGGTGAAGACGCCGAGCGGGATCGCGGCGGTGACGTTCTTGAGGTTGTTCGCCCGGGCGCCGACGACGAGGATTTCCTTTTTCTTCTTCGGCTTGCGCCGCTCCTGCGGCACGGCGACGGAGAGTTCACCGGAAAGATATTTTCCCGTCAGCGACGTCGGATGGGCGATGATCTCGGCGGGTGTGCCTTGCGCCACCACCTGGCCGCCATGGACGCCCGCCGCAGGGCCGATGTCGACGACATAGTCGGCCGTCAGGATGGCATCCTCGTCATGCTCGACGACGATCACCGTGTTGCCGATGTCGCGCAAATGGCGCAGCGTATCGAGCAGCCTCGCATTGTCGCGCTGGTGCAGGCCGATCGACGGCTCGTCGAGCACATAGAGAACCCCCGTCAGCCCCGAGCCGATCTGGGAGGCAAGCCGGATGCGCTGGCTCTCGCCGCCGGACAGCGTGCCGGAATTGCGCGCGAGGCTCAGATAGTCGAGGCCGACATCATTGAGGAAGCGCAGCCGGTCGCGGATCTCCTTCAGGATGCGTACGGCGATCTCGTTCTGCTTCGCAGTCATCTTGTCCGGCAGAACCTCGAACCAGTCGCGCGCGACCCGGATCGACATCTCGGTCACCTGGCCGATATGCAGGCCGGCGATCTTGACGGCCAGCGCCTCCGGCTTCAGGCGGAAACCGTTGCAGGCGGGGCAGGGGGCGGACGACATGTAGCGCTCGATCTCCTCGCGCGCCCAGGCCGAATCCGTTTCCTTCCAGCGCCGCTCCAGGTTGGGCACGATGCCCTCGAACGTCTTGGTCGCATTGTAGGAGCGGGCGCCATCCTTGTAGTGGAACTCGATCTTCTCGTCGGTCCCGTGCAGGATCGCCTTCTGTGCGGCGGAAGAAAGCTCGTTCCAGCGGTTCTTCAGCGTGAATCCGTAGACTTTTCCAAGGCCCTCCAGCGTCTGGTTGTAATAGGGCGAGGTCGATTTCGCCCAGGGCGCGATCGCGCCGTCGCGTAGCGTGCGCTGGGCCTCCGGCACGATCAGCGCCTCATCGATCTTCTGCTGGCTGCCGAGGCCGTCGCAGGTCGGGCAGGCGCCGAAGGGATTGTTGAACGAGAACAGCCGCGGCTCGATCTCGGGGATCGTGAAGCCCGAGACGGGGCAGGCGAATTTCTCCGAAAACAGCACCCGCTCATGGGTCTCGTTCAGCGACTTGTTCGCCGCACCCCCCGCGGCGGTCTCGCCCTCCGGCAGCGGCTTGTCGGCAAATTCCGCGATCGCGAGGCCGTCGGCGAGCCTCAGGCAGGTCTCGACGCTATCGGCGAGCCGCTGCGCGAGGTCGGACCTGACCGCGATGCGGTCGACGACCACGTCGATGTCGTGCTTGTACTTCTTGTCGAGCGCCGGCACTTCGGCGATTTCGTAGAACTGGCCGTCGACCTTGACGCGCTGGAAGCCTTTCTTCATCAGCTCGGCGAGTTCCTTCCGGTACTCGCCCTTGCGGCCGCGCACCAGCGGCGCGAGGATGTAAAGCCGTGTACCCTCGTCATAGCCGAGGATGCGGTCGACGATCTGGCTGACGGTCTGGCTCTCGATCGGCAGGCCCGTCGCCGGCGAATAGGGCACGCCGGCGCGGGCAAAGAGCAGGCGCATGTAGTCGTAGATCTCGGTAACGGTGCCGACGGTCGAGCGCGGGTTGCGCGAGGTCGTCTTCTGCTCGATCGAGATCGCCGGCGACAGGCCGTCGATCTGGTCGACATCCGGCTTCTGCATCATCTCGAGGAACTGGCGGGCATAGGCCGACAGGCTCTCGACATAGCGCCGCTGCCCCTCGGCATAGATCGTGTCGAACGCGAGCGAGGACTTGCCCGAGCCGGACAGGCCGGTCATGACGATCAGGCTGTTGCGGGGAAGGTCGAGGTCGATGCCCTTCAGGTTGTGCTCGCGCGCGCCGCGCACGGAAATGGTCTTCAGTTCGCTCATCCGGCTGTCGCTTCTTGAAATCCCGCCCGTGAAGGGCCCTGGCACCTTATGTAACGGCCGGCAAAACGATGTCGAGCCGCAATGCAGCAAACCTGTCCCTTCGTCGCGGCATTGACAGGATATTAGCGATTTCGTAGAACATATAAAGAACAAAATTGAAAACTGTTGTGGATGAGCGGCGGCTGCGGGGCGTCAGGCGCCGACGGTGCGTTTAAAGTCCTCCAGATCGATGGACATTGCCGGCCTTCCGGGCCGGAAAAACGGGAATGAAGACCATGGCTGGCAGCGTGAACAAGGTGATACTGATCGGCAATGTCGGGGCCGACCCCGAGATCCGCCGGACCCAGGACGGCCGGCCGATCGCCAATCTGCGCATCGCCACCTCGGAGACCTGGCGCGACCGCAATTCCGGCGAACGCCGCGAGAAGACAGAATGGCACAATGTCGTCGTCTTCAACGAGGGCCTCTGCAAGGTCGTCGAGCAATATGTGAAGAAGGGTGCGAAGCTCTACATCGAGGGCCAGCTCCAGACGCGCAAGTGGCAGGACCAGACCGGCAACGACCGCTATACGACGGAAGTCGTGCTCCAGGGTTTCAATTCGACGCTGACGATGCTCGACGGACGCGGCGAGGGCGGCGGCATGAGAAGCGGCGGCGGCGGACAGGATTTCGGCGCGTCGGGCGGCTATGGCGACGATTACGAGCGCGGGCCGGCGGCCTCGGCGCCGGCGCGTTCGGGCAGCGGCGGTAGTCGCGGCGGCAGCAGCAATTTCTCGCGCGACATGGACGACGACATTCCGTTCTGAGGATCCGCCGGCGGCGGATGATCGTGGCGGTTTATTGATTTCGGCCGTCCGTTGCCTATCTCTGGCACGCCCGGGTGATGGCCGCGCTGCAGTGATGACGGCTCCCGTCACCGGACTATCGCCAGAAGAGACAATGTCGAGGCTCGTTCACGCATGAGCGTTCCCTACCGCCCCCTGATCGCCATGGCCGGCGCCGCGCTTGTGGCGCTGGCTGCCTTCTCCTTTGGAACGGATCGCCCGCCGCTCGATCCCATGGCGACCGCCGCCGTAACGACGCCTGCCGGCGAGGTCGCCGAACGCACGGTTCCGCCCTCGCGCGAGGCCATGCAGCTCTCCTTCGCGCCGCTCGTGAAGAAGACCGCCAATTCCGTCGTCAACGTCTATGCCGAGCGGATGGTGCAGCAGCGATCGCTTTTCGGCGACGACCCGTTCTTCGAGCAGTTCTTCGGCCAGCGCATGCCGAACCGCAGCGAGAAGCAATCCTCGCTCGGCTCCGGCGTCGTCGTCGGCGCGGACGGGACGGTGGTGACCAACAATCACGTCATCGAGGGTGCGGACGATATCAAGGTCGCCTTCGCCGACGGTCGTGAGTTTGCCTCGACCGTGGTGCTGAAGGATGACCGGCTCGATCTCGCCGTTCTGAAGATCAAGGGCGGCGGGCCGTTCGAGGCGATGCCGATCGGCGATTCGGACCGGGTCGAGGTCGGCGACCTCGTTCTCGCCATCGGCAATCCCTTCGGCGTCGGCCAGACGGTGACGAGCGGGATCGTCTCGGCGCTGGCGCGCAATCAGGTGACGTCCGGCGATTTCGGCTTCTTCATCCAGACCGATGCGGCGATCAATCCCGGCAATTCCGGCGGCGGCCTGATCGACATGCAGGGCGAACTGATCGGCATCAACACGGCGATCTTCTCGCGCGGCGGCGGTTCGAACGGCGTCGGCTTCGCCATTCCCGCCAACCTGGTCAAGGCCTTCGTCACCTCGGCCGCCAATGGTGCCGGCGGTTTCGTCCGTCCCTTCATCGGCGCGAGCTTCGAACCCGTGACCGCCGAAGTTGCCGAGGCGCTCGGGCTGAAGCGTTCGCGCGGCGCGCTCGTCACCGCCGTCCTGCCCGGCGGTCCGGCGGAACAGGCCGGCATTCGCCCGGGCGAGGTCATCACGGCGGTCAACGGCATCGAGGTCGAGCATCCGGATGCGCTCGGCTATCGGCTGACGACGGTCGGCGTCGGGCACGACGCACGGCTGACGCTGGCCGACGGCGCGAAGACCCGCGACGTGACGCTGGCGCTGACGCGCGCGCCGGAGACGACCCCGCCCGACGAACGGCTGATCGAGGGACGCAATCCCTTTGCCGGCGCCGTCGTCGCCAACCTGTCGCCGCGCCTTGCCGAGGACCTGCGCATGCCGTCGAGTTCCGTAGGCGTCGTCGTGACGACCGTCAATCGCGGCTCGCCCGCGGCACGGATCGGGCTGGCGCCGAAGGACATCATCCGCTCGGTGAACGGCACGACGATCGAAACGTCCGAGACGCTGGAAAAGGCGGTCGACGACGATCCGGCCTTCTGGCGGGTGGAGATCGAGCGGGACGGCCGCGTCATCCGCCAGTTCTTCCGATGACCGACCTGTTTTCGCCATCCGAGCCGGAGGCGATGGCGAAGTCGAGGCCGCTTGCCGACAGGCTCCGGCCGCAAAGGCTTGCAGACGTCGTCGGGCAGGATCACCTGACGGGCGCGGACGGGGCGCTGACACGGATGATCGAGGCCGGTTCGCTCGGCTCGATGATCTTCTGGGGACCGCCCGGCACAGGCAAGACCACGGTGGCGCGGCTCCTCTCCGGCGAGACGGGCCTCGTCTTCGAGCAGATCTCCGCGATCTTTTCCGGTGTCGGCGACCTGAAGAAGGTGTTCGAGGCGGCGCGGATGCGGCGCATGTCGGGACGGCAGACGCTGCTCTTCGTCGATGAGATCCATCGCTTCAACCGCGCCCAGCAGGACAGTTTCCTGCCCGTGATGGAGGACGGCACCATCGTTCTCGTCGGCGCGACCACGGAGAACCCGTCCTTCGAACTGAACGCCGCGCTGCTGTCGCGCGCCCGTGTGCTTACCTTCCATTCGCACACGGAGGCGAGCCTTTCGGAGCTCCTGACGCGGGCGGAGGCCGTCGAGGCGAGGCCGCTGCCGCTCGACGCGGAGGCTCGTGCGAGCCTCATCCGCATGGCCGACGGCGACGGCCGCGCGATCCTGACGCTGGCGGAAGAGGTCTGGCGTGCGGCGCGCAAGGGCGAGGTCTTCGATGCGGCGGCCGTTCAGGAGGTGGTGCAGCGCCGCGCGCCGATCTACGACAAGAGCCAGGACGGGCACTACAACCTGATCTCGGCGCTGCACAAATCCGTGCGCGGCTCCGACCCGGACGCCGCGCTCTACTATCTCTGCCGGATGCTCGACGCCGGCGAGTCGCCGCTTTTCCTCGCCAGGCGGCTGGTGCGCATGGCGGTCGAGGATATCGGCCTTGCCGATCCGCAGGCGCTCGCCGTCTGCACCGCCGCGAAGGATGCCTATGATTTCCTCGGCTCGCCGGAAGGCGAACTGGCGCTCGCCGAGGCCTGCGTCTACCTCGCCACCGCTCCGAAGTCGAACGCGGTCTACACCGCCTACAAGGCGGCCGTCCGGGCGGCGAAGGAGCACGGTTCGCTGCTGCCGCCGAAGCACATCCTCAACGCGCCGACCAAGCTGATGAAGGGCGAAGGCTATGGCGACGGCTACCGTTACGACCACGATCAGCCGGACGCGTTTTCGGGCCAGGATTATTTTCCGGAGAAGATGGGCCGGCAAACCTTCTACGACCCGCCGGAGCGCGGATTCGAGCGCGAGATCCGCAAGCGGCTCGACTGGTGGGGGAAGCTGCGCAAGGAACGGGGCTGACCGAGCGGTTTAAAATTATAAATATGTATGATTTCAGTCATTTAATACGGCTTCCGGATTCTGTCCGGCAACGCGCCGATGCTCTTGAATCACATTCTGAAGCGTCTTGAATCGATTTCTGAAGACACGGGATTTAATTCATAACATTCAATAGCTTAAACGCATGGCCGGCCTTTGCGCCGGCCATGCAGGGTGTGACGCGTCACTCCGCCGCTTCGGAGTAGTCCTCGAGCGGCGGGCAACTGCAGACGAGGTTGCGGTCGCCATAGACATTGTCGACGCGGTTGACCGGCGACCAGTACTTGTCGACGCGGAAGGCGCCGGGCGGGTAACAGGCCTCTTCGCGCGAATAGGGCCGGTCCCAGGCGCCGACGAGATCCTCGACGGTGTGCGGCGCGTTCTTCAACGGGTTGTTCTCCCGGTCCATGCGGCCCTCCTCGATGGCGCGGGCCTCTTCGCGGATAGCCAGCATCGCGTCGCAGAAGCGGTCGAGTTCAGCCTTGGTCTCCGACTCGGTCGGCTCGATCATCAGCGTTCCCGCGACCGGCCAGCTCATCGTCGGCGCGTGGAAACCGCAGTCGATCAGCCGCTTGGCGACGTCGTCGACGGTGACGCCGGCGCTTGCCGCAAGCGGCCGCGTGTCGATGATGCATTCATGCGCGACGCGGCCCCTCTTGGAGGTGTAAAGCACGTCATAGGCGCCCTTCAGCCGGGCGGCTATATAGTTGGCGTTGAGGATCGCCACCTTGGTCGCCTGCGTCAGCCCTTCGCCGCCCATCATCAGGCAGTAGCTCCAGGAGATCGGCAGGATCGAGGCCGAGCCGAAGGGGGCGGCCGAGACCGCGCCTTCCGCATCCCCCTTTTCCGGATGGCCGGGAAGGAAGGGCGCGAGATGCGCCTTGACGCCGATCGGGCCCATGCCGGGGCCGCCGCCGCCATGCGGGATGCAGAAGGTCTTGTGCAGGTTGAGGTGGCTCACGTCCGAGCCGATCTCGCCGGGCTTGGCGAGACCGACCATGGCGTTCATGTTGGCGCCGTCGAGATAGACCTGGCCGCCATGGGCGTGGACGATCTCGCAGATCTCCTTCACCGTCTCCTCGAACACGCCATGGGTCGAGGGATAGGTGATCATGCAGCAGGAGAGCGTCTCGGCGTATTTTTCCGCCTTGGCGCGAAAGTCGGCGATATCGATGTCGCCGCTGTCGCTGACCTTCACCGTCACGACCGTCATGCCGACCATCTGGGCGGAGGCCGGGTTGGTGCCGTGCGCCGAGGTCGGGATCAGGCAGACGGTACGGTGAGCGTCGCCGCGCGACAGGTGATAGCGCCGGATCGCCAGCAGCCCGGCATATTCGCCTTGCGCGCCGGAATTCGGCTGCATCGAGACCGCGTCATAGCCGGTGATGAGGGCGAGCTTGGCCGCGAGGTCGTCGATCATCAGCCGGTAGCCCTCGGCCTGGTCGGCGGGGACGAAGGGATGGATCTCGGAAAACTCCGGCCAGGTGATCGGCAGCATCTCCGCAGTGGCGTTCAGCTTCATCGTGCAGGAGCCGAGCGGGATCATCGAGCGGTCGAGCGCCAGATCCCGGTCCGACAGCCGGCGGATGTAGCGCGTCATCTCGCTTTCGGCCCGGTTCATGTGGAAGATCGGGTGGGTGAGATAGGCGCTGGTGCGCAACAGGCTCCGCGGCAGGCGGTAGTCTGGGGCAAAATCGTCGACGGAGAAATCGCCGCCGAAGGCACGCCAGACCGCTTCCAGCGTTACTGGCCGCGAGCGCTCGTCGAGGCTGATGCCGATGCGGCGCTCGCCGATCCGGCGCAGGTTGACGCCTTCCGCCACCGCCGCCTTCAGGATGACGCCCTGAAGCTGGCCGACATCGACGGTCACCGTGTCGAAGAAGACCTCCGGCTCGACGGTGAAGCCGAGCTTCTCCAGCCCCTTGGCGAGCCGAACGGTCTTCTGGTGGACGTTCTGGGCGATGGCCTTGATGCCCTCCGGACCGTGGAAGACGGCATACATCGACGCCATCACGGCGAGCAGCACCTGCGCGGTGCAGATGTTGGAGGTCGCCTTTTCGCGGCGGATGTGCTGCTCGCGCGTCTGCAGCGACAGGCGGTAGGCGCGGTTGCCGCGCGCGTCGACCGACACGCCGACGAGGCGGCCGGGCATCGAGCGCTTGTAGGCGTCCTTCACCGCCATGTAGGCCGCATGCGGCCCGCCATAGCCGACGGGCACGCCGAAGCGCTGGGTCGAGCCGACGGCGATGTCGGCACCCATGTCGCCCGGTGACTTCAGCAGCGCCAGCGCCAGCGGATCGGCCGCGACGATGCCGATCGCGCCGGCGGCATGGAGCTTCGCCATCACGGGCGTGAAATCGTGCACATGGCCGTAGGTGCCGGGATATTGCACGATCGCGCCGAAGACGGCCGCCGGATCGAGATCGGCAAGCGGATCGCCGACGATCACCTCCCAGCCAAGCGGCTCGGCGCGGGTGTGGATCAGGGCGATTGTCTGCGGGTGGCAATGCGCATCGACGAAGAAGGCCTTCGCCTTCGATTTCGCCACGCGCTCGGCGATCGCCATCGCTTCCGCCGCGGCGGTCGCCTCGTCGAGCAGCGAGGCATTGGCGATGTCGAGGCCGGTCAGGTCGCAGACCATGGTCTGGTAGTTGAGCAGCGCCTCCAGCCGGCCCTGGCTGATCTCGGGCTGGTAGGGCGTGTAGGCCGTGTACCAGGCAGGGTTTTCGAGGATGGTGCGCTGGATGACCGGCGGCGTGATCGTGCCGTAATAGCCCTGGCCGATCAGCGAGACGAGCGCCTTGTTTTTGCCCGCCGTCTCGCGCAGCGTATCGAGCGCCTCGCGCTCGGTCTTCGGCGCGCCCCAGGCGAGCGGTTCCGCCTGCCGGATCGAGGCGGGCACCGTATCGTCGATCAGCGCGTCGAGGCTCGGATAGCCGAGGACCGAGAGCATCTCGGCCATCTCGCGCGGCGAGGGGCCGATATGGCGGCGGTTGGCGAAGTCGTAGGGCTGATAGTCGGTGAATTTGAAGTCGGTATCGGCCATCAGGCGGTCATCCCGCGATAGGCATCCTCGTCGAGCAGCGTTTCGGCATCGGCGGGATTGGCAAGTTTCAGCTTGAAGAACCAGGCATCCGCCTCCGGCGAGGCGTTGACCAGGGCCGGATCGTCGATGATGGCCTGATTGACCTCGGTGATCTCGCCGTCGAGCGGACAATAGACGTCGGAGGCCGCCTTGACCGATTCGACGGTCGCGGCGGAATCGCCGCGCGAGAAGCTGGCGCCGGTGGACGGCAGCTCGACGAAAACGAGGTCGCCGAGAAGGTTCGCCGCATGCGCGGTGATGCCGACCACGGCGACGTCGCCGTCGATCCTCAGCCATTCGTGGTCTTCGGTGAATTTCAGCATGTCGGGGTCTCCGGATCAGCGTTTGTAGGTAGGGGTCGTGAACGGCAGGGCGGACACGGCAAGCGGCAGGAATTTCCCGCGCACCTCGGCGAAAAGCGGCGTGCCGACGGTGGCGACGTCGTGGTCGACATAGCCCATGGCGACGGGTGCGCCGACGCTCGGGCCGAAGCCGCCGGAGGTGACGCAGCCGACGGCCCGGCGGCCCGCAGCGTCGGCGAAAAGCGTGGCGCCGTCGCGCACCGGCGCGCGGCCTTCGGGACGCAAGCCGACACGGCGGCGGCGCGCACCCTCGGCGAGTTCGGTCAGGATGCGGTCGCTGCCGGGAAAGCCGCCCGCGCGGGCCCCGCCCTGACGGCGCACCTTCTGGATCGACCACTCGATTGCGGCCTCGGCCGGGGATGTCGCGGGATCGAGATCATTGCCGTAGAGGCAGAGGCCGGCTTCGAGGCGCAGCGAATCGCGGGCGCCGAGGCCGATCGCCTCGCAATCGGGATGTTCGAGCAGGCGCTTCGCTACGTCCGTTGCGTTTTTCGCCGGCATCGAGATCTCGAAACCGTCCTCGCCGCTGTAGCCCGAGCGGCTGACGAGGCAGGGAACGTCGTGGATCGAGGCCTCCGCGACATCCATGAAGCGCAGGGACGCGACATCGGCCCAGAGTTCGGCGAGCACCCGTTCCGCCGCCGGCCCCTGCAGCGCCAGAAGCGCGCGGTCGTCATGGCGGCGGATCTCGCAGGGCTCGCCGATCGCCGCCTGCATCAGCCCCACATCCTCGTCCTTGCGCGAGGCGTTGACGACGAGGAAGAGATGGTCGCCGCGATGGGTGATCATCAGGTCGTCCTCGATGCCGCCCTTGGCATTGGTGAAGACGCCGTAGCGCTGCCGGCCCGGCTTCAGGCCGAGGATATCGGCCGGAACGAGGCTTTCGAGCGCAAGACAGGCATCCGCGATGTCGCCGGAACGGGGATGGAGCGCCACCTGTCCCATATGCGAGACGTCGAACAGGCCGGCTGCGGCGCGCACATGCAGGTGTTCCTTGAGCACGCCGAGCGGATAGCTGACCGGCATAAGATAGCCGGCGAAGGGAACCATGCGCGCGCCGAGCGCCACATGCAGGTCGTAAAGCGGTGTCTTCTTCAGATCGGCGTCGTCGGACAAGGCCGGCCTCCAGGTATGGCGCGGACGCGCCTGCTCAACATCCGTGCGGCAATGGGAATGCCGCGTGTTCGAGCCCCCTCTGTCCTTGGCGCCTGAGATTGTTATCCCTTCGGCGAGCGTGGTGACGCTTCTCTCCAGAGTCCTGAAAGCACCGCGCTGGTCCTTTGGCCTGAGAGTTTCCGGGGCGGTTGCTCCTTCGGCACCGGCAAGCCGGTTTCTCCCAACGCAATCGCCGTCAGTTAATGGCGACCCAGATGGATTGGCAAGCGCCAATGTCGCGCCACGCACGATTTTTGTCGTCTTTGTGGAGCGGGAGACATGCGACGGCGCAACCGGCGGCGTCGTCCGGCGATGCGGATGCGGCGTTACTTTCTCTTCTTCGCGCTCGCGGTCTCCGCGGCGGCGGGCGTCGTCAGGGCAAGCGCGCGCATCTCCTTGCCGTCTAGGTAGTAGAGTCGGTCCGGCGGCGTCTCGAGCGCGTGCAGCCAGAGGCCGGGCTTGACCCCCATGGCGTCGAGATGGCGGCTGATACGGGCGGCAAGGCGCTGGCCGGTCGCCATCGCCTCCTCGGGCGAGGGACGGTCGGCAGAGCCGTTGAAGACCTGGTGCACGCCGACGACCGCGCCATCGGCGGCGGTGCGCGTCACCCCGCCGGCAAGGACGAGCGGACAGGACGAGGCGCAGAGCGCGCCGCCCGCCACCGAGGTCGACAGCTTGCGCTCGCGGATCAGCGTCGACATGTCCAGCGCGTCCTCGACGGAACCGCCGGGCGAATCGAGGGCGACCGTCGTCACATATTCGCCGCGCGCCTCGATTTCGCTCCTGAAGCGGGCGGCCGCGCCCGGATCGATGGCGCCACGGGCACTGAGGATGCCACCGGCCAGAAGCTCGAAGGTGATCGGCTTCTGCAGGGTTTCGGCGTCGGTCAGGATCTCGGAGGGCGGATCGTCGGGTTCTCCGCCGGTCAGCACCGGCGGCAGGATCGGTATGTCCGACGGCGTCGCGCTCGCGCCGGGGCGTGCTGCGTTCGAGGCCCCGATCTCGCGAAGGTCGATGACAAGGAAGACGCCGGCGGCTGCAAGCAGGATGAGGAAGGCGGCACGCATCAGCGCACCGTCGTCGAGCGCGAGAACGCGGCTCTTCCAGCCGTCCACGGTCGGGCGGGAGAGCATCATGCCGGCGGCCCCTTTCGCGGCGTCTTGCCGGCGAGATCGAGGCTGGTGATGTTCGAGGGTTCCGCCGGCGGCGGATCGGCCGTCGGTATCGGAGGTGTCGCCTCGGCACTCTGAGAGGGCTGCACCTCGGCCGTCGAGGCGGCATCGGCGGGACGCGCGGTCTCGACGGATGCGATTGCGCGCTGAACCTCCAGGGCCTGCAACAGTTCCGCGGCCGTCACCCGTTCGGCGAAGGGCAGGGCCTTTTCCTGCCGGCGCATCGCCGCATGGACGATCGACAGCATGAAGACGAGAACGGCGGGCAGAAGATCGATCGAGATGGCGCCGGCCCAGCTCGGGATGAAGTCGGAGGCGTAGCGCAGCACCGCTTCCGCCGAGGAGAGCGGCACGAAGCGGCGCTCGCCGACAGGCTCGCGGGCGAGGATCTCGTCGGCGGCCTGCGACAGCACCTTGGATTGCGCCGCGACCGAGGCGCGGATCGTCTCCATCACCTGGTCCTGCCGGCTGGCGAGATCGGCCTCGGTGCCGCTGGCGACCGGGGCGATGAAGCCGAGCGAGAGGTCGTCGGCCGCACGCTTGACCGAGGCGGCGATGGAGGTCTGCTCCAGCGCCGCGATGACGCCGGACAGCGCCACCACCTCGGAGGAGAAGCTGTCCGCCCTCGGCTCGATCGCGCCCGGCGCGGAGACCAGCGTCCGCATCGTCGCAAGCCGCGTCCGGCCCTCGTCGAAGAGGGTCGTCACCCGTTCGCGCGCGGTGGCGATGCCGGTTTCGAGCTCCTTGAGCTGCGCCGCCATCTGGCTCAGCAACTGCACGACGCTGCCGGCGCCGGTGGTCCCGGTCAGGGCGCCGGTGCTGCGTTCATCCTCGGCGAGCCGCGCGAAGCGTTCCGAGGTGCGCTGGATGTCCGGCAGCAGGCTCTGGGCGGCGAGCGCATTCTGGTGCGCCTTGTCGAGGTCGGCGGTGTAGTCTTCCAGCGTTTCGGCGAGATGCTGCTCGAGCGCGGCGGAGCCGGCGAGCGCCGCCGCGTTCAGCCAGCTCGACATGGCGATGATCATCGCACAGCCGAGCGCCATGACCCCGAGCATCGCGCCGCGCCCGGCGGCCCCGGTCACATGCGGATAGAAGCGCGCCATGTAGGACCAGAAGGCGTATATGGCGACCGAGACGGCGCTCGAATAGATGATCGCGGCGAAGAAGACGGCGGTTGCCGACCCGTCGAGGATCGAGCGCACGCCGAGATAGGTGTAGACGCCGGAGGCGAGCGCCAGCACGGCGAGCGCGAATCGCGTCATGGTCTCAACGGCGTCGATGCCGTCCTGCAAGCGGTGGTTCGCGCCGAGCGCCATGAACAGATCTCCGGGATGGTCTTCGGTTAACAGAAGATGAAGACGATCCCGGCGAAAACAAGGCCTCGCCGGTCAGGGCGGGGTGGGAGGGTTAACGGGCGCCGGAAGCGTAGCGTCGATGCCCGGTTCGACCCGGGGGGCGACCGGACGGCGGCGCCGGCGGAAGGCGACGCGCCCTGCGCCGGCGAGAAGGCCTGCGGCAAGGCCGCCCGCGCCCGCCCAGGCGAGCCCTGCCAGCGTGACCGGAACGGCGGGGGCGAAATCCTCCCAGGCGCGCGCCATCAGCGCCGCGTCGGGGTGGGCGATCAGGATTGCGGGACGCAGCAGCGGCGGCGCGCCGTCGAGCGCCTCCCTCTGCCGGCTGAGCACTTCGTAGCGCGTGAAGGTCGCGCGCATAGCCTGGCCCTGATCTTGGATGAAGCCTTCCGTGGAGCTGGCGTAGAGGTCGAGGGCCCGCTCCCGGTCGAGGCCGCCCGCCTGCGCCCGCGCCTCGAAGTCGGTGACGATCGCGCGCAGTTCGTCAAGGGCGCCGCCGATGCGCTGGCGATATTGCTGTGCGAATTCCGGCGCCTGCGAAAACAGGACGGCGCCCGCGACCGATATCGTCAGCGCCGTTGCTTTCCAGATCTGTCCCATGGCCGGTTCTCCCTCTCATCTCCGGGGAACGGCCGACGGTTTCAAAGGTTTCCGACGGAACGTGCCGAAGATGCGGGAGAAGGGTTCGGCATGGAACAAGCGCTCTCTTTCTTCATACGCACGTCGGTGCCGCAGGTCCCGCTGATCCCGGATTGCAGACAGCGCAGGTCATGCGACACCACCGGCCGCGGTAGCCGTCACTGCCGCGTCCGATCGGCGTCAAATGGGTGAGGGCAGCGCTTCGGGGTCTCTAAACCCCTTCAACGGCACCGTGGGGTGAGGAGATGAGGCGCGTTATAGGGTGCGGACAGCGCGTAACCTATTGCCGGAAAATCGCAAATGAGTTTTTCCGCAGAGGGAAATGGTGCCCGGTGAGAGACTCGAACTCCCATGCTCTCGCGCTTGGACCTAAACCAAGTGTGTCTACCAATTCCACCAACCGGGCATGCTGGAGCCGTTCCCTGTTAAACAAGGGCCACGGGCATTGCAAGCCCCGCCCGGGCCGCCGTCCGTCGCCGCCTTGCCTTGGCCGGTGCGATGGCGTATTTGCCTCGGATCGCATGCACGACGCCCGCGTCCCCGGCCGTCCGGGTTCGCGCGCTTCCGCCGCCGCGCGGTCGCCGGGATAGAGTGCGTTGCGGCATGCAGTTTTTTGGCAGAACGCCCGGTTCTGGCGCCATTTTGCTTGCAACAGGGCGGGCGACATGCGTAAAGGCCACACCCGGAACAAGGATCGGCGCAGGTGCCTTCAGGCGCCAAGGCTGTGCCTGGCGCCCGCACCGTAACACGAAGGTTTGAACATGCAGGTTATCGAAACGCTCGCTGAAGGGCTGAAGCGCGAACTCAAGGTGGTCATCCCGGCCGCGGACATGGAGGCTCGGATGAACGAGCGCCTCGCGGAGACCAAGGACCGCATCCGCATCAACGGTTTCCGTCCCGGCAAGGTGCCGGTCGCGCATCTGAAGAAGGTCTATGGCAAGTCGATCATGGCCGAGCTCGTCAACGAGATCGTCCGCGACAAGCCGACCGAGATCCTCAGCGGCCGCGGCGAGAAGTCGGCGACGCAGCCGGAAGTGGCGATGACCGAGGACCAGCAGGAGGCCGAGCGCATCCTGGATGCCAAGGCCGATTTCGAGTTCACGCTCGCCTATGAAGTGCTGCCGAAGTTCGAGCTCCAGGACGTCAGCGGCATCAAGATCACCCGCGACGTCGTCAAGATCGACGATGCGGAGGTCGAGGAGCAGATCCTCAAGATCGCCGAGAACGCCCGCAGCTACGAGACGAAGGAGGGCGCCGCCGAAGACGGCGATCGCGTCACCATCGACTATCTCGGCAAGGTCGACGGCGAGGCCTTCGACGGCGGCAAGGACGAGGACGCCGAACTCGTCCTCGGTTCCAAGCGGTTCATTCCGGGCTTCGAGGAGCAGCTCGTCGGGCTTTCCGCCGGCGACGAGAAGGTGATCAACGTCACCTTCCCGGCCGAATATCCGGCCGCGAACCTCGCCGGCAAGGACGCCACTTTCGACATCACGGTCAAGTCCGTTGCCGCAGCCCAGCCGGTCGAAATCAATGACGACCTCGCCAAGAAGCTCGGCCTCGAATCCGCCGACAAGCTGCGCGAGATCGTGCGCGGCCAGATCGAGAGCCAGTACGGCTCGGTGACCCGCCAGAAGGTCAAGCGGCAGATCCTCGACCAGCTCGACGCGCAATATGCCTTCGACACGCCCTCGCGCCTCGTCGATGCCGAGTTCGAGAACATCTGGCGCCAGATCAACACCGACCTGCAGCAGGCCGGCAAGACCTTCGCCGACGAGGAGACGACGGAAGAGGACGCCCGCGTCGAATACCGCAAGCTCGCCGAGCGCCGCGTGCGCCTCGGCCTGGTCTTGTCCGAAATCGGCGAGAAGGCCGGCATCGACGTGACCGAAGAAGAGATGCAGCGCTCGCTCTACGAGCAGCTCCGCCAGTTCCCCGGCCAGGAGAAGCAGATCCTCGACTATTTCCGCAACACGCCCGGCGCGTCCGCCTCGCTGCGCGCGCCGATCTATGAGGAAAAGGTCGTCGACCACCTGCTGTCGTCGATCGACGTGACCGATCGTGAAGTGAGCAAGGAAGAGCTGCTCGCCGACGACGAGGACGAGACGAAGCCCGCCGCCGCTGCCTCCGAGGAAGTGACCGGCGAGGAGCCTGCGGCTCCGAAGAAGAAGGCGGCCTCGAAGAAGAAGGCTGCCGCAGAGGACGCCGCATCCGAAGACGCGGAGTAAATCTCCTTCACCGGATCAAGAAAAAGGCCGCTTCCGAAGCGGCCTTTTTTGTGGGCGTGTCACGCCGCCGTCGGCGAGGGCGGGGCGGGCGGCTTCGGTTCGCCCATGCGGTTCAGCGCGTCGAGACCGGCGATCTTGTAGGCCTCGGCAAGCGTCGGATAGTTGAAGGTGTTCTCGACGAAATACTCGACCGTGCCCTTGAGGTTCAGCACCGCCTGGCCGATGTGCACGAGTTCGGTCGCGCCCTCGCCGACGATGTGGACGCCGAGGAGGCGGCGCGTCTTCAGCGAGAAGATCAGCTTCAGCAGGCCGGAGTCGAGCCCCATGATGTGGCCGCGCGAGGTCTCGCGGAAGCGGGCGATGCCGCATTCGTAGCCGATGCCGCGCTCCTTCACCTCCTCCTCGCTGAGGCCGCAGGTGGAGATTTCCGGCACGGCATAGATGCCGTAGGGGAAATATTTCGGCGGCTCCTTGGCGATGGCGCCGACGGCGACGCGGGCGGCGATGCGGCCCTGTTCCATCGAGGTGGACGCCAGACTCGGGAAGCCGACGACGTCGCCGGCCGCATAGATGTTCGGAACCTCGGTCTGGAACGTCTCCGGGTTGACGCTGAGACGGCCGCGATTGTCGGCAGTAAGGCCGGCGGCGTCGAGGTTCAGCGTATCGGTCGCGCCCATGCGCCCGGCGCAGAACAGCACCATTTCGGAATGGACCATCCGGCCGTTGTCGAGCGTCACCTGGCAGCGGCCGGGGCCGATCTTCTCCACCTTCGCCGCCTTCTGACCGAGGATTAGCTTCATGTTGCGGTCGCGAAGCTGGTAGGTGAAGTCCTCGACGATCTCCTTGTCGATGAAGTCGAGCATCGTCGCCTTCGGATCGAGCAGCGTGACGTTGGTGTCGAGCGCCGAAAAGATCGTCGCATATTCGATCCCGATGACGCCAGCGCCGATCACCACCATCGAGCGCGGCAGGTTGCCGATGTCGAGCAGTTCGTCGCTGTCGATGACGGATTCGCCGTCGAACGGCATGTAGTCGGGGCGGAACGGCTTCGTGCCGACGGCGAGCAGGATGCTGACGGCGCTGACGGTGATCACGTCGCCGTCGTCCTTGACCACCTGCAGCGTGCTCGGCGACAGGAAGCTCGCCTTGCCGCGCATGTGCTGCACCCGGTTGCGGGCGAACTGGTGTTCGAGCACCTCCACTTCATGGTCGAGCGTGATCAGTAGGCGGCGGCGCAGGTCGTCGGCGGAAATCTCCTGCTTGACGCGGTAGGCGCGCCCGTAGAAGCCGCGCTCGCGCCAGCCCGACAGGTTGAGCGCGGTCTCGCGCAGCGTCTTCGACGGGATCGTGCCGGTGTGGACCGAGACGCCGCCCACCCGCTTTCCCTGTTCGATGACGAGGACTTTCTTTCCGAGCTTGGCCGCCTGGATGGCGCCCCTGCGGCCCGCGGGCCCGCTGCCCACGACGACGAGGTCATACTGGTTCATGGCTGATGTCCGGTCGGGTCGAGAGAATCATTGTGCACTGCACAGAAGTGTCGAGTGCCAAGGTTAACAAATCAATCTCACCGATCTGTTATCGGCGTCAGGAATCGGGAAAACCGAGTGCCGGTTCCATGTCCTCGAAGGTCTCGTCCATCGCATAGGCGCCGACATAGGGCAGGGAGATATGCCCGTAATTGATGGAGATCTGGCCTTCCGCGGCCTCTTCTCCAGCGCCGTCGATCGCGGCGAGGTAGAGCGCGGCGGCAAGGCCCGTGCGGTCGGCGCCGGCTTTGCAATGGATCAGCAGCGGTTTTTTCGCCGCGCGCATCACGGCGATCAGCGCCTGCGCTTCCGCCTGGCTGAGCTTGCGGTTGGCCGACATGCCGAAATCCACGTGATCGATGCCGAGCGCGCGGGTGGCTTCGAGCTCCCGGTCGTACCAGGGCGCGCCGCGGCTTTCCCCGCGGAGATTGAGGACGGTGCCGATCCCGTAGGTCTTGTTGATCGCCGTCAGCGCTTCCGGCGTCAGTTGCGCCGAGCGATAGACCTCCCCGGGGACGACCGTGTGGAAATTGCCGCTCGAATAGAGCCTGACCGCATGGTCCGCGGGCACGAAGACGAGCACGGCGAGGATCCAGAGCGCCGTGCGGCGCAGCCGGGTGTCGCGGAGGAGATGCGGGATGCGGAACGTGAAGGTCATGGCTGATCCCGAAGGAGGTGGAGTGGTTGCTTTTCCTTACTGCGTGAACATGACGGCAATATTCAGATGAGCTTCAGCCCCCTGAGACTGACCTGGCCGTCCTTCCCGATGATGATGTGGTCGTGCACGGTGATGCCGAGCGGCTTTGCCGTGTCGATGATCAGCTTGGTCATCTCGATGTCGGCGCGCGACGGCGTCGGGTCGCCGGACGGATGGTTATGCGCGAGGATGATCGCAGTCGCCGACAGTTCCAGCGCCCGTTTCACCACCTCCCGCGGATAGACCGGCGTGTGGTCGACGGTGCCGGTCTGCTGCACCTCGTCGGCGATCAGCGCGTTGCGCTTGTCGAGGAAAAGGATGCGGAACTGCTCGCGCGTCTCGTAGGCCATGGCGCTGCGGCAATAATCGATGACCGACGACCAGGAGGCCAGCACCTGCTTGCCGCGAAGCTCGCTCTTCAGCATCCGCTGCGCGGCGGTGCCGACCAGGCGCAGGTCCAGCGCGACCGCCTCCCCGACGCCCTTGACCTCCCGGAGCAGCGGCAGAGGCGCGCCGAAAACGCCGGCAAGCGTGCCGAACCGCGCGATCAGCGCCTTGGCGATCGGCTTGGTGTCGCGTCGCGGGATGAGGCGGAACAGCAGGAGTTCGAGGATCTCGTAGTCGGCGAGCGCCGCATCGCCGTTGTCCTTGTAACGCGCCCGCAGCCGGTCGCGATGGCCGTGGTAGTGCTCGCCGTCTGCGGGCCCGACAGCGCGGCCCTGCTGCTCGGCGAAGAAACCCCGCTCGTCGCCGTCCTCGATGTTCGGGTCGATCGGCGGCGGGGGAGACTTGGCCATCGGTTCGGTGCCCTGGACGCGTCAGGCAGGAAGGCCGGGCCGGTCTAGACCGGCGGGGGAAAGGGTGAAGACCTCGCAGCCGGTCGCCGTGACCCCGACCGTGTGCTCGTATTGCGCCGAGAGCGAGCGGTCGCGGGTCACCGCCGTCCAACCGTCCGACAGCACCTTCACATGCGGCCGGCCGAGATTGATCATCGGCTCGATGGTGAAGATCATGCCTTCGCGCAGTTCCGGTCCCTCGTTGGCGCGGCCGTAATGCAGGATGTTCGGCGTATCGTGGAAGAGCCGTCCGACGCCGTGGCCGCAGAAGTCGCGCACGACGGAACAGCGCTCGGCCTCCGCATAGGACTGGATCGCCTGGCCGATCGCGCCGGTGCGGGCGCCGGGCTTCACCGCCGCGATGCCGCGCAACAGGCATTCGTAGGTCACCTCCATCAGCCGCTCGGCGGCGCGCTTGATCTGGCCGACGGGATACATCCGGCTCGCATCCCCGTGCCAGCCGTCGACAATGAAGGTCACGTCGATATTGACGACGTCCCCCTCGCGCAGCGGCTTGTCGTCGGGAATGCCGTGGCAGACGACGTGGTTGATCGAGGTACAGGTGAACTTGGTGTAGCCGCGATAGTTGAGCGTCGCGGGAAGCGCGCCGTGGTCCCGTCCGAATTCGTAGACGAAGCGGTCGATCTCGTTGGTGGTCACTCCGGGCGAGACGCGCTCGGCAAGCGCGTCGAGGCAGCGCGCGGTCAGCTGGCAGGCCCTGCGCATGCCGTCGAACGCCTCCGCGTCGTGGAGCCGGATCACGCCGGTGTTGCGGTTGGGCGCCGAGGCGGCGTCGATATAGGTGACCATGCCGTGAAACATCCGTTCTTCCTTCCGGCTGTCATAATGCAGCCGGACCCTGCTCGTCTATCGCGATCAGGCCGGTCGGCGTGATTTGCGCCGGTGAAACCGCGCAGGCGACCGCATAGGCCTCCACCCCTGCCGCCCGCGCCCGGCGGAAGGCGTCGGCATAGGCCGGATCGAAATCGGCGGCGATCGCGAGCCTGTCGCAGTCGCCGCGCTGCACCAGGTAGACCATGACCGCCCGGTGGCCCGCCGCCACCATGGCGGAGAGCTCGTCGAGATGGCGGGCGCCGCGCTGCGTCGGGCTGTCCGGGAATTCCGCGAGGCCCGGGCTGCGGCTGAAATGGACGTTCTTCACCTCGACATAGCACCGGCCCTTCGCCGGGTCGGTGAGCAGCATGTCGATGCGCGATTGCGCGCCATAGGCGCGCTCCCGTTCGAGCGTCGCATAGGAGGCGAGATCCGCCACCTGGCCGGCGACAATCGCTTCCTCCGCAAGCCGGTTCGGAAGGGCCGTGTTGACGCCGATGAAGTCACCGCCGATCTCGACCATTTCCAGCGCATGACGGTATTTCCGTGCCGGGCTGTCATGCTCGGACATCCAGATGCGGATGCCCGGTTCCGTCAGCCCGCGCATCGAGCCGGTGTTCGGGCAGAAGCCGGTGATCGCCGCTCCGGTGCCGGTGACGGCGTCGAAGAGAAAGCGTTTGTAGCGCCGCACCAGGGTTGCCGGCACGAGCGGCGGGGCAAAGCGCATCGCGGATCAGCCGTCTAGATGCGGACGCGGACGAAGGAGCCGGGCGCCTCTTCGATGGAGTTCAGCGGCCCCCCGGTCTTGCGCCTGGGAACCCGGCGCCCGTCCTGCTTCTCGATCCACTGGTGCCAGTGCGGCCACCAGGATCCGGGCGTTTCCTTCGCCTTCTTCACCCAGTCCTCGAAGGCGCCCTTCGGTGCCGGCCCCGTCCAGAACTGGTATTTCATCTTGTCCGGCGGATTGACGACGCCGGCGATATGGCCGGAGCCGGACATGACGTAGGTGACCTTGCCGCCGAAGAGCCCTGAGCCGACGAACACCGATTTCGCCGGCGCGATGTGATCCTCCTTGGCGGCGAGGTTGTAGATCGGCACCGTGACGTCTGAGAGCGAGAGCGTCTTGCCGGCAAGCCGCATCTCGCCCCTGGACAGCGTGTTCTCGAGGTAGCAGTTGCGCAGGTAGAAGGAGTGGTTGGCCGCCGGCATCCGCGTCGAATCGGAATTCCAATAGAGCAGGTCGAAGGGCATCGGCTCTTGGCCCTTCAGGTAATTGTTGACCACATAGGGCCAGATCAGTTCCGAGGCGCGCAGCATGTTGAAGGCCGTTGCCATCTTCGAGCCTTCGAGATAGCCGTTCGGCTGCATGGACGCCTCGATCTGGGCGATCTGCTCCTCGTCGACGAAGACCTTCAGGTCGCCGGCATGGGTGAAGTCGACCTGGGTGGTGAAGAGGGTCGCGGTGCGGATGCGCGTGTCGCCCTCCTGCGCGTGCAGCGCCAGCGTCGCGGCGAGCAGCGTGCCCCCGACGCAATAGCCGATCGCATTGACCTCCTCTTCGCCGGTCGCCTGCCGGATCGTGTCGAGGGCAAAGCCGATGCCCTCGCGGGCATACGATTCCCAGTCCTTCTCCGCATGCCGCTCGTCCGGGTTGACCCAGGAGATGACGAAGACGGTATGGCCCTGGTCCACCGCCCAGCGGATGAAGGATTTCTGCGGGTTGAGGTCGAGGACATAGAATTTGTTGATCCAGGGCGGGCAGATCATCAAGGGCCGCTTCAGCACCGTCTCGGTCGTCGCGTCATACTGGAGGATCTGGCAGATGTCGCTCTGGGCGACCACCTTGCCCGGCGTCAGCGCGATGTTCTCGCCGATGGCGAACTTGCTGGTGTCGGTCTGGCGCAGGCGCAGGTCGCCCTTGCCGGCGGCGATGTCCTCGGCCAGCATCCGCATGCCCCTGACGAGGTTGGCGCCGTTGTTGGCGACCGTCTCGCGGTAGAGCTGCGGGTTGGTGGCGACGAAATTGCTCGGCGACAGCGCGCTCGAAAGCTGGCGGACGTAGAAGGCCGCCTTGTGCCGGGTGTGGGGGTCGAGGCCTTCCGCGCCGGAGGCCATGCGGTCCGCCCAGTCCGAGGTGACGAGATAGACCTGCCGCAGGAAGTCGAAGAAGGGATTGTCGACCCAGTCCTTGTCGGAGAATCGCTTGTCGGTGTTGGCCGGCGCCGGCGGCAGCATAGGATCGCCCGCCATCTTCTGCAGGCTGCGCGACCAGATCGACATGTAGCTGCCGAGCAGGTGCGTCTGCGCCTCCAGCGTGCGCGATGGATCGCTCAGCCAGTATTCGCTGACCTTCGACAGGGTCTTGACCATGTCGACGACGGGCTCGGCGACGACATCGGTCTTCTCGCCGGTCTCGCGCGGGGCGAGCCAGGCCGATGCCGCCTTGCCGGCCTGCTCGACCGCCCGGGCGAGGTTGACGGTGAAGGCCTCGGGATCCCTGACGATATAGGGTTCGACGCTTTTCGCATCGAAACCCGCAAACGCCTCCCGCTCGCCTTCCGTCCGGCTTCCGGCCGGGTCGCCCGTCCTGGTCTCCGCTGCCACGCATGTCCTCCCCGGCATCGATCTTTTTGTATTTTTACATTCTGCCTCAAAGCGTCTACAAGTGCCAGCGCGAGCATGAGGATCGACACGATGGTAGCATATGGGGCGCGACCGGCGGCAAGCCGCCTTCTGACGGGCATCGTCGCGCTTGGCGCATGTCTCGCCCTGTCGGCCTGCACCTCATCCTCGCTCGACGACGCGGCGCCCGTTGCCGCAACGCCGGCGGCCTATCCCTCCGTCTACACGCCCTTGCAGGGCGCGACGGCGCAGATGACGGATGCCGAGGCCCAGTCGATGGAGGCGCGCCTGTCGCGGCTGTCCTCCGCCCGGGCGAGCGGCGCGATTTCGGTCGCCGAATACGAGCGGCGTCGGCGCGAACTGGAGGCGCTCGCCGACAATCACGGCGCCGACACGCTCAGGGAAATCACCAATTAGCTCTTGCCTTTCGGCTGATTCGGTCGCAAAGCCATGTCAATGGGCCGAAGGCCCGACGCAAGCATCCGTCCACATGATGGCAAGATCGGCGGACGCTGCCTCAACGACCGGCGGCAGGAAGCGCGCCAGACGGGGTTCAACATGGAAGAGTTTCACAAGGTCCGGCGCCTGCCGCCCTATGTCTTCGAACAGGTCAACCGCCTGAAGGCGACGGCGCGCGCGGGCGGGGCCGACATCATCGATCTCGGCATGGGCAACCCCGACCTTCCGACGCCGCAGGCGATCGTCGACAAGCTGTGCGAGGTGGTCAAGGACCCGCGCACGCACCGTTACTCGTCCTCCAAGGGCATTCCGGGCCTGCGCCGCGCGCAGGCCGCCTATTACGCCCGCCGTTTCGGCGTGAAGCTCAATCCGGAGACCCAGGTCGTGGCGACGCTCGGTTCCAAGGAGGGCTTTGCCAACATGGCGCAGGCGATCACCGCGCCCGGCGACGTCATCCTCTGCCCGAACCCGACCTACCCGATCCACGCCTTCGGCTTCCTGATGACCGGCGGCGTTATCCGTTCGATTTCGGTCGAGCCCGACGAGACCTTCTTCCCGCCGCTCGAGCGCGCCATCCGCCACTCGATCCCGAAGCCGATCGCGCTCGTTATCAACTATCCGTCGAACCCGACGGCCCATGTCGCCTCGCTCGATTTCTACAGGGACGTCGTCGCCTTCGCCAAGAAGCACGACATCGTCATCCTCTCCGACCTCGCCTATTCGGAGATCTATTTCGACGGCGCGCCGCCGCCCTCCGTGCTGGAAGTTCCGGGCGCGATGGACGTGACGGTCGAGTTCACCTCCATGTCGAAGACCTTTTCGATGCCCGGCTGGCGCATGGGCTTCGCCGTCGGCAACGAGCGCCTGATCTCGGCGCTGACGCGGGTGAAGTCCTATCTCGACTACGGTGCCTTCACGCCGATCCAGGTCGCCGCCACCCACGCGCTGAACGGCGACGGTTCCGACATCGCCGAGGTGCGCGCCGTCTACAAGCGCCGGCGCGACGTGATGGTCGACAGTTTCGGCAAGGCCGGTTTCGAGGTGCCGCCGCCGGCCGCCACCATGTTCGCCTGGGCGAAGATCCCGGAGAAGTTCCGCCATCTCGGCTCGCTTGAATTCTCCAAGCTCCTCGTCGAGAAGGCCCATGTCGCCGTCGCCCCCGGCATCGGCTTCGGCGAGCAGGGCGACGATTATGTCCGCCTCGCCCTCGTCGAGAACGAGCACCGTATCCGCCAGGCGGCGCGCAGCATCAAGAAGTTCCTGTCGACGGCGGACGACACGATGCACAACGTTATTTCGCTCAACGCCCGCCGTTGAGGTTTTCGCCCGGTGACCGGGAGGACGGCGGTTTCGCCGTCCGTTTCGGCGGCGCCTGCCGCCGCCCCGCCGGGCCTGTTTCACGCAGAGGATATCGCCATGACTGAACCGCTGAAGATCGGCATTGCGGGGCTTGGAACCGTGGGTGCGGCGCTGGTCGGCATCCTGCAGACGCGCCGTGCGGAGCTGGCGGTTTCCTGCGGCCGGCCGATCGAGATCGCTGCCGTCTCCGCCCGCGATCGCGGGCGCGATCGCGGCGTCGACCTTTCCGCGGTCTCTTGGTTCGACGATCCGGTGGAACTGGCGCGCACGGCCGAGATCGACGTCTTCGTCGAGCTGATGGGCGGCGCCGGCGACCCGGCGCTCTCCGCCGTCGAGGCGGCGCTGTCGCGCGGCCTGCATGTCGTCACCGCCAACAAGGCGCTTCTGTCGTCCCATGGCCTGCGGCTGGCAGCGATCGCGGAAGGCGAGGGGGCGCTCCTGAACTACGAGGCGGCGGTCGCCGGCGGCATTCCCGTCATAAAGGCGCTACGCGAATCGCTGACCGGCAACCGCATCTCCCGCGTCTACGGGATCATGAACGGCACCTGCAACTACATCCTGACCAAGATGGAGAAGGAGGGCCTGTCCTTCGAGGCCTGCCTGAAGGAGGCGCAGCGGCTCGGCTATGCCGAGGTCGATCCGGCCTTCGACATCGAGGGCAACGACACGGCGCACAAGCTGTCGATCCTCACCTCGCTTGCCTTCGGCACGGCCATCGCCGCCGACGACATCTACCTCGAGGGCATCACCAACATCTCGATCGAGGATATCCACGCCGCCGCCGATCTCGGCTACCGCATCAAGCTTCTCGGCGTCGCCCAGCGCACCGAAAGCGGCATCGAGCAGCGCGTGCACCCGACCATGGTGCCGCGCGAGTCGGTGATCGCCCAGGTCGACGGCGTCACCAATGCCGTGGCGATCGAATCCGATATCCTTGGCGAACTGCTGATGGCCGGCCCCGGCGCGGGCGGCAACGCGACCGCCTCCGCCGTGCTCGGCGACATCGCCGACATCGCCAAGAGTCGCCCCGGCGCCCAGACGGTGCCGGTGTTCGGCCGTCCCGTCGGCGAATTGACGCCCTCCGTCAAGGCGGAGATGCAGAGCCATGAGGGCGGCTATTTCATCCGCCTGACGGTTGCCGATCGCACCGGCGTCTTTGCCGGCATCGCGACGCGCATGGCGGAGAACAACATCTCGCTCGAATCGATCGTGCAGCGGCCGAAGCATCACGACCGGACCGACGCGCCGCAGACGATCGTCCTCGTCACCCATGCGACCACGGAAGACTCCGTGCGCCGGGCTGCCGCCTCGATCCGCTCGGACGGCTATCTCTTCGGTGAGCCGCAGGTGATCCGCATCGAGCGTCCGCGCACGCGCTGAGCGCGCCGTCATCCGGATCCCGGGGAGAGGCAAGGCATGGTCGATCCCGTCGAACGCGCGTTCCTCGGCGTCGAGCGTTCGGCGACGGGCCAGCGCTGGCTTCCCCGTCTCGACGGCGCCGGGCAGAACCGGGCGCTGGCGATCAGCCAGATCCACGGCATCCCGGAGCTGATCGCTCGCGTGCTTGCCGGTCGCGGTGTCGCCCTCGACGATGCGGTCGCCTTTCTCGACCCGACGCTGCGCCGGCTGATGCCGGATCCCGACCGACTCACCGACGGCCATGCCGCCGCCGCCCGCCTCGTCGCGGCGATCGGGCGCGGCGAGAAGATCGCCGTCTTCGGCGACTACGATGTCGACGGCGCGGCCTCGGCGGCACTGATGGTCCGTTTCCTGCGCCATTTCGGTGTCGACCCCGAGGTCTACATTCCGGACCGGATCTTCGAGGGATATGGCCCCAATCCTCAGGCGATCGGCCAGTTGATCGACGGCGGCGCGGGGCTGATCGTTCTGGTCGATTGCGGCTCGACCAGCCACGAGTCGCTCGCGCTGGCGCGCGAGCGCGGCGTCGACACGGTGGTGATCGACCATCACCAGGTCGGCACCGACCTGCCGCCGACACTGGCGCTGGTCAATCCGAACCGCGAGGACGATCTTTCCGGACAGGGGCATCTCTGCGCCGCGGGCGTCGTCTATCTGGTGCTGGTCAACGCGCTGCGCCTGCTGCGCGCGGCCGGAGACCGGCGTGCCGCTTCGCTCGATCTGCTCGGTCTTCTCGACCTCGTCGCGCTGGCGACGGTCTGCGACGTCGTGCCGCTCAAGGGTCTGAACCGCGCCTATGTGGTCAAGGGCCTCGTCGCCGCGCGGCGGATGGCCAATCCGGGCCTTGCCGCATTGTTCTCGCAGGCCGGCCTCTCCGGCCCGGTCACGCCCTACTATCTTGGCTTCCTCATCGGCCCGCGCATCAATGCCGGCGGGCGCATCGGCGATGCGGCGCTCGGGAGCCGGCTTCTGACCTCGGACGATGCCGGCGAGGCGCAGGCGATCGCGCTGACGCTCGACACGCTCAACCGCGAACGCCAGGCGATCGAGGCGGCGATGCTCGTCGAGGCCGAGGCCGAGGCGATCGCCGAATACGGCACGGGCGAGGGGGCCGCCGTCATCGTCACCGCGCGCGAGAACTGGCATCCCGGTGTCGTCGGCCTCCTGGCGGCCCGCCTCAAGGAAAAGTTCCGCCGTCCCGCCGTCGCCATCGCCTTCGACGCCAACGGTCGCGGCACGGGGTCCGGCCGGTCGATCAGCGGCTTCGATATCGGGCGCCTGGTGCGCGCGGCCGTGGAGGCGGGCCTGCTGGTCAAGGGGGGCGGCCACGCCATGGCCGCCGGACTGACGGTGCAGCGCGCGGATCTCGGCCGCCTGCGGCATTTCTTCGACGAGCGGGCCGGCGGTCCGGTCGCCGCGCTCGCCGCAACGCAGTCGCTGAAGGTCGACGGCGCGCTCTCGGCCTCCGGCGCGACCGAGAGCCTGATCGACCAGCTGGAACGGGCAGGCCCCTATGGCTCCGGTCATCCGCAGCCCGTCTTCGCCTTTCCTGCCCACCGGATCGCCGATGCCCGCCAGGTGGGCGCCCATCACGTGAAGCTGTCCCTGGTCGGGCAGGAGGGAGCGAGGCTCGACGCCATCGCCTTCCGGGCGCTTGATTCGGATCTCGGCCGCTTCCTGCTGTCGGCGCGCGGCGCAACGGTCCACCTTGCGGGCACTCTCGCCGCCGATTCCTGGCAGGGGACACGGCGCGTGCAAATGCGCGTCATCGATGCGGCAAAGCCCACCTGATGGGACGTCTTAAATTCAAAAGAGAGGTACGGAAGTGGCACGCCCTAGGGGAGTCGAACCCCTCTTGCCAGAATGAAAATCTGGAGTCCTAACCGATAGACGAAGGGCGCCTGCGCTTCGATAGGCGTCTTATAGAGGCAGGATTTCGCGCCCGCAAGCCTTGTTTTCATCTCGTCCGTCATTTTTTGACAGGAAAAAACGATGCCGAGCCAAAGGCTTGGCGTTAGCGATGAACCTGTCTGGCCGATGCAGTCGGTATGGAAAGTATGGCACGCCCAACGGGAATCGAACCCGTGTTACCGCCGTGAGAGGGCGGCGTCCTGACCGCTAGACGATGGGCGCGTTCAGGTCTCATGTAGCATCGAATTTCCACGCTTCAAGAGAAGGTGGCACGCCCTAGGGGAGTCGAACCCCTCTTGCCAGAATGAAAATCTGGAGTCCTAACCGATAGACGAAGGGCGCGTGCGCTTCGATGTGGGCGTCTTATAGTCAGCGCCCCGGATTCCCGCAAGCGCCAAAATCCCGAATCCAGCAAAAAAATAAAAAAGAAAACGAGAGCGAAAAAGTCATTTTCTCTCAGTAACTTGGCGACAGGCCTCAGCTTTTGCCCCGGCGACAGCGCCAGTTCCAGTCCCGTGACGGACCGATGTCGACGTGAACCGATTCCGTATGGCAGTAGGTGCCGACGCCGCCGCGGCCGGGCATGGAGCGAACGAATTTCGCGATGTCCCACTTGCTGACGCCGTCGACCTGGATGTCCGCCGCCTCGCAGCTCATGTGCCGCGACGCGCGCGAGCCGCCGACCCTCGCATTGACCTGGAGCGGCCGGTAGCCTGAGGTTACCATGACCTTGCGCCCGTAATGCTGTTCGATCTGCTTCAGCATGCCCATCAGTCTCGGCTTGAAGCAGCCGCTGTCGACGGAGGCCGTCTGGTGCATCAGCCCGTTGGGCGCCAGGCGGGCGAGGCCCGAGAGAGAGGCGACCTCGACCTGCGGCATGGCATGATCGTCGAGCGCGTCGAGCTCGCTTTCCCCCGTCATCGAGAACAACGGATTGGTACTGACGCCCGGCAGGGCATTGTAGGCGAGCGAGGCGGTATCCGTGCTGCGCGCGCCCGTCAGGCTGCGGCGGGGCTTTTCGCTGCCGAAACGCTCCTTCTCGAAGCTGCCGGCAACGCGCCGCTTGGTGCGGAACAATCCGGCTGCGACCAGCGTCGTGTCGGCCGAATCGGTCGCCGACTTGTCCTGTTTGCCCCCGGCATCCGCCTTTGCCGGGATGTCGCCGCCGGCCGATGCCGTTTTCGCCTCGGTGTCGGCGCTCCTGCCGGATGCGGCCTGTCCGGCATCGGCGCCTTCGAGCGGTTTCAGCGGCAATTCGGGAGGCTGCTCCCCGGATGTCGCCGCTGCCGGCGCGGCCTTGTACAGGCTGTTCGGCGCGGCGGCGGTCGACGGCGTATCGCCTGTTGCGACCGGGCGCGAGGAAAAGATGCTGTTGGAGGTCGCATTGAGGCCGTTCGCCTGCATCACGACCGAGTCCGTCTGGCCACCCGAGGGTGGCGGGGCATAGGCCTGGGCGTCGGTCCCCGGTTGTGAGACCGGATCCTCGCCCGCCGCCGGCGCAGCGGCGGCGACCCGCATATCCTCCGCCTTGGGCCCGTTCTTCGCCGTTTCGTCCGCCGCCTTCGTGGTCTCGCCCGTCTCCGCGACGTCGGCGGCGTCCGTGGCCGTCAGCGTCAGTGCCTTGTCGGTCGCCGAGCAGGCTGTCAGCAGCAGCACCACCAGCCCGGTCATGCAGACGCCGAGAAGGCGCGGCGCGAAGGGTTTCCGGTCGCCGGCAGGCGAGGGCGTATCGGTCGTGGTGTCCATCTCTGTCCCGTTCGGCGCCGACGGAGCGCAACTGCGGACGCCTTGTCCCGGTCGCCGATCACGGCCGGTTAACGTCGGTTAAGATCTGTAGCCAAAACACGCGCGAATGTAAATCAGCGGTCCCTTGGGCAAGGCCGCCGGCGACGAGCCGGCCGGCGGCAGGACAGGGTCTTCGTCGCCCGCGGTTGCGCGAGGCTTACCAGCTGCCGGTATTGCCCATCGACGACCACGGTTCCTGCGCCGGCAGGTGGGCGCCCTTCTGAAGGATTTCGATCGAGATGCCGTCGGGTGAGCGCACGAAGGCCATGTGGCCGTCGCGCGGCGGGCGGTTGATCGTGACACCGTTGTCCATGAGATGCTGGCAGAAGCCGTAGATATCGTCGACCTCGTAGGCGAGGTGGCCGAAGTTGCGCCCGCCGGTATAGTCCTCGCTGTCCCAGTTGTAGGTGAGCTCCAGGCAAGGCGAGGCGCCCGCCTTGGCGCTTTCCACGTCTTCGGGTGCGGCGAGGAAGACGAGGGTGAAGCGGCCCTTCTCGTTCTCGTATCGCCGCGTTTCGACGAGGCCGAACAGCGTGCTGTAGAAATGAAGCGCGGCGTCGAGGTCTTTGACGCGGACCATCGTGTGCAGGTAGCGCATGGTGTTTCCTCCGGGTGTTGTGGCGGGAATGCGGCAGAACCATAGAGGAGAACAAGCCAGAGGCAAGGCTGACGGCGTAAGCACGGAGACAGGCAATTTTGACGGAAGGGCTTGCGCGACCGCCTTGAGACGATGTTATCTTGATTTCAAGAATCAGTTAACCGTATTCAGAGTGACGCGTAATCGAGGGGCTGCGAAACCATGGCGGACAGGTTTTCTTCGAAGGACGTCATTCAGCGTGACGAGTACGGCAGCGATGCTCTGGATCTGATGGAAATCACGGGCGTGATCAAGTGGTTCGACGTCGCCAAGGGTTTCGGTTTCATCATTCCGGACAATGGCATGCAGGATGTGCTGCTGCATGTGACCTGCTTGCGGCGCGACGGTTTTCAGACCGTTCTCGAAGGCGCGCGCGTCGTAGCGCTCATTCAGAAGCGCGATCGCGGCTACCAGGCGTTCCGCATCCTTTCGATGGACCAGTCGACTGCCGTTCATCCCTCGCAGATGCCTCCGGTCAAGACCCATGTCCAGGTCACGCCGACGAGCGGGCTGGAGCGGGTTCTCGTCAAGTGGTTCAATCGGACCAAGGGTTTCGGCTTCCTGACGCGAGGCGAGGGCACCGAGGATATCTTCATCCATATGGAGACCCTGCGTCGCTTCGGTCTGACCGAGCTTCGTCCGGGCCAGGTCGTCCTCGTGCGCTTCGGCGACGGCGACAAGGGATTGATGGCGGCCGAGATCCATCCCGACGTGCCCGCGCCGGGGAACCGGTCGCATTGATGCCTCGCCCGTGGCATCTACGGATGAGAAGCGCCGTTCTGGCGCTTTTTTCATTGCTGATGGCCGGACACCTGTGGGCGCAGGACAGGATCGACTTCCCAACGCAGCCCTTGCGCATCGTCACTGCGAGCGGAAAAATTCACCCATTCACGGTGGAACTCGCCGATACCAGCGAGCGACGGTCGCGGGGCCTGATGTTCCGCCACGCGCTTGCGGCCGATCGAGGCATGCTGTTCGATTTTGCGGAAACGCGTCGCGTGACGATGTGGATGAGTAACACCTTCATTCCGCTCGACATGTTGTTCATCAAGAAGGACGGCGTCGTTGCGACGCTTCGCCAGGACGCGGTTCCGCACTCAGAAGCGCTGATCGACTCCGGCGTGCCCGTCGCTTTCGTTCTCGAGCTTCCCGCCGGCACGGTGGAGAGGCTTGAGATCGCTCCGGGCGATCGCGTCGAGGCGCCGGCGATCGGTGGACCATAACGGGCGCCTGTTCCCGATCCATGGGAGAGGCCTCGATGAGCGAGAGGCTTACGCGCATTGTACGCGTGGATCGTGAGGAATCAGCCGGCCTCTGATTTATCGGTTGCGGCAGTGCCGGGAAGCGTGTATCTCGCGGCGATCGGCGGAGTGTAGCGCAGTCTGGTAGCGCATCTGGTTTGGGACCAGAGGGTCGGGAGTTCGAATCTCTCCACTCCGACCATAATTACCCGTTTGAAATCAAAAAGGTGTTGATTTTCAAAGGGCTTTTCCAATCATCCGTGTTAGTTTGCACGCGGAACTGAGCCGGTTAGGCGCATAATTTCCATTGAGAATTGAGCCCTGTGAACCTTCCCCCAACGCG